>JAIPCE010000035.1 GCA_021738345.1 Rhodoferax sp. | reverse complement strand
GCAAACCTGATGCCTGGGTGGAACTGGCGCGTTGGGAGCAACAGGTTTGGGATGTCGAACCGGCTCTAAGCTGGCTGGGTGCGCCATCAGTGCGCAGACCGACTGCCGAGCAGGATTCGATTGCACATTTGCATGCGCCGGTTGCCCTTGCCAGTGAAGTGCAGCAACCCCCAAGCTCCAAAACCACGGATCGGCTGGGCCTGCGCGCGGTGACGGCTTCGGGCCTGTGCGCGCCATCGGGCCAGCGACAAGCAACCCTTGGTGATCGGCCCCTGGGCTTGAACCTGATCGGTTTTGCTTTTGGTGAGCTTGGCATTGGCGAGGACGTGCGTATGGCGGCAGCGGCCTGCGCTGCCGTCGGGATCGCCTTCAAGGTGGTCAATATTCATCCGGGTGACCAGTTGCGACAGTCAGACCGGTATCTTAGTGACCATGTCGACGCGAACAGCCCCACCGAGGACGAAGCGCCTTACGCATTTAACCTTTTTTGCCTTACCGGTTTTGATACGGTGCGCGTTTTTCTGGAGCGCGGCATGTCACTATTTTCTGGGCGCTACAACATTGGCTGGTGGCCGTGGGAGCTGCCGGTATGGCCCAAGCAGTGGGATCTGGCCTTTGATCTGGTGAACGAGGTTTGGGCTGCCACAGACTTTACCTACCGCACCTATTCCCAAGCCAGCCAGAGGCGTGCCCGGCCACCGACCGTCGCCTGGATGCCACTGCCCGCAAGCATTGCGCGCGTAAGCAAAAGAACACGCGCCCAACTCGGATTGCCCCACGGCAAGTTCCTGTTTCTTTATGTGTTTGACTTCAATTCCTATTTGGCGCGCAAGAATCCGCTGGCCGCGCTGAAGGCCTTTCGCCAGGCATTTGCAGTGGACAACAATTCGGTCGGGCTGGTTTTCAAGACCATGAACAGCCAACCCGACAATCCGGACTGGCGGCGCTTTGAACAGTCCTGCGCCCAGGATGGTCGCGTGGTGCTGATGAACCAGACGCTTGAACGTGGCGAGGTATTGGGCCTCATCGAGGCCTGTGATGCCTATGTATCTTTGCACCGCAGTGAGGGCTTCGGTCGTACTTTGGCAGAGGCCATGCTCCTGGGAAAGCCGGTAGTGGGTACCAACTTTTCTGGCAATGTTGATTTTTTGTCCGAGACCAGCGGCTTTCCGGTCAAGTGGCGCCGACGCGCCGTGAAGCCGGGCGACTACCCTTTTGTTTCAGCATCAGATGCCCCCTGGTGGGCCGAGCCAAACATTGCCGATGCGGCACGGCAGATGCAAAGGGCAAAAATGGCCTGCGCTGACAGGGCTTGGGTATCTCGCGTAACACAGCTCGCGCAAGAGACATTTTCCCCTGAAAGAATCGGCAACAGGATGCTGGCCCGTCTTCAGTCAATCCACGCGGCACAACACTCCTGAAAAACCAACCCGGATAAGGGTCTGGGTTGGGTCAGGGCAGTAGTTCTAAAGAACTACTCTACCCATCAAAACCCTAGTTCTTCTGGAATGCCGCAGACGTTCCAATGGTGGATGTTCAAGCGCTTGGGATTCCTCGACAGTCATGCCATATCTCTGGAGAAGGAAATATGGCTTCTGAAATGCGAAATTCCAAAAATGCCTGGTCGGTGCTGATTGTCAGCACGCTTGCGTTTACTGTGTGCTTCATGGTCTGGATGATGTTTGGCGTGATCGGCATACCGATCAAGAAAATGTTGGACCTTAATTCGACCCAGTTCGGCTTGCTGACCGCCATGCCGGTGCTGACGGGGTCACTGATTCGGGTGCCGCTGGGCATCTGGACCGACCGCTACGGCGGCCGCATCGTGATGGCGGTACTGATGGCCATCACCGTACCCGCCATCTGGATGATGGGGTATGCGACGCAATACTGGCACTTCCTCACAATTGGCCTGTTTGTGGGCCTGGCGGGTGGCTCGTTTTCGGTCGGCACGCCGTATGTCGCGCGCTGGTTCCCGAAAAACCGCCAGGGCATGGCCATGGGCGTGTACGGTGCGGGCAACTCGGGTGCTGCGGTCAATAAATTTGTCGCGCCGGTTTTGCTGGTGGCCTTTGGTTGGGCCATGGTGCCACAAGTCTATGCCGCGATCATGCTGGGAACCCTGGTGCTGTTCTGGATGTTCAGCCACAGCGACCCCGCCCACCAGGTGCCGAGCTCGGTCAAGTTCATGGACCAGCTCAAGGCACTCAAGGACCCCAAGGTCATCAAGTACTGCCAGTACTACAGCATTGTGTTTGGTGGCTATGTGGCCATGTCCTTGTGGATGGTGCAGTACTACGTGGGCGAGTTTGGGCTCGATATTCGGGTGGCTGCCTTGCTGGCCGCCTGTTTCTCGCTGCCTGGCGGCGTGCTGCGCGCCTTTGGTGGAGTTTTGTCGGACAAGTTTGGCGCCCATGCCGTGACCTGGTGGGTGATGTGGGTGAGCTGGATTTGCCTGTTCCTGTTGTCTTACCCCCAGACCGATCTGACCATCATGACCACTAGCGGCCCGGTGAGCTTTCATATTGGCCTCAACGTCTATCTGTTTACCGCGCTGATGTTCATTCTGGGCATCGCCTGGGCCTTTGGCAAGGCCAGTGTGTTCAAGTACATCAGCGACGACTACGGCGCCAACATCGGCACCATCTCGGGCATTGTGGGCCTGGCCGGTGGCCTGGGTGGTTTCGTCCTGCCCATCATGTTTGGCGCGCTCATGGACATCACCGGCGTACGCTCCAGCGCCTTCATGCTGATGTACGGCGTGGTCTGGGTCTCGCTGCTCTGGATGTACTTCACCGAAGTACGCCGCTCCCAGGTCATGGGCAGCACGGCAACCTCTTTCTCACTGCAAAACTAAGAACTTGTGGGACAGACCGCAGTGACACGCAGTGCACCAGCTCTGTCCCCAACTAATTTACCGCAACACAGGAGTCATCACTATGAGTGAACAAATCTATTCCAGAGCCGATGTGGCCGACTGGCGGCCCGAAGACGCCACATTCTGGGCCAACACAGGCAAGCGCATTGCCAGCCGCAACTTGTGGATATCTATCCCCAACCTCTTGTGCGGCTTTGCCGTATGGGCCATGTGGGGCATCATCACGGTGCAGATGCTCAACCTGGGCTTCCCGTTCAAGCCTGCAGAGATGTTCACCCTGACCGCGATCGCCGGCCTCATGGGTGCCACGATGCGGATTCCGGCCTCGTTCTTCATCCGCCTGGCGGGTGGGCGCAACACCATCTTTCTGACCAGCGCCCTGCTCATGGTGCCTGCCATCTGGACCGGTATTGCGCTACAGGACAAAAACACCCCGCTGTGGGTGTTCCAGGCCTGCGCCTTCCTGTCCGGCATTGGCGGCGGCAACTTCGCCTGCTCCATGTCCAACATCACCGGCTTTTTCCCGAAGAGCCAGCAGGGCACGGCTCTGGGGCTCAACGCCGGCCTGGGCAACTTTGGCGTGACCACCATGCAGGTGCTGATTCCCCTGGTGATGACCGTGGGCCTGTTTGGTGCCGTCGGTGGTGGCTCGATGGTCTTGACCAAGGACAGTGGCTGGATTTTGGGCAAGATCGTGGCGGGCACGCCTACCTTCATCCAGAACGCGGGCTTCATCTGGGCCGCAATTTTGCTGCCGCTGGTGATTGCGGCCTGGTTTGGCATGAACAACCTGCTGCCACTGTCGCCCAACTACGGTGGCACGATTGCCGCCTTTAGCAAGATTATCTACCTGTGGACGCTGAGCTGCCTGGTCGGTGGCCTGGGCCTGTACCTGTACTTGCCGGCACCCACGGGCTTGGGGCTACTCAATATGTGGGTTGCGCTGCCCTTGACCATTGTGGCCACGTTGGCGGTGATGAAGCTGGCTGCGTTTGGCGAGATGAAGGGCAATATCGCCAAGCAGTTTGCGATTTTTGGCAACAAACACACCTGGTCGATGACGCTGTTGTACATCGTGACCTTCGGCTCGTTCATTGGCTTTTCGATGGCGCTGCCGCTGTCCATTACCGTGATCTTTGGCATTAGCCACGTGCCCGATGCCAATGGTGTCATGCAGCACGTGCTCAAAAATCCCAATGCACCGTCAGCCTTGACTTATGCCTGGATTGGCCCGTTCGTCGGTGCGTTGATTCGCCCGGTGGGGGGCTGGATTTCTGACAAGGTGGGCGGCTCCATCGTGACGCAAATCATCTCGGCGGTGATGGTGTTTGCCTCGGCAGCGGTCGGTTACACCATGCTGCAGGCCTATGGGTCTGCCACACCCGAGCAGTATTTTCAGACCTTCATGTGGCTGTTTGTGCTGTTGTTTGCTGCCAGTGGCATTGGAAATGGCTCGACCTTCCGCACGATAGGCGTCATTTTTGACCGCCAGCAAGCGGGACCGGTGCTGGGTTGGACTTCAGCCGTCGCCGCCTACGGCGCGTTTATTGCCCCGGTGGTGATTGGCGCCCAGATCAAGGCCGGCACGCCTGAGAACGCGATGTATGGCTTTGCCATCTTTTATGCCCTGTGCCTGATCGTGAACTGGTGGTTTTATCTGCGCTCCGGCGCCGAGATCAAAAACCCCTGATACCCCTTCTTTTTGCTGATTCAAATTTTTGTTATCGGAGAGTTCCATGAGTCATTTTCTGGATCGATTAAGCCACTTTACCAACCCCAAGGAGCCATTCTCGGGCGAGCACGGAGTCACCACGGCGGAGGACCGCACCTGGGAAGACGCCTACCGCGACCGCTGGGCCCACGACAAGATTGTGCGCAGTACCCACGGTGTGAATTGCACGGGTTCGTGCTCCTGGAAGATTTATGTCAAGGGCGGCATCGTGACCTGGGAAACCCAGCAAACCGACTATCCGCGCACCCGGGCCGACCTGCCCAACCACGAACCACGCGGCTGCGCCCGTGGTGCATCGTATTCGTGGTACCTGTACAGCGCCAACCGCGTCAAGTACCCCATGATCCGTGCTCGGCTGCTCAAGCACTGGCGTGCCGCACTGGCTATTGCCAAGAGCCCGGTCGACGCTTGGGCCAGCATCGTCGAGAACCCCGCAGCGCGCGAGGAATGGCAAAAGCAACGCGGCCTGGGTGGCTTTGTGCGCAGCACCTGGGAAGAAGTAAACCAGCTGATTGCCAGCGCCAATGTCTACACCGCCAAAAAATACGGTCCAGACCGGGTGATTGGCTTCTCGCCGATTCCGGCCATGTCGATGGTCAGCTATGCCGCTGGTAGCCGCTATCTGTCGCTGATTGGTGGCGTTTGCATGAGTTTTTATGACTGGTACTGCGATTTGCCGCCGGCCAGCCCCCAGATATGGGGTGAGCAGACCGACGTGCCCGAGTCGGCCGACTGGTACAACTCGACCTTCATCATTGCCTGGGGCTCGAATGTGCCGCAGACCCGCACGCCCGATGCCCACTTCTTTACCGAGGTGCGCTACAAAGGTGCCAAGACCGTGGCCATCACCCCCGACTATGCCGAGATCAGCAAGCTGGCCGACCTGTGGATGCACCCCAAGCAGGGCACGGATGCCGCTGTGGCCATGGCCATGGGCCATGTCATCCTGAAGGAGTTTTATTTCGATAAACGCAGTGCGTATTTTGATGACTACGTGCGCCGCTACACCGACATGCCGAATCTGGTGCAGCTCGAAGAGCGCACGCTGCCCGACGGTCGCAAGACACTGGTGCCGGGTCGCTATGTGCGCGCCAGCGACTTCAATGGCAAATTGGGGCAAGCCAATAACCCCGAGTGGAAAACCGTCGCCATTGACCAAGATGACAAGGTCGTGCTGCCCAATGGCTCGATTGGCTTTCGCTGGGGTGCCGAGGGGCGCGCCGACGTGGGCAAGTGGAACCTTGAAAACAAGGAAGCGCGCGACAACGCCGAAGTGAAGCTCAAACTCAGCTTGATGGAAGACAATGCCGACGGTGGTGCTGCCAACTACGAGGTCGGAGACGTAGGTTTTCCGTACTTTGGCGGCATCGCTACCCCCAACTTCAGTGCCAACCAGCAGCCCACTGCCGTGGATGATATTTTGGTCCGCAAGGTCCCGGTGCGCCGTATCAAGCTGGGCAAGGCTGGTGAAGAGCGCAGCATGCTGGTCGCCACCGTATTTGACCTCACTGCTGCCAATTACGGTGTCAGTCGCGGCCTGCGTGACGACACTGGAGCAACCAGCTACGACCAGGACACCCCCTACACCCCGGCCTGGCAAGAGAAAATTACCGGTGTCAAGCGCGACCAGATCATTGCCGTGGCGCGCCAGTTTGCCGACAACGCCGACAAGACCAGGGGCAAGTCCATGGTCATCATCGGTGCGGCCATGAACCACTGGTACCACAGCGATATGAACTACCGCGGCATCATCAATATGCTGATGATGTGCGGCTGCATCGGCCAATCGGGCGGCGGCTGGGCGCACTATGTGGGCCAGGAAAAGCTGCGGCCACAGACCGGCTGGACCGCCCTGGCGTTTGCCCTGGACTGGGTGCGCCCACCCCGGCAGATGAATTCCACCAGCTTTTTTTACGCGCACACTGACCAGTGGCGCTATGAAAAACTCGGCGTAGATGAAATTTTGTCACCGCTGGCCGACAAATCCAAATTTGGCGGCAGCCTGATTGACTACAACGTGCGCGCCGAGCGCATGGGCTGGTTGCCCAGCGCACCGCAGTTGCAGACCAACTCCATACAGTTGGTGAAGGATGCCCAGGCCAAGGGCATGGACCCCAAGGACTATGTGGTGCAGTCGCTCAAAGATGGCAGCTTGAAGATGAGCTGCGAAGACCCGGACCACCCACTCAACTGGCCGCGCAATCTGTTTGTCTGGCGCTCCAATCTGTTGGGCTCCAGTGGCAAGGGCCACGAGTATTTCCTCAAGCACCTGTTGGGTACGACCCATGGCGTGCAAGGCAAAGACTTGGGCGCCGAAGAAGCCAAACCCACCGAAGTGCAGTGGCACGCCAAGGCGCCCGAAGGCAAGCTCGACCTGCTCGTGACGCTCGACTTCCGCATGAGCACCACCTGCCTGTACTCCGATATTGTGTTGCCTACGGCCACCTGGTACGAGAAGAACGACCTCAACACCAGCGACATGCACCCCTTCATCCACCCCCTTTCCACCGCGGTGGACCCGGCGTGGCAGAGCAAGAGTGACTGGGAAATTTACAAGGGTTTTGCAGAGGCCTTCAGCAAGGTATGTGTCGGCCATCTGGGTGTCGAGAAGGAAATCATGCTGATGCCGCTGATGCACGACTCTCCGGCAGAGCTGGCCCAGGCCTTTGACGTGAAGGAGTGGAAAAAGGGCGAGTGCGAGCTCATCCCGGGCAAGACCGCACCGCAGATCAGTGTGGTGGAGCGCGACTACCCGAACACCTTCAAGCGCTTCACTGCGCTGGGTCCGCTCATGGACAAGGTCGGCAATGGTGGCAAGGGCATTGGCTGGGACACCAAGACCGAGGTCGGACAACTCAAAGACCTCAATGGCCGCGTTCACGCCGAAGGTGTGACCAAGGGCATGGCCAAGATTGAGTCTGATATCGATGCCTGCGAAGTGGTGTTGCAACTCGCCCCCGAAACCAACGGCCACGTCGCCGTCAAGGCTTGGCAGGCGCTGTCCAAGATCACCGGGCGCGATCACGCCCATCTGGCGCTGCACCGCGAAGACGAAAAGATCCGCTTCCGCGACATCCAGGCGCAGCCGCGCAAGATTATTTCCAGCCCCACATGGTCTGGTCTGGAAAGCGAGAAGGTCAGCTACAACGCCGGCTACACCAATGTGCACGAGCTGATCCCATGGCGCACCCTGACCGGCCGCCAGCATTTCTACCTCGACCACCCCTGGATGCTCGCGTTTGGCGAAGGGTTGTCGAGCTACCGTCCGCCGGTGGACCTCAAGACCGTGGGCGACATCATGGACCGCAAGCCCAATGGCAACAAGGAAATCTCCTTGAACTTCATCACGCCGCACCAGAAGTGGGGTATCCACTCCACCTACACCGACAACCTCATGATGCTCACGCTCAATCGTGGTGGCCCGGTGATCTGGCTCAGTGAAGACGACGCCAAAGTGGCGGGCATTGTGGACAACGACTGGGTCGAACTGTTCAATACCAATGGTGCGATTGCAGCGCGCGCGGTGGTCAGTCAGCGGGTGAACCCCGGCATGGTGATGATGTACCACGCCCAGGAGAAGATCATCAACACCCCCGGAGCCGAAATCACCGGAACCCGGGGCGGCATTCACAACTCGGTGACCCGGATTGTGACCAAGCCGACCCACATGATCGGCGGTTATGCGCAGTTCAGCTACGGCTTCAACTACTACGGAACCATAGGCACCAACCGCGATGAATTCGTGGTCGTGCGCAAGATGCGCAAGATCGACTGGCTCGACGGTGAGTCAGCTACCCCCACCATCCAGGCCTGAGGAGACAAAACATGAAAGTACGCGCACAAATCGCCATGGTGCTGAACCTGGACAAATGCATTGGCTGCCACACCTGCTCGGTCACCTGCAAAAATGTCTGGACCAGCCGGCCTGGTATGGAATACGCCTGGTTCAACAATGTGGAGACCAAGCCCGGCATTGGCTATCCCAAGGAATGGGAAAACCAGGACAAATGGAATGGGGGCTGGATTCGCAAGCCCGATGGCTCGATCGAACCCAAACAGGGCGGCAAGTGGAAGTTGCTCATGCGCATCTTCGCTAACCCCAATATGCCGCAAATTGACGACTATTACGAGCCTTTCACCTTCGACTACGACCACCTGCAGTCAGCGCCCGAGGTCAAGGCTGCGCCCACGGCGCGCCCGCGCAGCCTGATCACCGGCAAGCGCATGCAGAAGATCGAGTGGGGACCCAACTGGGAAGAAATTCTCGGTGGTGAATTTTCCAAGCGCAGCAAGGATGCCAATCTGGCGAATTTTGACCAGGTGCAAAAGGACATGGTGGGACAGTTCGAGAACACCTTCATGATGTACCTGCCGCGCCTGTGTGAGCACTGTCTGAATCCGGCGTGCGTGGCGTCGTGCCCGTCGGGATCGATCTACAAGCGCGAAGATGACGGCATTGTGCTGATTGACCAGGACAAGTGCCGGGGCTGGCGCATGTGCGTGTCGGGCTGCCCCTACAAGAAAATTTACTACAACTGGAAGAGCGGCAAGGCAGAGAAATGCATCTTCTGCTACCCGCGCATTGAAGCCGGTCAGCCCACGGTGTGCTCCGAGACCTGCGTCGGGCGCATCCGCTACCTCGGTGTCGTGCTGTACGACGCAGACCGCATTGCAGAGGCCGCGAGTGTGGAAAGCGACAAGGACCTGTACCAGGCGCAATTGGATATTTTCCTGAACCCCAGCGACCCGGCCGTGATTGCCCAGGCACGCCTGGACGGCATACCCGAGGCCTGGCTCGAAGGCGCCCGCAACAGCCCGGTCTACAAGATGGCGGTCGAGTGGAAAGTGGCACTGCCGCTGCACCCAGAGTACCGCACGCTGCCCATGGTCTGGTATGTGCCACCGCTGTCGCCGATCACCTCTGCGGCCAACGCCGGGCACATCGGCGTCAACGGTGAGATTCCCGACATTTCGCAAATGCGGATTCCGGTCCAGTACCTGGCCAATTTGTTGACCGCGGGTGACACCGGCCCGGTGGTGCGGGCGCTCGAGCGCATGCTGGCGATGCGGGCCTACCAGCGCAGCAAGCATGTGGACCAGATGGAAAACCTCAAGGTCCTTGAGCAAACCGGCTTGACCGCTGCGCAAGTCGAAGAGATGTACCAGATCATGGCGATTGCCAACTACGAAGACCGTTTTGTGATTCCCTCGACGCACCGCGAATACGCCGAAAACGCATTCGATTTGCGCGGTGGCTGCGGGTTTTCGTTTGGCAATGGCTGCTCGGACGGTGCCTCGGAGCTCAGCCTGTTCGGTGGCTCCAAAGTCCGAACGATCCCCATCAAATCCACCGTGTGACGCAAAGGAGTTTCTGAAATGAAAGACAACCGTTACACCCTGCGAGCCCTAGCCCTGATGCTGGGCTACCCAGGTGCCGAGCTGCGTGCGAATCTGCCGCAGTTGCTCGATGCCATTGACAAGGAGGCCGTGGTGCCCGCGGCACGCCGCGACGAGCTGCGTACACTCGCCGCCGAGTTGACCCGGCAAGACCCCATGGAAGTCGAGGCGCGCTATGTAGAGACCTTTGACCGCGGGCGGGCCACTTCACTGCACCTGTTTGAGCACGTGCATGGCGACTCCCGTGAACGCGGCCCGGCGATGGTGGACCTGACGCAGACCTACGAGAAGGCTGGCTTGTTGCTGGCCCCCGAAGAGTTGCCCGACCATCTGTGCGTGGTGCTGGAATTTGCCTCGACCCAGCCGCCCAAGCTGGCGCGTGAATTTTTGGGCGAAATGGCCCACATTCTGACGGCCATCTTCAGCGCCCTGGTGCAGCGCGGTAATCCGTATGCCGCAGTGCTGGGTGCGGTGCTGGAGCTGGCGGGTCAGCGGGTGCAAGCGGTGCACATCGCCGAAGACGAGCCGATGGATGAAAGCTGGGCCGAACCCGAAGCTTTTGGCGGCTGCAGTACCAAGGGCCAGGCCAAACCTGGCGACGTTCAACCCCTTCATTTCGTTCGCAAGAGTCCCCAAACGCAAGGAGTCACAGCATGAGCTACCTCGACCAACTTCTTTTCGGTTACTACCCGTATATTTGCCTCACAGTTTTTCTATTGGGCAGCTTGCTGCGCTTTGACCGTGACCAGTACACCTGGAAGAGCGACTCCTCGCAGCTGCTGCGCGCAGGCCAGCTCCGCTGGGGCAGCAATTTGTTCCATGTGGGCGTGTTGTTTTTGCTGGGTGGGCACACGGTGGGCTTGCTTACCCCCCACTTTATGTACGACGCGTTTATCAGCGCCGGCAACAAGCAATTGATGGCCATGGTGTCGGGCGGGTTCTTTGGGGTATTGGGATTTATCGGGGTGTCTATTTTGTTGCACCGCCGCTTGAGCGATGACCGCATCCGGCTGAACTCCAAAACCAGCGACATCTTCATGCTGTGGCTGCTGTGGGTGCAATTGGCCTTGGGCCTGGCCACGGTGCCGCTGTCTGCGCAGCATCTGGACGGTAGCATGATGATGAAGCTCGCCGAATGGGCACAGCGAATCCTGACCTTCCGCGCGGGCGCCCCCGAGCTGCTGGCCGAAGCCGGTTTCATCTTCAAGATGCATATGTTTCTGGGGATGAGCATCTTCCTGGTGTTCCCCTTCACCCGTCTAGTGCATGTCTGGAGTGGCGTGGGCACGCTGGCCTATATCGTACGGCCCTACCAGTTGGTACGGAGCCGCCGCCTGGGCATGACCCCGAGCACCCCGCTGAGCCAACGCCAAAACTAGGAGCCGGGTCCCATGAACACCTCTTCTGTGAGCACTGGCTGCGGTAGCAGCGGATGCCAATGTGCAGCGGCTGCCCAGGCCCTGGCATCGCCACAGGCCAGCATCAACGGTATTTCATTGCACGCACCCGGCGAACTGGTCGAAGACTCCGCGCTGCGTGAATTGGCGCATACCGAATTGCTGCGCCAGCAGGCCGTCAAGGCGGGCCTGTTGCCACGCCACAAGGGACTTACGGTCCCCGAGCTGTCGCAGGACGATCGCAATGTGATAGAGGCCATGGTCGATGCAGCCGTGGTCACCCCACAGCCCACCGACGAGGAATGCCAGCGCTACTTCGATGCCAACAAGGCCCAGTTTGTGGTCGGGCAGGCGCTGCATGTGCGCCACATTCTGTTTGCGGTGACTCCAGGTGTCAACGTCCATGCGCTGGCAGTCCATGCCGAAAAAGCTTTGCTGACACTGCTTGGCAAGGATGCCAAGCCGGAGCGCTTCGGCCAGTTGGCTGCCGAGCTGTCCAATTGCCCCACAGGTTCCAGCGGCGGCGACCTGGGCTGGGTGGGTCCGGACGACTGCGCGCCGGAACTTGCCAATGAGCTGTTTCACCAAAAGCACTCGCAATGGGGCATGGGCGTGCATCCGCGCCTGGTCCATACCCGCTTCGGTTTTCACATCATTGAAGTGCTGGGTCGGCGCAAAGGCGAGCAAAAGACCTACGTCCAGGTACGGGACCGCATTGCCGCCCAACTGGCGCTACAGTCCCGCGCCAAAGCGCTGCACCAGTACATGAGTCTGCTGGTCGGACAGGCGCAGGTGGAGGGCATCGACCTGGATCGGGCAGATTCGCCCTTGGTGCAATGACCCCCGATGCCGCCACCTCGGACGAACTGCTGTTGCGGTTGCGGCGTTTTCAATCCGACTACTTCCCGCTGCACCAGCAGCGCTTCCAGGACCTGGTGGCGCAGGGGCAGCACCCCAAAACCCTGTTTATTGGTTGCTCCGACTCGCGTCTGGTGCCGTATTTGCTGACCGGGGCCGGTCCGGGCGAGTTGTTTCTGGTGCGCAATGTGGGCGCCTTTATTCCGCCTTACGACGGCAAATACGGGCTGCATGGCACCACCGCCGCGATCGAGTATGCGGTGCTGACGCTGCACGTGGAGCGCATCATTGTCTGCGGCCACAGCCATTGCGGGGCCGTGCGTGCTGCTTACGATGGGGCACCGGACGAAGCCATTGCCTTGCGCGCCTGGCTGGAGCTGGCGCAAGAAGCCCTGCTGCCTGTGGTGTCAAGCCCGGAAGCGCTGCGCCGCAGCGAGCAGCGTGTCGTGGTGCTGCAGTTGGAGCGCCTCATGGCCTATCCCATGGTGCGCCGCGAAGTCGAAGCAGGAAGACTCACGCTGCATGGCTGGTATTACGTGATAGAGGACGGCGAAATCCATATCTTTGACATCGACCACGGCAATTTTGTCCCTGCCTCGCAAGCCTCGCACAGCGGCAGTGGCCCCTACCAGCCCTATGTGGAGCACGATGGACAGGTGATCAGTTATTGACAACTTTGGGGACTTTAAGCCAAGGCAGTTGAACCGCACTGGCACGACACAGACCCCGATGAGCGCTTTTTGCTCACACACGACATTGAACGTTGTTGCCCCATGCACGCGAATGCGAGATTCGGGAGGAGAGTTTGGTCCTGACACGCGTCATAATCAGTTGAGGGGCGCATGCCATTCACGTAGCCGACCACGGGCTTGATCGTGACACCAAACAGTGGCTGCGCGTAGGTTACTTTGGGAGACGGGGGCGAAAGCTGTGAGAAAAAGCTGGCTTTCCATGTGAATGGATTGCTGTTGCAAAACTGGTGTACATATGAAATCAGGCATTCGAGATAACCGGGTCAGGGGAAAATTCTCGGAATTCCTAAGACGGGTGAATTGGGCTACAGTTTGAAGTTTTGGCCGGGCAGTTTGGAGGCGCTGACTGAGCGCATGGAGCACTTGGTGTGCCTTACACCGCAGCAATAATTGTGATATTGGCACCCAAACGGGCAAAAAAATGCAGGCCCCAAGTTCGAGTGCCCCGCCCATTCGGGCCGCCGGTGTTGCCACTGGCCTCTACAAACCTTGCCCTTGCCTGCACAACGATTTTAGCCAATGAAGTCCAAAAAGGGGAAAAAATGGTCAAAAACGCAAAAATCACTGAGCAAGCAAACTACATCGCAGTCTTTCAGGAGACGAGCATCCGCCGGGTCTGGCATAACGAGGAATGGTGGTTTTCAATCAGCGATGTCGTCGTGGTGCTCACCGATTCGGCGGACCCACGGCAGTACATCAAAAAGATGCGCAGCCGCGACCAGACGCTGAACGCCAACTGGGGTACAACTTGTACCCCCCTTGCACTGCTAGCCCCAGACGGAAAGATGCGTGCAACCAATTGCGCCAACACTGAAAGCCTGTTCCGCATCATCCAGTCCATCCCGTCGCCGAAGGCTGAGCCCTTCAAACGTTGGCTGGCGAAGGTGGACTACGAGCGGGTGAAGGAAATCGAATACTCCGAGCTAGCAATCGCCCGCGCGCGGTGTAGCAGGCCAAGGGCCACGCACAACGCACACCGCGCCCGGTTCTGGAGTGGCATGGATGCCGCAATCTCCTAGTCAGAAGCAGCATCTTTCAAGTTAAGATGAGCTTGCCATCGAGCCGGGCAAGCGTGGCATTTGCGATGCTTGCCACAAAAAATACGAGGAGTTATCCATGGGTACATTCATTCGCAACTTGCGGTTTGCGCACAAGTTTTTGCTGATTTCCGTGTTGGCCGCCCTCATGTTGGCGGTGCCGACCTACTTCTTTGTGCGTATCAATGTCGGGATGATTGCCACCGCGCAAAAAGAGGTGCGTGGTCTGGCGCCGATCCAGGATGTGATGAAGCTGACCCAGCTCACGCAGCAACACCGGGGTCTGTCGGCAGGGTACCTGGCCGGAAATGCGGCGCAGGCTCCGGTGCGTCAGGCCAAAGAGGTCGAGGTGACCCAGGCCTTGGTCAAGGTACAGGCTTCGGTCAGTGCTCTGGCCGAGCCCAAGCTGGATGCACTGGTGGCGAAAATCTCCACCGACTTGAAGGCAGTGGCCACCGCCGTGGGTGCCAAGTCGATTTCGGGTGCCGAAAGTTTTGCCCGTCAAACGGCCAACATTGCAGACCAGTTGGCACTTGTCGACGATGTGGTCAACGCGACCGGCATCAGCCTGGACCCCAATGCGGCGGGCTATCACCTGCATATTGCGGTGTTGCAGCATATGCCGCGGGTCACCGAGGGTCTCGGGCAACTTCGGGCGCGTGGCTCTGCGTTGCTGGTGCGGGGTACCGCCAGCTCCGACGACAGGGTGCGCTTTGAGGCCATGGCTGACGCGATTCGGAACAGCATGGCATCGGCTCGCAAGTCATTTGGCTTGGCTGCTGAGGCCAATCCTGCGTTGCAGACCACCCTGGGGGATGCAGTGTCCAAAGCGGCGACCGCAACCGACGATGGCCTGCGGCTGGCGGGTGAAAAAATTGTGCGTGCCGAGGTGCTCGACTTCTCATCGACCGAGTATTTTGCTGCCATGACGCGCACCATCGATGTGCAGTTTTTGCTCATCAATGCGGCCTTTGCGGCCCTGCGTAGCCAACTGGAGCAAGCGGTCGTCGATGCCCAAAATGAATTGTTGGCCGGCACGGTCATTGTGGGGTTGTTAATGGGGTTGGTCGTGTGGTGCATGGTTCTTATTACCCGAACCACGACATCCTCGGTGCGCAAGGCCTTGGAAGTTGCGCAGGCTGTGGCTTCCGGCGACCTCAGTGGTCCGGTGGAAATTCGCGGCCGGGATGAAATCGGGCTTTTGCTGCAGGCGTTGCATGCGATGAAGACCAGTTTGATCCGCGTGGTTTCCAGCGTACGGTCAGGCTCCGAGGGAGTCGCCACTGCAAGTGCCGAAATTGCGCAGGGAAACAACGACATGTCGGCGCGCACCGAGTCGCAGGCCAGCGCTCTCCAGCAAACCGCCGCGTCCATGGAGGAGCTCAGTGGCACGGTCCAACAGAATGCGCAGAGCGCGCGCGAGGCCAACCAGCTCGCCATGACAGCCTCAACCGTGGCGGTCAAAGGTGGGGCGGTGGTTGGCGAAGTGGTGCAGACCATGAAGGGCATCAACGAGTCCTCGCACCGGATTTCCGACATCATCCAGGTCATTGACGGCATTGCCTTTCAGACCAACATCCTGGCGCTGAACGCGGCCGTGGAAGCGGCGCGCGCGGGTGAACAGGGACGTGGCTTTGCCGTAGTGGCAAGTGAGGTTCGCTCCCTGGCGGGCCGTAGCGCCGACGCCGCCAAAGAAATCAAGGCTCTGATCAATGCCAGTGTGCAGCGCGTCGACCATGGCACCGCCTTGGTCGATCAGGCGGGTGCCACCATGACCGAAGTGGTGGATGCCATCAGCCGGGTGACCGCCATCATGGGTGAGATCGCCAGCGCCAGCAGCGAACAGGCCTTGGGCGTGTCCCAGGTGGGTGAAGCGGTCAAGCAAATGGACGAAGTCACCCAGCAAAATGCGGCCCTGGTCGAGGAAATGGCAGCGGCAGCCAGCAGCCTGAATAACCAGGCCTCCGATCTGGTAAATGCGGTGAGTGTCTTCAAGCTGGGGACAGAGACTGGCGCCGCGCCAAGCGCCCGGTCGGGACCTGCACAGCGATTCTTACGCTGAGACGGTCGCAGTCTCTTCTCGCAAGTCGTCCGATGGCTGCCTCGGGTGTGGTTAAATTTGCCGCCGTGAAAGTGCTCATACCCAATTTCTCCATTCGGAGCCGCTTGCTGCTCCTTGTGATGGTCTTCGTGCTGCCATTTATGGCAGTGCTCATGGTTGAAATGGCCGGCGACCTGGATGAAGCTCGGGACTCTGGCTACCAGCGGGTCAAGGCCTTGGCCGATGGCACCGCGATCCGGCTGGCCCAGATTCTGAGTGATGAAACAGCCCTCATGGAGCGCCTTGCCGAGCGGTCCGCACTCCAGGCCCTGGACCCTACCCACTGCGATCCCGTCCTGCAGGATCACGTCAGCTTGCATCCCGAGTTCACTGCGCTGGGGATCTTCGACACACAGGGCAGGTCCGTCTGTATGGTCGGCCATGGGTCCCAAGAAATGTCCCGGGTTGACGAACTACCGTGGTTCAAGGAGGGCCTGCAGCGCGCAGGCTTCCATGCCAGCGATGCGGTGCTCGCACCCCACAGCGGGCGTTGGGTGTCGGTACTTACTTATCCATTGCGGCAATCCGCCGGGCAGGTCTCCGGCCTGCTGGCACTGCCGCTTGACCTGGAAAAGTTGAGCCAGCGCGAATTGACAGCCATTGCGCAAACTGCATTGCTTTCAGTCTACGACCGAAACCACCACATCCTGATGCGCTCCTCAGAGCCACACGTCTGGATCGGTCAAGCGATTCCCGGCGATTTTGTTCGTCAGAAGGCCGGTAAAAGCGAGGGCTACATCAAGACCCAGGGTGTTGACGGCATTGAACGCCTTTTTGCCTTTGCCAGTGTGCCGGGGAGTGGATGGCAGGTCGTTGCCGGCCTGCAGGAGCGGGACGTGCTCTCAGGCTACCACGCGTTGCGCAAGCGCATTCTGTTGCTCAGCGTTGCGTTGCTGGCGCTGACGTTGGCGCTGGGATGGCAGGTTGGACGGTCGATTGTCAGACCGGTGCAGGAACTGGCCGACGTGGTTGCACGCGTGACCGCAGGCGACGCAGATGCCCGCGTTTCTGGAAAAGGACCCCAGGAGCTGCAAAAGGTGGCGCGCAAATTAAACCAGATGCTGGATGTCGGTGCGCGTGTCGAGTCTGAGCGCCAGACTGCACTGGCCGCCCTGCGGGAAAGCCAGGAGCGCTATCAGAACCTGGTCGATTCATCGCCGATCGGGATTGGTGTCTACCGCGACGGAATCATAATTTATGCCAACCCCGCATCAGTAAGCCTGATGGGAGCGCAGTCTGCGCAGCAATTGGTGGGTCGACCGATACTGGACCTGGTGCATCCCGATTTTCGGGCACTGGCGATGGAGCGCATTCGTCGCGCCGTCGAGCATGGCGAGGAGGCACGCCCAATCGAAGAAAAATTCCTGCGCCTGGACGGCCAAACGATTGATGTCGAGGTGCAATCCACGCCGATTCTGTTTGAAGGTTTGCCAGCCGTCCGGGTAAGTTTCAACGACATCAGTGAGCGCAAGGCCGCGGACCGAGAGACCCAGCTCTCGGCCAGCGTGTTCACGCATGCCCGCGAGGCCATCATGATCACCGATGCCAATGGCACTATTCTCAAAGTCAATCAGTCGTTTTCCCGCATTACGGGTTACAGCGCCGAAGAGGTGGTGGGCAAGAATCCCCGTTTCCTTAAATCGGGTCACCACAGTCTGGAGTTTTACAGCGCGATGTGGAACAGTCTGCTGGAGCAAGGCCACTGGACCGGTGAAATCTGGAACCGGCGTAAGGACGGCAAGCTGTACGCCGAGATGCAGACCGTCAGCGCGGTGCGCGAGCACGACGGCAGCTTGCGCCACTTTGTTGCCTTGTTTACCGACATCACCTCCATCAAGGAGCACGAGCAGCAACTCGAGCACATTGCACATTTTGATCCACTGACCAATCTTCCCAACCGGGTCCTGTTGGCAGACCGGCTGCGGCAAGCCATGTCGCAGAGCCAGCGGCGCGCCCAGTCGCTGGCGGTGGCCTACCTCGACCTCGATGGATTCAAAGAGGTCAACGACAGCTATGGCCATGATGTCGGTGACAAGTTGTTGGTCGCCTTGTCACAGCGCATGAAGGCCGCCCTGCGTGAGAGCGATACCCTGGCGCGCATCGGCGGTGACGAGTTTGTGGCGGTGCTGGTCGACCTGGAGCAGCCACGTGATTGCGAGCCCATCCTGACCCGCCTGTTGCGCGCAGCGGCGGACCGTGTCCCGGTCGACAACGTGCCAATGCAGGTGTCCGCCAGCATCGGTGTCACACTGTATCCCCAGGACGGCTCAGATGCCGACCTTTTGATGCGCCACGCAGATCAGGCCATGTACCAGGCCAAACAGGGTGGCAAAAATTGCTTTCACCTGTTTGATGTGGCGCACGACGATGCAATCAAGACCCAGCGCCAAAGTATGCAGGCCGTTCGCGAGGCGTTTGAGCAGCAGCAATTTGTCTTGTTCTACCAGCCCAAGGTGAATATGAAAACTGGCCTGGTCGTCGGCGTCGAAGCCTTGATTCGCTGGCAGCACCCCGAGCGCGGACTGCTCCCACCTGCCGCATTCTTGCCGGTAATAGAAGACGATGCCATGAGTGTCGAGGTTGGCGAGTGGGTGATAGCCAGCGCGTTGTCGCAAGTTGCAGCCTGGTCCAAGGGTGGACTCGATTTACCGGTCAGCGTCAATATCGGAGCACGGCAGCTCCAACAACCGGGTTTTGCCGAGCGCTTGCAGCACTTCTTGGCGACCTATCCCCTCCTCTCACCGTCCCGGCTCGAACTGGAAGTGCTTGAAACCAGCGCCTTGGAGGACATGGCACAGGTGTCCGAGGTGATGCATGCCTGCAAGGACATCGGCGTGTTGTTTGCGCTTGACGACTTTGGCACCGGGTATTCTTCTCTGACTTACCTCAAGCGTTTGCCGGCTGATTTGTTGAAGATTGACCAGAGTTTTGTGCGCGATATGTTGGTGGACAGCGATGACCTCGCCATCGTGCACGGCATCGTCGGCCTGGCAGCAGCGTTCCAGCGCCAGGTGATTGCAGAGGGCGTCGAGACGCGGCAACATGGTGAAATGCTGGCATCGCTTGGCTGCGAGCTGGCGCAAGGCTATGGCATTGCGCGCCCCATGCCGGCTTCGGAAGTGCCGAATTGGGTGGCGAACTGGCAAACCGACCCTCTGTGGACCGCTTAAACCCTAACCCCTTTTTTTTTCAAAAGACCCTTTACATGAAACGTGACACATTGAATCCCAGCGCGATAAGCAACTCCATCCAGCCCATCAGCCAGGACGTCTTGCAGGAAAAATACCTGAAACCAGGCGAAACCACTGCCGATGACCTGTTTCGCCGGGTTGCGCGATCGCTGGCGTCCGCAGAAACCGAGGACCTGCGCGCCAAATACGAGGCAATATTTCTCGACAATCTCTATGCCGGCGCCATCGGTGCGGGCCGCATCATGAGTGCTGCGGGCACCACCATTCAGGCCACGTTGATCAACTGCTTTGTGCAGCCCGTGGGCGATTGCATCCAGGGCGTGGACCAGGACGGTTTTCCAGGCATTTACGAAGCCTTGCGCGAGGCCGCCGAGACCATGCGGCGTGGCGGCGGTGTGGGCTACGATTTTTCGCGCATTCGCCCGCGCGGCGCCGAGGTCAAAGGCACGGCCTCGATGGCGTCCGGCCCCTGCAGCTATATCAATGTATTCGATCAGTCGTGCTCCACCGTGGAAAGCGCCGGTGCGCGCCGGGGTGCCCAGATGGGGGTGCTGCGCATTGATCACCCCGATGTGCTCGAGTTCATCACGGCCAAGCGCACGCCGGGGCGCTGGAACAATTTCAATGTCTCGGTCGGTGTCTCTGACCGGTTCATGCAGGCGCTTGATGCCGACCTGCCCTGGGACCTGGTGCACCGCGCCAAGCCTGGCGCCACGCTGATGGCGCAGGAGGCCCGCCAGCGCGACGACGGCCAGTGGGTCTACAAGACGCTTCCGGCGCGTGCGCTGTGGGACACGGTCATGAAGTCGACCTACGATTTTGCCGAGCCCGGCATTTTGTTTCTCGACCATATGAACCGGGACAACAACCTGCATTATTGCGAAGCCATCGAGGCGACCAACCCATGTGGCGAGCAGCCGCTGCCGCCTTATGGGTGCTGCGACCTCGGCCCCATCATCTTGCCGCGCTTTGTGCGCCATCCGTTTGGCTTTGCGGGCTCGCCCTCGTTCGATTTTGAGGCGTTTGAGAAGTCTGTGGCCATTCAGGTACGCGCGCTTGACAACGTTCTGGACGTAACTTTCTGGCCGCTGCCACAGCAGCGCGCAGAATCTGCCGCCAAGCGCCGCATCGGGGTCGGGTTTACCGGCATGGGCAATGTGCTGGCAATGCTGTGTTTGCGCTACGACAGCGCGCAAGGCCGCGCCATGGCGGCGCGCATTGCGACCAGCATGCGCGATGCCGCCTATGCCGCCAGCGTGGCTCTGGCGCAGGAAAAGGGTGCGTTTCCCAAGTTCAATGCTGAGGCCTATCTCGCACCTGGCACCTTTGCAAGTCGCCTGCCGGCCGCGATACAGCAAGCCATTCGCAGCCACGGCATTCGCAACAGCCATCTGCTGTCGATTGCGCCAACCGGCACCGTGAGTTTGGCCTTTGCCGACAATGCCTCGAATGGCATCGAGCCGCCTTTTTCCTGGATGTATCGGCGCAAAAAGCGCGAGTCCGATGGCAGTACTTCAGAGTACGCGGTGGAAGACCACGCCTGGCGCATGTACCGCGAGCTAGGCGGCGATGTCGATCAGCTGCCCGACTATTTTGTGTCGGCACTGTCCATGTCCGCCACCGACCACATTGCCATGATGGAGGCGGTGCAACCGTTTGTCGACACGGCCATCTCCAAAACCGTCAATGTGCCAGCCGATTACCCCTATGCCGAATTCAAAGGCCTGTATCAGCAAGCCTGGAGGGCGCGCCTGAAGGGCTTAGCCACGTACCGCCCCAATGCCATTCTGGGCTCGGTGCTCGATGCCACCCCCGCCAAGCCCGAAGCATCTCCTCCACCTGCGCCCGTGGTAGCGCCCGTGATCGACCCGATGCGCACCGTGATCGAGCGCCGTCCCAAGGGTGCCTTGTCTGCAGTGGCCGAAAAAATTGACTACTGGACCCAGGAAGGCCACAAGACCCTCTACCTGCTGGTTTCGTTTTTGCCGGTGCCGACGATTGACGGCAAGGGCACAGTGGACCGGGCAATTGAGTTCTTTATGCCGGTGGGCCAAAGCGGCGAGTCTCAGCAGTGGATCACCTCCAGCATGCGTTTGTTGTCCTTGGCTGCGCGCGGCGGCTTTTTGGAGCGCGCGCTCGGCGACATGCGCAAGGTCGCCTGGGACCGGGGGCCGGTGCGGCTGGGCATGCACCAAAAAGCCGATGGCACGATGGTGCCCATGTGGCACGACTCCGAGGTCGCGGCCGTAGCCTACGCGATTCAAAACATCCAGGCCCAGCGCATGAGCGCACAAACCCGTGACAGCAGCGCGACCGACAGCCCCGCAGACACCGACGCTCTGCTGCCACAACAGGAAAGCGCCCTGGCCACCGCACCGCTGCCCGTCATGGCTGGCAAAAAGTGCAGCGAATGCGGCGCCCATGCGGTGATTCGCAAAGACGGCTGCGACTACTGCACCCAGTGCGGGCACCTGGGGTCCTGCGGTTAGGGTGTGCGTTTAGGCATAAGAAACAAGAGAGCCATTCATGAAAAACTCGTTACTCTTGCCGTTCGCACTGGGCTTGGCCGCACTGGTTGGATGCAGCAAGCACACCAGCACGAGCACAGCAAGTGCTGCCGATGCGGTGGCCCAGGTTCAGCAGGTGCATGCGGCGTTTGCAAAATCCTCGAATCTGTCCGATCCGGCCTCGTTTGCGGATGCCGCGCGCGGCCTGATCGCCAAGCCTACAGGACAAATCAAGGGAGAAAACGGTGCCGTCATCTGGGACTTTGAGACGTTCAAATTCGTCGCTGGCGACGCGCCACCTACGGTCAATCCCAGTTTGTGGCGCCAGGCCTTGCTCAATAACCAGGTGGGTCTGTTCAAGGTCAACGACCACATCTGGCAGGTGCGAGGCTTCGACCTTGCCAACCTGACCCTCATCGAGGGCAAGACCGGCTGGATTGTCGTGGACGCATTGACTGCACGCGAGACGTCTGCAGCAGCCATGGCATTTGCCCGCCAGCACCTGGGTAACAAACCCGTTACCGCACTGGTGTTCACGCACAGCCATATCGACCATTTCGGTGGCGCTCTGGGCGTCATTGAGGCCGGTGAAGCGGCTGAACGTAAGGTACCGATCGTGGCGCCGGTCGGGTTCATGGAAGAGGCGACCAGCGAGAATATTCTGATGAGCACGGCCATGGTGCGCCGTGCCGACTATATGTATGGCAACCCCTTGCAGCGCAATGCCAAGGGTTTGATCGATACCGGATTGGGCAAGGCGGTGGCCTATGGTCGGGTCGGCATTCTGGAGCCCACGCTACTGGTCGACAAGCCGGTGCAAGAGGTGGTGCTGGATGGTGTGCGCTTTGTCTTTCACAATGTGCCAGGCAGCGAGGCGCCCTCGGAGTTTGTTTTTGCGCTGCCCGATCTCAAGGCTTTTGGTGGTGCCGAGATGATGAGCCAGACGCTGCACAACCTCTACACCATCCGTGGCGCCAAGGTGCGCGATGCCCTCAAGTGGGCAGCCTACCTGAACGACTCCCTGAGCTGGCTAGGCGACGCCGAAGTGGTGTTCAACCAGCACCATTGGCCGGTCTGGGGCAAGGACCGCATCCATGAATTTGTCACCAAGCAGCGCGACACCTACAAGTTTATCCATGACCAGACCGTGCGCATGATCAATGCCGGGCTGACCGGCCCCGAGGTGGCTGAAAGCCTCAAGCTGCCCAAAGCTCTGCAGGATTACATGAATGTGCGCGGCTATTACGGCACGGTGCGCCATAACGCCAAAGCGGTCTACCAGTACTACATGGGTTGGTACGATGCCAACCCGGCCAACCTCGACCACCTGCCCCCGGTGGAGGCCGGCAAACGCTATGTGGAGCTCGCTGGCGGACCCGACAAGGCCCTGGCCTCGGCGCAGCGCGCCTTTGATGTGGGCGACTACCGCTGGTCCGCCGAAGTGCTCAAGCACGTGGTGTATGCAGACAGCAGCAATGCGCCGGCCAGAGAGTTGCTGGCGCGTAGCTTTGACCAGTTGGGATACCTCGCGGAAGCGGCGACCTGGCGCAACGCCTACCTGGTCGGTGCCCAGGAGCTGCGCAATGGCCCGCCCAAACAGGGTATGAGCAAGGAAATGATGCTCGATATGCTGACCCATACGCCGATCGAGCGATTTCTCGAAGCCATGGCCGCGAACTTGAACGCCGACAAGGCAGGCGATACCCGGCTCAAGATCAACCTGGTGTTCACGGATGTCCAGGAATCCCATGTCCTGACCCTGGACAATGCCGTACTGCACCACCACAAGGCGGCACCGGCCAGTGACGCCAATGCCACTTTGAGTCTGACCAAGGCCTTCTTCCTGAAAATGGTGATTGGTAGCGCGGGCGCCAAAGATCTGCTGCTGTCGAAAGAGACCAAAATCGACGGCAGCACCCTGGACCTGGGCAAGTTTTTTAGCTTGCTGGACAAGCCCACCGGGACCTTCCCTATCGTTACGCGCTAAATTCCCAAAGGCTCAAGCGTGACGACAAGTGACTGGCAAGCAAACTTACGCTGCTGTTCGCGGTTTCAGCTGGTACTGCGTTTTGCCCTGATCCGCTGCAGTACCTTGTAGAAAATCAGACACAGCGCGATCAGCACCAGAGCGAGCAGGCCATACAGAAGGTACGGGCTCCGATACAGCAAGGCATCAATGACCGAGGTGTTCTCCGTATTGCCGGTGGAGTATTTGCTGCCGACCGACAAATTGATCAGGTCGTACTCCGGCACATTGAGCCGGATGATGGACAGGTCACCGGCCACGCGCGAAATAATGCCTGGGCTCAGTAACGCATCGCCGAGTGCGAGCAGGTCGGGCTCGGTGTGCGCGGTGGCCACCACCACCGAGCGGCCCCGCTTGTAGGCGGATTCAAACTGCATCAGCAGGCCATTTGCAGCACCTAAGCCGCTGATCTGCTTGCTCAGCGAAATGCTGGTTTCGCTGTCCCAACTGCGGTTGACCGGATAGGGCACATTGCCGATGCCTTCAACCTGCATGGGTGCGCGATCAATCAGGGATTTGGGTATATTGGCCGCTGTGCCGATGACCAGCGTCTCGCCATCCCATGCCTGGGGTTCGGTCAGTGTAATCTGGGTGCCAAACAGGGGGAAACCATTGCGCTGGGTGATCATGCCGATCAAATTCATCGCCGTGTCAATCGACGCTGCGTCAGGCTTGGGCAAATATACCAGGGTCTCAAAACCGTCGGGCCAGCGGGTAAACGGAAATCCATTGAGGGCAAAAAGCTCAAGTTTGGGCATTTCCACAAAATGCGGCATGGGCGGGAAAAACAAGGTCGAATTGTCAAAGATCGTGACAAACAGGCCATCGGTGATCGCCACATCGCACACTTGGCGCTGGGTATTGATATACGGCCTGAACGTGATGGTGTTGGCGCCGGGCTTGAACAAAAAGGTGGGAAGGTCCACCTTGTAACCTTCTACGTAGTTCCCGCCAGCCCGGTCGAGGTGCAAATCGCGCACTTGCTGGTCATTGACCGTAATGGTCACCGTTGAATCATTGCGCATGCCCGCGCCGTAGGCAAAATTCAGCGTCAGCTTGGCGTATTGGTTTTGTTTGATCAAAAAATCGGGTGGCAGTCGAAAATTAAGTCCCGATGAATTGACGCCAAAACCACGTTTGCCCGGTCGGCCAGTTTGCCCCTGAAAAGAATAGCTGGACATGCCCAGTGCACCAAAGTCATACACCTTGTCCGAGGCCAGTACACGGCGGCCGCCGTACATGGAAATGTCGGGCATGCTGAACGAAAAGGCGCGCAATTCATCGGTACCCGGATAGGGCAACGACATATTGGCAAAAGTTTTTGCAGCGACCTTGAGCGCCAGGTCGTCGTCTCCGCTTACGACCACCAGCCCATGGTGCCGGTAAGAACCGCCCAACAGCGTGGGCAACTGAAAGATCTTGATCAGCCCGCCTTGGCCAGCAGTCGACGAGAGTCTGTAACGCTCCAGGATGCCGTTGGCAAACTGGGTGGTACCCACCAGCACATTGTCCACACCGGGCCTTACCTCGCTGGAATGCGAAAACTGGACCTTGCGATAGTCAAAATGCCGCGCAATTCCGGAGGCGACCACTCCAGCCATGGTCAGGGACTCGGGGGACGACACATCGGTAATCAGGTTGACCGAGGCCTGTGGAAACTGCTTGGGATCAAACATCATCTCAAACGCTTCGCCCAGGCGCAGCGGAATGGGCTTGAGCTCGTATTCGATCTGGATGTAGGACTCCTTGAGGCTGATGTTGGTCCAAAGATCCGGCGCGCAGGGCTGCTCGCACTGATTGGTCTGGTAGTGCTGTGCCACTTGAAACGAGAGGTCGTTATACCCCACCTCCAGCAGCGCCAGAGGCATCATGATGTCGGCATTCGCCGAGGGTGCCTGGGGGTTGAGTTTCAACTTGCTGATCGGGTCGCCATTGAGTTTGACGACCATCTGCGACAGCTCACCAATCATGTTGTTGGAGACCATGTATTGCAGGCTGAGGCTGGCCTTGCGCACATCCCAGCGGGCCGGAATCGGGAAGGACAGGTTCTGGCCACCGCTGACGCAGCGCAACTCAAAGGTGCCCGATGAGGTGAATCTTTGCAGCGGGACCTTGGACACCAGCGCCTGTGCAGCCGACGTCTGCAGCAGCAAAAAAAAGAGAACGAGGACCCTAACCATGCAACTCCTTGATCGGTTTCTTCTGCGCCGCAGTGCGGAGATGCAGACTTTTCAGTACCGGCACAAAAAATTGGGTGACGCGCTTGAACAGGTTCGCCGTTGCCGGCCCTGCTCTGGAGGAAACCTCTCTGGTGGAAAGCCTTGCTTCACGCATCATCCGGCGACTATCCCCATGTACAAACTTGACGATTTGCGGGTAGGTAAACACATCCACCATGAATTCGGCACCACACAGCATTCTGCCGTCGCGCTTTATGACGCGCTGAATCTGGCAATCAAATCGAAACGACGCACCGCTCTTGCCAACCGGCAGGATTACAACACGTTCACGCGGTGCAATCGCAAACGGCACATTGGTAAAAACACCAATACCCGTGAGAGATACGTCGGAAATATCACCAATAACCCAGGCATTGACGCGCGGGAAGTAGATTTCGGCTTTTCCGCTGGCCGCGTTACGTTGCAGCTTGCGCTTGTGTTGCTTGTCAAAAACTTGAAGCAGTGAGGCCAAGGCCAGCTGGAAGTAATACACGCACCAGCTACCGACGGTCAATGCGCGATCGCGCAGAACGGGCGTGGTGAGCCACGCTACGCCAAGCCGGTACAGGGTGCGCAGTGCGCCCAGGGTGACGGACCAGGTGCTGCCAATAAGAGCCCCCACCCCCATCTTGGTCAAATACCACAACATGCGCGGGGTCCCCTTGGCGCGGGATTTTCGGTCCCAGACATCCTTCCAGCGCTGGCTGTCACCAAACACATAGGCAATCACCTCTTTTTGCGATACCCGGTCGAGAACAAATTCGCTACCGCACAAATAGCTGGCCGCGCGCGGGATGGCACGTCTGATTTTGCTTTCAAAATGAAACACCGCACCATAACTGTCGCGCACTTCAAGCGTAACGTGCTCTTCTGGCACCGGTACAAAAGGCAGTGCAAGCTCGAAACCAATGCCAGTTGCGGAAACGTCGCGCACCTCGCCACTCAAGGTGCAGCCCATGCGCGGAAAATGCACATGGACCGGGCCATCCGCAAAGATGCGATAGAACTTGCGAACCTGTTTTTTCTCCCAAAAAGCGCCCAGCGCCAACAGCACCATCAGCATATTGAAGATGCACCAGATGCCCGTCACCAGAATCACATCACGCAAGGCTGGTTCGGTAAACCACTTCATCACAGAAATCACGAGCGCGATGAAATTAATGGCGATCACCAGGAAAAATGGAGTAGAAACCGGGCTCAGGTATTCCTGGTCGTTGAGATTTCCCTTGGGCGTTACGATGAATTTTGGTTTCCAGGGGTTGAGCAAGACCGAGATAATCGCTGGAATCAAAAACAGCGACTGAACGGTTTCGTAAATTTCCGAAAAAACCGGTTGTCGCGTGCCCCCATAAAAATAGTTCATGACCACATGCAAACCCAACACATGCGGTGCGGTAAACGCCAAAATCTGCATCCAGGTAGCGTTATACACATTCATGCCGAGTACCAGATACGATGCCGGTGCGATGAAGTATATAAATCGTGCAAAGCTGAAGAGCCAGAAAAAACACGAATTAAAATAGGTAATGCGTTGGGCCATGGTCAACCCGGAATTTGTCAGTGGGTTATTCAATATAAGCAATTGAACCATGCCCTGCGCCCAGCGTGTGTGTTGCGACACATAGTCATCGTAGGACTCGGGTGACAGCCCGCAAATCATGGGCTTGTTGATGTATTTGCTGTTATAGCCACGGCCGTGCAAGTACAAGGCGGTCTCGGCGTCCTCAGTAATGGTGGTGCCACAAATTCCACCGGTTTCTTCGAGGTAACTGCGCCGCAACACAGCAGCTGAACCACAGAAATAACTCGCGTTCCAGAAGTTCATCGAGGAATGAATCTTGCGGTAAAACATATCGCTTTCCACCGACGGGTCCGCAATGCCCGACAGACTTTTCTCAATCGGTGCCGGATTGATAAAAAAGTGGGGGGTCTGGACCAAAAACAGTTTGGCATCTGCAACGAAATGTCCGACCGTATTTTCCAGAATGTCGCTGGTGGGTACATGGTCACAATCGAGTATCAGAACCAGATCCGCGTCGGTGTATTGCAGTGCATGATTGATATTGCCGGCCTTGGCCTGTTGGTTGATTTCGCGGGTAATATAAGCAATACCAAGCTCCTGGGCCATACGCCTGAGGCGGTAATG
>JAIPCE010000034.1 GCA_021738345.1 Rhodoferax sp. | reverse complement strand
CATATTCGCTGGCCAGACCCGCCATCACCTGCGCCACCCGGGGGTCCTTCGCGCGCGCGAGTTGTTCAACCTTGCCAAGCAAGGCGACCTTGGTCGCGCTGTCGAGTGTGGAGATGGGGTCGACCGGGGTATAGAGCGAGCGAGCCTTGGCAATTTTGCTGGCAGGCACCCTGACTCTTGCCTTTTGGGCTGCATTGGCAATCGTGCGCACGGTACGGGCCGCATCCAGCAGCGAGGCTTCGGAAATGTCGTCGGAATAGGCGAAGGCGGTTTTTTCGCCACTCACCGCCCGCACACCCACACCTTGGTCAATACTGAAAGAGCCGGTTTTGACGATGCCTTCCTCCAGGCTCCAGCCCTCGGAACGGGTGTACTGAAAGTACAGATCGGCCTCGTCGACCTTGTGTGCCTTGATCTCGCCTAGGGCTTTGGCCAGGTGGGTCTCATCGAGGCCAAAGGGGGTGAGCAGAAGTGTCTTGGCTGTTGCCAGACGTTCGATGGTGGGTTCGCGTGCAATCATGGGGCCATTTTAGGCGCGGGGACAAAGCTTTGGTTTTGCGGTGTTTTCACTTTCCGCACAAGGACCGCATCATCGAAAGCACAGATTTCGTCGCACAATGGCAGCATTCCTGTGAAGTGAGGCAAACCTATGACGCCCTTTATCTTTGAGACGGTCCCAAAAATCATCTGTGAACAAGGCGGGGTGCGGCGGCTGGGCGAAATCGCGGCAGGTTTGGGAATCACTCACCTGTTTCTGGTCACTGACCCGGGACTGGTAAAGGCCAATCTGCTCGATGGAGCGCTGGCGGCGCTCAAGGCCGCAGCCATCGCGGTGACGGTATTTTCGGAAGTGGTAGCTGACCCCCCGGAACTTAGCGTGCAGGCCGCCGTCGACCTGGCGCGATCGGTTGGGGCAAGTGGTGTCGTCGGCTTTGGTGGCGGCAGTTCGCTTGACACGGCCAAACTGGTTGCGCTGCTGGCCCGCACGCCGCAGTCGCTGCCCGACATCTACGGCATTGGTTTGGCGCGCGGCCCCCGACTTCCCTTGATCCAGGTCCCCACCACGGCCGGGACGGGCTCGGAAGTGACCCCGATTTCGATACTGACGACCCCCAGTCACGAGAAAAAGGGCGTTGTGTCACCGCTGTTGTATCCGGACATTGCGCTGCTCGACAGTCTTTTGACCCTGGGGCTGCCGCCAGCCATCACCGCCATGACCGGAGTCGACGCGATGGTCCATGCCATAGAGGCGTTCACCACCCGCAACCGAAAAAACCCACTGTCTGATGTGCTCGCTATCAAGGCCTTGCAATTGCTGTTCCCCAACTTGCGCTCGGCGGTGTCCGATGGCCAGGATGCCAGTGTGCGCGAAAAGATGTTGCTAGGCTCGCTGTTTGCCGGCATGGCGTTTGCCAACGCGCCGGTGGGCGCGGTGCATGCCCTCGCTTACCCCTTGGGCGGGCACTACCACTTACCCCACGGGCTCAGCAACTCGCTGGTACTGCTGCCCGTGCTGGAATTTAATTTACCGGTGGCTGCAGCACAGTACGCCGAATTAGGTCGCGCCATCCTGCCTGAACTGATGTCAGCGGACGACGCACAGGCGGCAGCAGCGTTTGTGGCCGCCATGCGCCAGCAGGTCACCGACATGCCCTATGCGCAGACCCTGCGTGAGGCAAAAGTGCCGGAAGTCGATCTTCCCATGCTGGCCGAAGACGCCATGAAGGTACAGCGTTTGCTCGCCAACAATCCGCGCGAAGTGACCTACGAAGACGCTTTGGCGCTTTACCGCGCGGCTTTTTGAACCCCCTTATTTGTTGGGGACAGGGCAAATCTAATCAGTTGGGGACAGAGCAAAGTTCACTGCGTGTAACTCTTGGTCTTTCCCGCAAAAAAAATCAAACTCGTGTAAATTTGGTCTTTCCCGCAATGTCGGACTTCCGACATCCGACGATTAGTTGGGGGCAGGGCAAATCTAATCAGTTGGGGACAGAGCAAAGTTCACTGCGTGTAACTCTTGGTCTTTCCCGCAAAAACATCAAACTCGTGTAAATTTGGTCTTTCCCGCAATGTCGGACTTCCAACATCCGACGATTAGTTGGGGACAGAGCAAATTTCACTGCGTGTAAATTTGGTCTTTCCCGCAATGTCTCAGGATTGCACCAGCCTCTTCGAGTTAGCGATGGCCATCAGGATTCCGATGGCCAGGCCTAGGGTGACCATGGCGGTGCCGCCGTAGCTGATGAAGGGCAAGGGCACGCCTACTACGGGGAGAATGCCGCTGACCATGCCCATGTTGACGAAGGCGTAGGCGAAGAAAATCATGGTGACGCTGCCAGCCAGCAGGCGTGAAAACAAAGTGGGGGCCTCGAGCGCAATCGCCAATCCGCGCAAAATCAGGAAGAGGAAGGCCGCTATCAGGCATAGATTGCCCAGAAAGCCAAACTCTTCAGAAAATGCGGCAAAGATAAAGTCGGTGGTCCTCTCGGGAATGAATTCCAGATGTGTCTGTGTACCCTGCATGAAGCCGGTACCAAACATCCCGCCGGATCCGATGGCAATCATGCCTTGGATGATGTGAAAGCCTTTGCCCAGTGGATCTCGGGTCGGGTCAAGCAAGGTGCAAATACGCTGCTGCTGATAGTCATGCAAAACCGGCCACCGAACGCCGTCGGCACACAGCTGCGGCTCCAATAACACCAAAAAGACGACTCCGACCGCACCGATCACGACCGGCGGCAAAACCAGTTTCCAGCTCATTCCGGCAAAAAAGATGACCGACACCCCAGCAATCAACACCAGAAGCGAGGTGCCCAGGTCGGGTTGCTTCATGATCAGTCCGACTGGAACCAGCAGCAAGGCTCCAGCAACTGCAAAATCCAAGGTCCGCATCTGGCCCTCGCGCTTTTGAAACCACCAGGCCAGCATCAGGGGCGTGGCAATTTTCAATATTTCACTGGGCTGGATCGTGATACCGACGTTAAGCCAGCGCCGCGCACCTTTTTTGGTGATGCCAAATACGGCCACCGCAATCAGCAATCCAACCCCAAAGACGTACAAGGGGACCGCCAGGGTCATCAACCTTTGTGGCGGTACCTGGGCCACAAAAAACATGATGGTCCCGGCAATCAGCATGTTGCGTCCATGGTCTTCAAAGCGGGTACCATGGTCCCAACCCGAGGAATACATGGTCAGCATGCCGGCACACGCCAACAGAAACACCGCAAAGGCCAAGGGGCCATCGAACCCCGAAAACCAGGGTGCCAGCCGCTGTCGCAGCGAAATTGAACCAAATTTTTGCGCCATCGCCGAATTATCCCGCGACTTGCGGCTTTGACTAAACCGTGCATGTGACTATGACACTAACCCACATCCTCTATCTTCATGGCTTTCGTTCCTCGCCCCAATCGACCAAGGCTCGCACCCTGGGCTTACGGGTTGCCGAGCGTTTGCCAGAAGTTCACTGGTGGTGTCCGGCCCTGCCTCCGTCCCCGAAAGCCGCCATGGAAATGCTGATCGCAGGCATCCGTAACTGGCCGCCGGAGTCCATGGCAGTCGTCGGTTCATCGCTCGGCGGTTTTTATGCCACAGTCGTCGCAGAGCGCTGCCAGTGCCGCGCGGTGCTGCTCAATCCGGCGGTGGAACCTGCGCGCGATCTTGCCAAATATATTGGCGAGCACACGCAATGGCACAACGCCGAAGAAAAATTCTATTTCCGCCCCGAATACGTCGATGAACTACGCGCCATGCAGCCCGGCATGCTGACCCAGCCTGAGCGCTATTTTTCGATCTTCGCCAAAGGCGACGAGGTACTGGACTGGCGCGAAATGCATGCCCGCTATGCGGGCTGCCACATCAAACTGCTGGAAGGCAGCGACCACGCCTTGAGCGACTTTGACAACTACAGCGAAGAGATTCTTGAATTCTTGGCACAGTCCTGATTCCCTGCGCCAAAACCCACTCGGCGCAGCATGGGACAATCGAGCCCATGTTTGTACTGTTTGAAGAAGCCGGAAAATTCATGGCCGGTCGGGTGCTGTCGGAGGCCGATACCTCTGCACAGGTGGAGTTGGACAGCGGGAAAAGGGTCAAGGTCAAGGCCGCGACCATCCTGCTGAAGTTTGAAAAACCATCACCAGCCGAGCTTTTTGCGTCAGCCCAGGCGATTGCTCAAAGCATCGAGCTGGAAATGGCCTGGGAATTTGCCCCGGACGAGGAATTTGGCTTTGCCGATCTCGCACGCGACTACTTTTCAGCCCAGGCGCCGCTGGCCGAGCAGGCGGGCATGCTTTTCAAGTTGTTCGAATCGCCGCATTACTTCCGCCGCGCGGGCAAGGGCCGTTTTCGCAAGGCCGCGGCCGACATCATTGCGCAGGCCTTGCTGGCCATCGAAAAGAAAAAACTGCTGGCACAGCAAATTGGGCAGTGGGCCCTGGAACTGGGTCAGGGCCGTTGCCCCGAACCAATTCGGGAACAGCTTTACAAAATCTTGTTCAAACCCGACAAAAACGCGCCCGAATACAAGGCCGTGGTCGAAGCCTCGCGCGCGACGCACACAGCGCCATTGGACCTGCTACAGAAATCTGGCGCCATTGTTTCGCCCTATCTGTTTCACTGGAAACGGTTTTTACTCGAAAACTTTCCCAAAGGCACGGCGTTTCCGAACATTGCCGCGCCTGCCATCACCGATGCGCTGCCGCTCGCGCCGGTGCAGGCCTTCTCGGTCGACGACTCACAAACCACCGAAATCGACGACGCACTCTCGGTGCAGGGATTAGGTAGCGGCACGGTGATTGTGGGGATTCATATTGCCGCGCCAGGACTTGCGGTGCGTCCTGGCGACGCGGTCGACCAGTTGGGTCGCGCGCGCCTGTCCACTGTTTACATGCCGGGCCACAAGATCACCATGCTGCCCGACGCTTTGGTGCAAAGCTACACCTTGCAGGCAGGGCGCGCATGTCCGGCGGTGTCGCTGTATGTCACCCTGGACGAAGCCAGCCTGGAAATCCGCAGCATTGCATCGCGGGTGGAGCGTGTCCCGATCGCCCACAATTTGCGCCATGACCAGCTCGACACGGTCGTAACCGAGCCCTGGCTGACTGACCCAAGCTTCGAGCACGACGACGCGGTTGAGCCCGACCCTGACTTGCGCTTGTACTTGTCTTTTTTGTTTCGACTGGCAAAAGACCTCAAGTCCAAACGTGAACTGGTGCGTGGTAAACCAGAAACATTTAACCGGCCGGACTACAACTTCCGCCTGCTCGCAGTCACTGGGCCGGAGCCACAAGGCGCCGAGATCGTCCAGATATCCACCCGTCAGCGCGGCGCACCGCTGGACATGATCGTGGCCGAGTCCATGATTTTGGCCAACAGCAGCTGGGGAAACTGGATGGCAGAGTTGGGGGTGCCCGGCATTTATCGCAGCCAGGCTTCGTTGGCGCCTGGCGTCAAGGTACGCATGGGAACGAAGGCGCTGCCCCATGCGGGCATCGGGGTCAAGAGCTATGCCTGGAGCACTTCGCCTTTGCGCCGATACACCGATCTGGTGAACCAATGGCAAATCATTGCCTGCATTCAGCATGGAAAGACCGCTGCACTGGCGGCGCCATTCAAACCCAAGGACGCCGAGCTTTTCTCTATCATCTCCAGTTTCGACGCCGCCTACAGCGCCTACAACGGATACCAGGGCGCCATGGAGCGTTTCTGGACGCTGCAATACGTGCAGCAAAACTCCATCACCGAGTTGACCGCCACCGTCATCAAAGACAACCTGGTCCGTGCCGAAGAATTGCCGTTGGTGTTTCCGGCCATGGGCGCCATGGGACTACCGCGCGGTGCACAGGTGCGGATCAAGCTCGGCGAACTCGACCTGATCACGCTGGATATTCATGGCACCGTCACCGAGCGGCTTGACCTTGCCGTGGCAGGACCCCTTGTGGACGCGCTTGAATCCGAGGGTGACGATGAGGAAGTTGCCGGCCCGCTTGCCATTGCGGTCGATGTGTCGGAAACCGCTGAGTCCGCGAGCGAACCCAGTGCCTGATTACACCCCGTGAACATCCGGTCTCTGAGCACTCTGCAGATTTCGCTGGGCGTGTCGATGGCGCTCCATGCGGCTTTGTTGACAGTGCGCTTTGTGGATCCAGAGACGTTTAACCGGGTGTTCAAGGACACCCCGCTCGAAGTGATTTTGGTCAACGCCAAGAGTGATGAGCAGCCCGAACAGGCACAGGCGTTTGCCCAAGCTTCGCTGGCAGGTGGTGGCGATGCCGCGAGTGGCCGCGCCACCAGTCCGTTGCCGCCGTCTGCGCTCACCGAACGGGGCGACGCGCCTGATCAGGAGGCCACGCGCAAGCTGCAATCGCTGCGGGAACAGCAAAACCTGCTTCTGGCCCAGCTCAAAAGCCAGTTGGCCTCCATGCCGCCACCCGACCCGCAACAGGCAGCTTCTACCGCAGACCAGATCGAGCGCGAAGAAAAACGCCGTCAACTGATCCAATTGCTCGCTGAGATCGAGCGCCGCATCAACGCCGAAAACTCGCGCCCCAAAAAGCGCTACATCAGCCCGGCCGTGCGTGAACAGGTCTATGCGGTGTATTACGACGCGCTGCGTCGCGCCATTGAAGACCGCGGTACCGAGAATTTTCCGCAGCTCAAGGGCAAGAAGCTTTACGGTGAACTCACGATGATCGTGACCATCAACCACGACGGTAAAGTGCTCGATACCGAGATCGTGGAAAGTTCGGGCAACCGCACCCTCGATCGCCGGGCCACCGCCATTGCCCGGTCGGCTGGACCATTCGGGCGTTTCAGCCCCGCCATGCGGCGCCACGCCGACCAGATACTTGTCGTGTCGCGTTTCAAGTTCACGCGGGACGAAACCCTGGAAGCGCAAGTGGGCACCAAGAAGTGAACGTATGAAGGCCTTACTGCGCTGGATCAGTTTGCTGGCTCTCTCGTTTCTCGCCTTGCAGTTGTATTTTGTGGGGCGTGTGGCCACCATGGTCGTAATTGCGCCGCAATCCACCACCTTTGAACGTTCCGAGGCCTGGCGTCTTGCGACCGAGAAAGACAGCTTGCGCTGGCGCCAGCAATGGGTCGATGGCAGTCAGATTTCCAAGCATCTGAAACGTGCGGTGATTGCCTCCGAGGATGATGGCTTTGCCGCCCACGACGGCGTCGACTGGGATGCTCTTCAAAAAGCCTGGGAAAAGAACTCCAAGGCGGAGCAGCGTGCTGCCGTGCGCAAACCTCCGAAACTGGTGGGCGGATCGACCATTACCCAGCAATTGGCCAAGAACCTGTTTTTATCGGGCGAACGGACTTTGGTGCGCAAGGGACAGGAGTTTGTGCTGACGATGTTGCTCGAATTGATGCTGAGCAAACAGCGCATTCTGGAAATCTATCTCAATAGTGTGGAGTGGGGTGAGGGCATTTTTGGTGCAGAGGCTGCGGCGCGACACTATTATCAAAAATCAGCGGCAGCGCTGAGCCCCTATGAAGCCGCGCGCCTGGCCGTGATGTTGCCGCGACCCCGGTATTTTGAAAAGCTCCCTAACTCTCCTTATTTGTCCGGTCGCGCAACCGTCATCATGGGACGGATGGCCGACACCCAAGTCCCATAAACATTCAATGCCGACGTATCATGGCATCCATGCTTGCCAAGTTGATGGGTTACTTTCTGCTGGGATTGATCCGGGTGCTGACCGGGTCGCAGGCGCGCTGGCATGGCTGCCCGCCCAAGGCAGAGCAACGCATTTATTTTGCCAACCACCAAAGCCACGCCGACCTGGTCATGATCTGGGCCGCCCTGCCCAAAGAGCTGCGCTCCGTCACGCGGGCCATCGCTGCCAAAGACTACTGGACCAAAACCCCCTTCAAAGAGTGGTTGACCACGGCCGTCTTCAACGTCATCTACGTCTCGCGCGAACGCAATGCCGAGGAAGATCCGTTAGAGCCCCTGTTTGAGGCGCTAATCCACGGCGACTCGATCATTTTGTTTCCGGAAGGCACGCGCGGCTATGCCGAGCTACCCCAGCCGTTTAAAGCCGGTTTGTACAACCTGGCCGTCAAGTTCCCCAAAGTGGTCCTGGTGCCGGCCTGGATCAACAACGTGCAGCACGTGCTACCCAAGGGCGAAGTCGTGCCGGTGCCGGTACTGTGCTCGGTTACCTTTGGTGCCCCCATGCAGCTTGAGGCCGGCGAAGACCGCTTGGCGTTTCTGCAGCGCGCCCGCAATGCGGTCATTGCCTTGCGCGACGTGTAGACGACCCCATGTACCACTACCTCAAGAACCTCACACCCACACAGCAGATTGGTGCGCTGTTTGTACTGGTCTTCGGCCTGCTGCTGATCGCGCAAATCACCGCATTTTTGCTGTCCCTGCGGGAAATCGAGGACGAGCGGCAGGGCGAAGCGTGGCGGCGGGAACTCAAGGGGGTGGACCAAATGATCCGCACCAGCTGGATCATGGTGTTTGTCTTTTGGGTCGGCTGGGTGACCGGTGACTGGGTCGCTTTAAGCGTGTTTGGGCTGATCTCCTTTTTTGCGCTGCGCGAATTTTTGACGCTGTCGCCGACCCGCCGCGGTGACCATCGCAGTCTGGTGCTGGCATTTTTTGTGGTGCTGCCACTGCAATATTGGCTGATCGGTGCCAATCACTTTGACATGTTTGCGGTTTTCATACCGGTCTATGTGTTCCTGGCCTTGCCGCTGGCCAGCGCCTTGGCCAACGACCCAACCCGCTTCCTGGAGCGCAACGCCAAGTTGCAATGGGGCATCATGGTTTGCATTTATGGCATGAGCCATGTGCCCGCGTTGCTGCTGCTAAGGTTTCCGGGCTACGACAACAAAAACGCCTTCATGGTGTTTTTTCTCGTGATCGTCGTGCAGACCTGCATGGTCACCCAGCACTTTGCAGCGCGCAAGCTCCGGCGCCCCCCGGTGGCCCCCGCCATCAGCCAGAGCTTCAACTGGCAAAGCTGGTGGATTGGCATCAGCGTGGCCAGTCTCGTGGGTGCGCTGTTGGCCGGCATCACGCCATGGGTTCCGGCGACAGCATTTGCATTTTCCTTTATTGCCTGCACGGCAGGGTCGATGGGGCACTTTGTCATGAAGGCGCTCAAGCGCGACCGCGGCATCCCGAGCTGGGGCACCGAAGGCCGCTCGGTCACGGGTGCCGGTGGCTTGCTCGACCGGGTTGACGCGCTGTGCTTTGCCGCACCGGTCTTCTTTCACTCGATGCGTTGGCACTTTGACCTGTAGGCGGTGGCGTGTGGACTCCCTGCATACTTTAGAAAATCGTGCATGAAGATACTGGGCATTGACCCCGGGCTGCGCACCACGGGCTTTGGCGTCATTGAAGCCCAGGGCGCTGAGATGCGCTACCTGGCCAGCGGCACCATCACCACCCACCACCTGCACAAAGGCGAGCTCCCGCTGCGGCTCAAGACCTTGTTTGACGGCATCGCAGAAGTGGTACAGCGCTACCAGCCCGATTGCGCGTGTGTGGAAATTGTGTTTGTCAACGTCAACCCCCAATCCACGCTGCTGCTGGGCCAGGCCCGTGGTGCCTGCATCACTGCGCTGGTGTCGGCCAACTTGCCAGTGGCCGAATACACCGCCCTGCAAATGAAGCAGGCGGTGGTGGGCTACGGGCGCGCCGACAAAACCCAAATCCAGTCCATGGTGCAACGCCTGCTCGCCCTGCCCGGCCTGCCCGGACCGGACGCCGCCGACGCACTGGGCCTGGCCATTACCCACGCCCACGCCGGCGCCGCCATGGCCCGTCTGGCTAAAGCCAGCGGCCTGGGTGGCAAGGTGGGCGGCAACTACAAGGCCGGGCGCAGCCGGTAGCAAAACAATTCAACAGAATGGGAGGATGTGATGAAAATACGCTTGGGCCAGGAGCTAGACGGCCAACACGGAACCGCGCACCAGCCGCAGCTTGATGCCCTCACCACCGGTCCGCTGGGAATAAAAAAATCGTACGATGCCGAGAAGAAGTAGAGGGCAATCCTTGGCTACGTACTAAGGAGATCAGTAGAAAAGGGATTTGAGATGCGGACCCCATTGACCACCTCACCATCATTCATGTCTTCGGTCCAGACCACGTTGCAGCTCGCAGCGTGGGCGCTAGCCAGAACGATCGCATCAAAGAATGAAACGCTGCGTGTCTGGTACAGATCTAAGCCGACACGAATGATGGCGGGGGTCACCTGGACGACTTCAAACTGCTCGTAAACATCGAGTTGTGAGCGCACATGCTGCCCGGGCAGCTTAAGTTTTTTGAGTGCTACGTTGCAGTATTCTTGCAGAACTTGAGTGGACAGAACACCAAGTCCTTGCTCGTACAGACCCTTGAGCAGGTCCAGAGCGACACGCTGCTTCAGGGGCTCATCACTGGCCTCGGCGTACACCAGGACATTCGTGTCGATAAAGCTGCGCGTGGCCATGCTCAGCGCTCGTTTGCTTCGTCGCGATTGAACTTCCAACCATCCAGCCGAGCCTTGGAGCTCAGACAACGCTCTTCGAATTGTGACCACTGTTGACCTCGGCGTGCGCTGCCTCCGAGTTGTTCCAGGTAATCACGCACTACTTGGTTAAGGCTCTTCCCCATCTTTTGCGCAGCCTCTCGTGCACGTTGTGCCACCTGTTCGTCAACTGAAAGCGTGATGTTCATGAAAAATCTCCGTGCTATACACATATTGTGTGCGCACATATACCGTGCGTCAAGCGACTGCGATTGAAGAGGAGTAGCCAGCTTGTCGCGGTTGGAGCCGGTGGCGACCAGTTGCATGAGCCAGGCGCTTTACAACAACTGTTGGCTGGAGATTTCCTACACCGACGCGGTGCGCAAGCGTACGCAGGGGCTGATCGACATCATCAAATCCATGAAATTGATGAGCTAAGGGCTTGTCCACAAATAACATGCAGATTTGGGCGCACTGCGTCGTTGCAAATCGTTTGTGCAGCCGAGCTGCAGGGCGCGCATTGCGCCTTGCATTGCATCCCTTATTCATGGACAAGCCCTAACCACGAGTTGCAAAAGGTTGCAGTAGACGACATAATAAACCAACACCCAAGGAGAATCCTGATGGCCATTGCGTTGAAATTGTCAGAGAAATTGGTCGAAGATGCCAAACCGTATGCAGCAGCAGAGCAGCGTTCGGTGCCCAAACAAATAGAGTATTGGGCACGTATTGGAAAAGCTGTTTTGGACAATCCCGACCTGCCTCTCCGCCTGATTCAAGACGCCCAGCTTTCGCGCGAAGAGGTAAAGTCTGGCATGGCGGTGCCCTACCAGTTTGGCTAGCCCGATGGCTGACTGCGTTGTCATTGCGTCGCCATCTTTTGTGCGTTTTGCCAAAAAAATGCACGCCAAAGACAAACTAGTGCTTGACCAAGCGGTAAAAGATGTCGTCGCCAACCCTCAGTGTGGGGAAGAAAAGCGTGGAGATTTGTCGGGTGTTTTTGTTCACAAGTTCAAGCTCAACAATCAAGCAGCCCTGCTGGCCTACGAGCTCATCCCAGACAAGCTCAAACCGACCACCGTCATTTTGTTGGCTGTCGGGTCACATGAGAATTTCTACGAGCAACTGAAACGCAATGAGCGGACTTGTCGCTAATCGGTAGTGAAATTTAAAATAAGGGAGGATTTAATGAAGATTCGTCTGGGCCGTGAACTAGATGGTCAGCATGGGGAAGCGCCAGGTAATCAGCTTGATGCCCTCACCACCGGTCCGCTGGGTATGCTCAATTTGCTTGAAACCCAGCTCGGTCTGCTGCGCACCGCAAGCTCCAACGCCGAGCGCATTTTGCAGTACCGACAACGGCTCAAGCAGCTCAACGGGCCGGATCGCTTCTACCACCAGAGCTTCGAGGTCGATGCACTCGGCACGGCCGCCACCCTGCTGGCCTGGCGGGACCAATGGCACCTGCACGGCTGGGAGTTGCATGGCACCGGACTTCAAGCGGCGGCCTCAAGGCGTTTACGGGACATGGCAGAACTTGAAGCCCTGACCCAGATTGCGCTTGAACCTGGCATTGGCGAGCGGCTTGCTGCGGTACAACAGGCCATGCAGGTGCGCACACCGCGCATGTCTGTCGTCACGCTGGTTGACGCGCTCGCCACGTGGCCCAAGGCCTGGCGCGTGGTGTTGCAAGCCCTGCCACTTACAGACAACCGCGCAACACCCGCAGTTGCGGCCCAGCCCGCCTCTCAACCCAGTCTTTTGGCGCAGGTGCAAGCGTCGCTTAAGGGTCTAGGTCAAGGCAAGCCACCACGGCTCACATGGCAAGAAGACGGCTCGCTATGCATCGTTCAGGCCGAAACCAGGGCGCTGGCTGGCAGTTGGCTAGCGGGAGAATTGGCCAAGTTTACACGGAATCAGGCTAGCCAAACCCTATTGCTGGCACCGGATGCCACCCTGCTGGACGACGTTTTGGTGGCCGCTGCACAGGCACGCCAAGGCTTTTTGCAAACCAGTGCCGCCAGACCCGCCCTGCAGGTATTGCCATTGGCATTGGGGCAACTTTGGAACCCGCTGAATCTGGTGGGACTGTTGGAGTTTTTGACCCACCCTATCTGCCCTCTTCCCAGGTTTGCCCGTACCCGACTTGCCAATATGCTGGCCCGTTCGCCCGGCATGGGGCAAGGGCCGGCCTGGAACACAACGCTGGCAGACATCAAAACCGCGTGCCTCACCGCGGGCTACGACTGGGAGCCGGTGCGCGAGCGCATTCGCACCTGGTTGGAACCCGAACGCTTTGACCCGGCACAGGGTGCGCCCCTGCTTGCCGTCATGGCGCGCGTCAAGGCGCTGGCGGACTACTTTCGCGGCCGTACCCAGGACGCGGATGCTGCCCGTCGCGTCGCCCTGATGGGGGGCCTATCGCAAACCAACACCTGCCTGCAATCACTTGAGGCTTTGGTGCGCCAGGGCGATAGCCGCATCAGCCCACAGCAATTGCAAACCTTGCTCGACCAGGCGACTGCGCGTGGCTCTGCCAATCCGCTGTTGGTGGCAGAGGTGGGCGCCTGCCGCAGTATTACTTCCCCGGGTGCTGCCACGGATCCAGCCACGCAAGTGATTTGGTGGCAACTGCAAGCGCCAGCCCTGCCAAGCCCCTACCCATGGTCACTCAGCGAACTGCGTAGCTTGCATGATGCTGGCGTTGATTTGCCCGCCATGTTCGACGTACTCAGTCAGCAGGCCGAGCACTGGACGCGGCCCATTGCCATGGCACAGCAGAAACTCACACTGATCTTGCCGCGCGCTGGCTCTGAGCTGCACCCGCTGTGGTTGATGCTGGAGTCTTTGTTTGACAAACAACACCCGCCCCGGGTGCAGACGCTTGAGCTATTGCTGGCCAACCCGGATGCTACAACCAGCCCTTGCGACATGAGCGCCCAAGTCCACAGGCCTCTGCCGACCCTGCGCGACCAGTGGCAACTGCCGCCAGACATCCGCATTGCGCGCCGGGAAACCGAATCGTTCTCCAGCCTGGAAACCTTTCTTTTTAACCCCTACCAATGGGTGCTGACCTACCCGGCGGCGCTCAAAGCCAGCAGCATCCTGGACCTGAGTGACAGCTTTCTGCTGTATGGCAACCTGGCCCATCATCTGGTGCAACAGTACCTGACGCAGCCCTTGGCACTGGGCCAGACCGATGACGCATTTTTGACCTGGTTTGAGCCTGCCTTCGCGGCACTGGTCCAAAGTGAAGGTGCCCTTTTGCTCATGCCGGGTCGAGATCAAGAGCTGGCCTATTTGCGCCGCACCCTGTGCTTTGCCATGCAAATTTTGCGCGCCCAACTCCGCGCTGCCCAGGTCGTCCAAGTGGAGTCTGAAGTTGTTTTGAATGGCCAATTTCTCGGTGGCAACATCACTGGCACTGCCGACTTGCTGTTGACGCGCAGTGACGGGCAGCAAGCCATCGTCGACATGAAGTGGGCGGGCGGCAAAAAATACCCCGACAAACTGGCCGCCAACCGGCACCTGCAGCTTGCCATCTATGGGGAGTTGCTGCGCCAAAAGACCGGCCAGTGGCCCCGGCTTGCCTACTTTGTGCTCAACACCGCCGAGCTATTGGCTACCGACCAAGACTTCTTTGCGCAAGCCCGACTGGTCAAAAAGAACGTAGATGTAGCCGATGAAGGTGCGGCCCACCTGTGGCAGCGGTTTCTTGTGTCATGGCAATGGCGGCGCCAGCAGCTTGACCAAGGCTTGATTGAGGTCTGTCTGGAAGAAGCGCAAGAGCCCAGCGCGCCAGTGGATGGTCTGGCCATGGACATCCTTAATGCCAACTACAACGACTACCTGGTTCTGGCCGGTTGGGGAGAAAACGCATGAGCCTGACCTTTATTAGCGCCGGTGCTGGCAGTGGCAAAACCTACGCCCTGACAGAAACCCTGGGCAAGTTGCTCAAAGACGGCAGCGTCAGACCGGCCGGTGTGCTCGCCACCACCTTTACCAAAAAGGCCGCCACCGAATTGCGTGAACGCGTGCGCCAACACCTGCTGCAACAAGGCGACTTTGGCCTGGCCAATGCCATGGGCCAGGCCCGCATTGGCACGGTCAACAGCGTCTGCGGCGCGTTGCTGGAACGTTTTGCCTTTGAGGCAGGCATGCCCACGCGCCAACAGGTCATTGAAGACGGCCAGGCCACGCTGTTGGTGCGCGAAGCCATTTCTGCTGCGCAAACGGGCCAGCAAGTCGCCACCCTGTCGCGACTGGCCTACGTGCTTGGCATTGAGGACTGGACTGCAGACCTCAAGACCTTGGTGGCGCAGACGCGCGGCAACGACATCGATGCCGCCCAACTGCCAGGTTTTGCGCAGCACAACGCCGACGATTTGCTATCGCACTTTTCTGCTCCGCTACGCAGCACGCTGACCGACGACCTGTTGCAGGCCATTCAATTAGCTTTGCCGCAACTCAAAAAGGCGGTGCAAGCAGATGCAAAGCCCAAGAAAAACACCGCCAGTTTTATCGATAAGCTGGAGAAATTTGCCCGGCAACTGCCGCACAACCCGCCCCCCTGGTCGGAATGGATCGCGCTGTCCAAAGTCGCCCCTGAAAAGGCGCTGATTCCTCTTGCAGAACCGGTGCTGGACCTGGCACGCGCGTGCGATGGGCACCCGCAATTGCACGCCGATATTCGCCAGTACCTGGCACTGATGTTTGAGCTGTGCGCGGGGGCGCTCACCCACTACCGTCAGCGCAAACTCGCGCTGGGCGTGGTCGACTTTACCGACCAGGAGCACCTGGTGTTGCAATTGCTCGATCACCCCGAGGTGGCGACCGTGCTGACGGACGAGCTTGATTTGTTGTTGGTGGACGAGTTTCAGGACACCAGCCCGATCCAACTGGCGTTGTTTCTCAAGCTGTCCAAGCTGGCCCGCACCACCTATTGGGTGGGCGACATCAAACAGGCTATTTACGGCTTTCGGGGGAGCGACACCGCCCTCATGCAATCCATTCTGCAGGCCCTGCCCAGCCTGGGCGGCCAAAAGCAAGTGCTGGGTAGCTCGTGGCGTTCCCGCCCCGCCCTGGTGCATCTGGTAAACACCATTTTTCAAAAAACGTTTGCTGCAGAGCTGGCAGCAGCAGAAATTGCACTTACCCCCCAACGGCAAGAAACCCTGGCCGAGCCTGCCTTGGCCCATTGGACCATCGGCGGCAAAAATGCCTCAGAAAAATCCAGTGCCATCACGCAAGGTGTTGTTCGCCTATTGGCCTCTGGCATGCAGATTCCCGATAAGGACAGCCACCTTGCGCGCGACTTGCAAGCGCGTGACATTGCCATTCTTTGTTACAGCCACACCCGAATTGCAGAATATGCTGCCGCCTTGCACCAAGCAGGTGTGGCCGTTGCCACCGCAAGACCCGGCTTGTTGGCAAGCCCAGAAGCTACCTTGGCGCTGGCATGCCTGCGCCGGCTCAACGACGCTGCCGACACGGTGGCCACGGCAGAGATCATTGCTATGGCAGACGGTGCCGAACCAGAAGCATGGCTTTCTAACCGCCTGCGCTACCTGGCCCAAACCGGCGCCAGCAAAACAAGCTGGCGTGAAACAGGGGACCAAGCTCACCCCTTGGTGGCACTGATGGCAGATTTGCGCAAAGAATTGCCCTTGTTGTCGCCGCTCGAGGCCATGCAACGCGTCATCACCGCCGGGCAGTTGCCGCAGCGGGTGCTGGCATGGCAGCCAGATGCCACTGTGGGGCGCAAACGTCTGGCCAACCTGGAAGCGCTGCTGGAAATGGCCACACAGTTTGAGGACAACTGCCGCAGTACCCGCCAGGCCGCCACCCTCTTTGGTCTATTGCTTTGGTTATCCGCCCAAGCCAATGCAGAACAAGACGCGCAGGCCGAGCCCGGCATCAATGCCGTGCGCTTGTTGACCCACCACGCGGCCAAGGGGCTCGAATGGCCTGTGGTCATATTGGCCGACCTAGACCACACCACGCGCAGCCGCCTGTGGGGTATCAGCGCAGTGTCTACCCAAGCGGTGCAGGCCGCTGACCCCTTGGCACATCGCGCCATCCGCTATTGGCCCTGGCCGTTTGGCAAACAAGCGACTGGCATCCCGGTGCTCGACCGCATCGAGGCCACCGAAGTTGCAGCGCGCTTAAACACAGCCGCGACTGCCGAAGCGCAGCGCCTGCTCTATGTGAGCATGACCCGCGCCAGAGAGCTGCTGGTGTTAACCCACTTGGGCAACGCCAAACAAGAACCCTGGCTTGAAACACTGGGCGCTGACTGGCTATGCCTGGCCAACTTGCCAAGCGAAGAAACCAGTACCCCGCTTGCACTGCCCTGCGGTCGAACGGTGCCAAGCGCGCACTGGGTTTTAGAGCCCGCTCCAGACACCGCATCTGCCAACAAGCCCAAAGCGCCCGTTTATTGGTTTACCAACCGGCCCCATGCTCCGCGTATGCCGCTGTACACCAACCCCTCAGCGGCAAGCCGTACGGAAGCACGCGCCGGCAAGTGCCTGCCCGTGGGCGCGCGCATCAGCCTGTCCGCCCACACCCCAATCGACTGGAGTATCTTGGGCTCAGCCCTGCATGCGTGCCTGGCGACCAGTTTTACGGATGCCCGCCAGCCCATGACTGTGGCTGAAGTCAGCACCGTGTTGCGTGGCTTTGATGTGCTGCAACACATTGCAGCAGAGGCAGTGCACCGACAAATCCAGGCGCTGCACGCGTGGATTGCGCAAAACTGGCCGGTTTGCAAGCCTTTGGCCGAAGTGCCTGTCACCGTCGAACTGCCGAACGGACAAATCATGAATGGCCGCATCGACTTGCTACTTGACACACCCAAGGGTTGGGTGCTGATTGACCACAAATCGTCACCCTTGGGCGCAGGTAAATGGGATGATTTGGTGAGTGAGTATGCTGGGCAATTGGCGGCTTATGCCCAGGCCATAGAGATCAGCAGTGGTCGCAAGGTGGTAGAGCAATGGCTGTTTTTGCCGGTGGCGGGGGAGTTGGTGGGTGTGGTGGGGGATTAGTTTTCCTACTCACCAGCCCCTCCAAGAACTGCTAATCCTCCACCGCATAAGACCCGCGCTGGGAGCGTCAGACTAAGTTTTAGGCAAAGTATTGTTGATTCATGCCAAGCCTTGAAGATCATAATCTTTTTGTTCTACGCCAATTTTAGCAAGGGGGTGATGAATGAAACCATCTGAAGGTGTACGAAAACATCGTGAGTAAATCCAACGCAGTGTTGATAATAATGATGTGCGGAACGTTCGCGTGTCGGCTTTGTTAATCTCGCAATATGCTCTCTAAACCTCATGAAAACTCACTATCAACCATCGCGACTTTTCAATCATGAATTTTTTTCAAGTGACGAGCTGAAATGCTTGCACGAGATTTCCTGTAACAGCGATCCGCGACTACTTAGCGGCCACATTGGCGTACTACGAACAGGGCGACACACTCTTGAGTCGAGCGTTCATGCTGGAGGCGTACAAGCACGCCTATGGAGATGGTTTGCAAGAAGCGAACGCAAACGATTGACACCATGTCGTCCATTAGGAGACCGCAGTAAAAATCGTACAACGCCGAGAAGAAGTTGATGACAATCCTCGGCTATGTACTAAGCCCCGGTCTCCTCCACCAGCCACTCCAAAAACTGTTCATCCTCAACCGAATAAGACCCGCGCTGTGAGCGCCAGAGGAAGTTTTCTTCACGTAATTTGTCCAATGCATTCTGCACCGCCGGTGTTTCAACTGACACCCCGTGGGCTGCGCCCATTTCAATTTCCAATCGCGCCAACAAGCGCGCCTTCATCGCGGCGGAAAACAGCCCGGGGCGGCGCACGTCTGGCCCAAGCAAAGTGTCGGCTGCCAGTTGACGCAACAAAGCTGACTGTAGTGGCGGCAAACTGGCTACGGTGTTGAGAAAATCGGTTTTGGCATCACTGACACCTTTTGCAGCCAGGTTTGCAAGCAATGCATTGGCATCTTGTGTAGGGGCAAGCGCCGTTTGCAGCCGCGTTTGGCTCAAGGCTTTGCGAAAGGGTTCGGGTCTGGAGCCCAGGCTTAGGAAAACTTCGGTGGCCTGGTCAAGGTCCAGATCAAGTTTGGCCCGGCCCACCAGCCATTGCACATAGTCCTTGCCCAGGGTGGGGAACTGCACCATGTCGGCACCATAAAACGCCTGCTCGCGCCCATTGACCAAAGTAGCCAGCTTGTCACGGTTGGAGCCGGTGGCAACCAGTTGCATGCCGAACTGGCCGGGGTCGGTGTTCAGGCTGTCGCGCGCGGCTTTGAGTGAAAACAGGGCGTTGATGCCCTCCTCTGTGGTCAGCGCGTGCTGGGCTTCGTCAATCACCAGAATCAGTTTTTTCTGGCTCGCCTTCGACAGGGCCTTGAGTGCATCGGCCAAGGTGGCGTCTTTTGACAGATGAAGCTGAGAGAGGTCAAAGCTCAGGCCGTTGCCCCAGGCACCCACGGTCAGCTTGGACATGGTGCTCAGTTTTTTGAGCGTTTTTGCAACCGGCCCATCTTCGCGCGCCAGCTCGGTGCGGATGGCATTGGCGATGTGAATCGCTGGGTTTTGTGCTTTGTCGACCCAGAGGTCCACATAAATGACATGCAGGTTGCGCCGTTCAAACTCGGGCAACAAGTCTTGGCGCAAAAAGGTCGATTTGCCCGTGCGCCGTGGCGCGGCCAAAAACATGCCGCCACTGGTGCCAAGCGACGTGTCGAGGGCTTGGTCAGCGAGTGCGGTGGCCAACTCGGGGCGATGAAAGAATGGGTCTTGGGTGGGCTCGGGTGTTGGGGGCATGGCGGACTCCTGCTGTGATTAGCACGAATTATCAAACATTATCAAGAATTATTTTGCGCGCCCACGCCCCTGCCGGTACTGCCGAAGAGCTTGACTTCTTTACCACTGCCGAAATACTTGAAACCAAATACGAAGCACCATCACCCAGTAGTCGTCCCTAGCGGCAGCATGCTATAATTCTCCCAATTCGGGAGATGTATGAATGCGAGTAATCGCCAAAAGCACACTAGTGAAGTTTTGGAGTCAGCTTGGGTGCTCTGACGCAAAGAGTGCCTTGCAAAGTTGGCATGATGAAGCCCAAAAGGCAAGCTGGCAAACACCACAAAACATCAAAGACCAGTATGGCAGCGCCAGTATCTGTGGTAACAACCGGGTGGTGTTCAATATCGCTGGCAATAAATACCGCTTGGTGGTCGAGATGCAATACCAAGCCGCAATCGTTTGGGTCAAGTTCATTGGAACCCATGCGCAATACGATCAAATTAATGTGGAGACTGTCAATGATTATTAAACCTATCCGCTGTGACGCTGATTTGCACACGGCATTCAAGCAACTGGAGTCGGTATTTCAGGCCCCTGCCGGGTCAGAGCAAGCTGACGAGCGTGACGTGCTGGTGACGCTGATTGAGGCTTACGAGCAAAAGCATTACCCGATAGGACCGGCTGACCCGGTAGATGCCATCAAGTTCAGAATGGAGCAGCAAAACCTGACCCCAAAGGACCTGGAACCCTACATAGGCAGCAGTGGTCGGGTCTCTGAAGTGCTCAACCGCAAGCGTCGCCTGAGTTTGCAGATGGTCAAAAAATTGCATACCGGCCTGCACATCCCGCTGGAGAGTTTGCTGGCCACAGTCTGACCGGCTTTCCGTGATTACTTCGAATTATCAAAACTTATCAGGAATAATTTCAATTGCTCACTTTCTTCGAATGGAAAGTGGCAATGCGCCCATGCGCACGGCTTAAACCAAACGCCTATCCGTATCCAGAGTCTCCATCGCCCCCAGTGTGATGTGCTTGAAATCGGGGTGCAGGGGATTGATCAAAAAATTGAACTCGGCTGGCACCACCGCACTGGGTACGGCCAGCACACAGCAGCGCTTTTGCCGCAGCCATTCACCACCCAGTGTCTGCAAGGCACCACGGCCAGCGTCGGTGCGCCACTGTGGTGGCAGGGCACGACGGTCCAGGGTCTCGGTGCTGACACCGCCTGGCAAGTGCAACGGAATCAACACGTAGTGGGCACGCAAGGGTTCGTCTTGAACCAGCATCTCCAGCAGTGCCAATGACCTGCTCTGCGCGGTATAAACCACAGGTTGACCAACCCGATTCCAGCGCCCACCGTACAGCCTAGCCCCGTCGCCAGTCAGTGCCTGATCCGCAAAGCGGCGGGTGGTGATGCGCCAAACCGTGGTGTGTGTCGCCGTCATCAATCGAATACGCCGTGTTCGATGCGGCCCAGGGTGCGCGTAACGGCTGCAGCGCCCAAGTCGGTATCCAAAAGTGACAACGGGCTGCTGCCACCCAGCGCCGAATTGGGACTTTTTAGCCAGCTTAATGCATCGCGCTCATCTTCAAACACCTGCACGGCGCGCTCAATGACCTGTGCCAGGCGCACCAGTTTGCCCGACTCATCACGGCTGAGCACACCTTCTCTTTTACGCCGTGCCAAGGTGCGCTCAGGGATGTCCAACGCCCGAGACAACTCGGTTTGGCCAATGCCCATGACCCGCAACGCTGTGTCAACCGCTTTGGCTGAAACGCCTTGACGCACCAGCGCAATCCATTCAAGTACCGAGCCAGGCACTGTGTGCAAGACGGGTTCACCCCCCAGCACCGATGCTGCAGACAAGCCCGCCACAGGTTCAATCGTCAACATCGCCGTGTTCATAAAGCCACCTCATATTTGCCAAGTGGCAGTGATTTTATGCAGAAATGGCAGATTTGGAGTCGTGACCCCAGGGTTTCGTGGGCCACATGGCGCCGGACTATGCCGCCTGAATCGGTCGAATGCCCGGCTCAAGCTCGACCCGCATCGAGTACCGAATCTCCACATTCACATAAATCGTCCCAACCTTCGGCAACTCGGCAGGCGCAACGGGTGGCTGATCTGGGCGCTCGGTCACATCATCAAACAGCCACCCCTGTGGTCCGATCACCGAGTGGGGTTCGTGGATGCCAAAGTTCAGCAGGTCTGGCGAGTCTGTGCAATACAGTGTGCGGCAAGCCACGCGGTTCTCGCTGTGCTCAAAAGTGGGGTCATAGCGCGGATCGGCCGGGCTCAGGTTGTAAATGAGCTCCGCCTCTATCCAAATGTCGTCTGTCGAGTGCCCTAGGTTGCTGGCTGCTTCGATCATCTAAACGTGAAAAGCCTTGGCAAGCGCGTGTATTTGAATCAGGTGGCGCAAATAGTTGGGGCCGAGTAAGCGTCCCCGTTTTGCCGCTTTGAACGGCTCACAATTCAACGGGCGCGCCAGGGCTGAGTCCAACAGGCCTTCATCTCGCAGGCCGCTTGCGCCACCGTGCTCTGCCAGGCTCTCGTCATGCAACAGCAGCAGCGCACGTTTGTTGACCCACTGCCAGCCGCTCATTTGGCTAACTGATGAAAGGTGTCGCGGTAGTCATGCATGAAATCACGGCCTAATTTGAGTTGTGCTTCCAGATCAGGGTCATAAGGGGTCAGGGTCACGCCATTGGAAACTTCGGTCATAAAAACCGTATCTCCTTTGACCAGCTTGAGGCGTGCCAGGGTCTCCTTGGGCAAGATCACTCCCAGGGAATTTCCAATTTGCGATAGTTTGAGAGCGGTCATGGTGATGCGGGATTGAAGTTATAACAATTGTTATGTTATCAGTGCGCAATGCGCATGGTAATTCCATGCGGTCGCGCGCGACTCACAAGCCACGGGCATGGTCTACTGGCACGACCCGAAAGAGCCGTTTGACATAGCGCTGCTTGTCGGCGTAGGTATTGAGCGCAATGGGTGCAGCGTAGCGGGTGTCGTACACGGTGCTGCGGTGCAGCAGCACAATGTGCGAGCCGCATATCCAGCCGTCTTCGTTGGGCTCTGCACCTATGCTGCTTGAATCTGGTGGGCTGTAGGTGCTGATGGTGAACAAGTCGTCAATCGCCAGCAGGTCTGGCAGGTAGTGTTGCAAGCGGCGCAAATCGCTTGGGCAATAGGCCAGCTTCATGCCGTAGCCTTGCAGATAGTGACTCCAACTGACAGGGTCCTGGGTGTTGACGTGGCTACGCACCTCAGTGGGCTCCTGGCCACTGAGCAGACTCAAACATGTGGATACGCATGAGCCACCGACTTGCTGGCGGTGGTGGATGGTGATATCCCGATAATAGGCCGCTATCGGCTGGTTGGCCCAAAGCTTAGATGCGGTGTCAAAGACTGGCATGAATTGCATTCTTTCAAGGGTGTTGGTTTTCAAAAATCACCCGGTACTCCGCCAGCAAACCCCTGCCGTACATGGTACGCAAGGGCTTGAGTTGTTCAAGCTGGGTGGGGTGCGGACCTTTGGGCAAGACCGTCAAATCGGACGTACGAAGTTTTCCACCTACTGGTGTCACTCCGTCCGGCACGATCAGCACGCCCTGGAGTTCAAAGCAGGTGTGTGGGTTGATCTGATCAGACAAATCAGCGCCTTTGGGTCTGTTCCAGGTGGGCGACTCTGGAAAGTCGCGCCAAAACACACCGCTGCGAAACCTGGGGTGATTGCTGTGCGCCCAAGGATAAAGTAGCTCTCGTTGTAGCGGCCGCGAGTGGTCGGTGGTGTAGACCATGCCATTGGCAGCCAGCGGCAACAGGCGGCTTAAAAATGGCCGCTCGTGCACACATTCATGGTTGCCACCTTCACGACAGCCATCACACACGCCAAAAAAATGGTGCACACGTGCGCCAGCCCGGCGCAGAAAGTCCAAGCTAAGGTTGTTATCCTGGATCAGAATCAAAACCGTCTTGCCCTCGCTGTGGAAGCTCAGGCTACGTTCGGTGTCAAAGATCAAGGTCACCGGCAGCTTGCGCTTTTCAAACTCTGCCTGAATGCGCCGCCACGACACCGCGCGCCGGTCTTGCTCGGTCAACACAAAAAAGTCGCAATCTAGTCGCAACAAAACCCACAGCCCCCGGTCGCCACTGCTGGGGTAAAAGCACAGGCGTTGGTGGCGCTCCAAACTCGGGGGGCCGCTGTAAGCAGGGTCATCGTGTGCGACGTTTCCTGTGCCCAACATGCGCCGCCAGCCTTGTGCATCTGGTGGCGTAACGATGTCGCCCTCCAGACTTTGCATGATTACCGTGGCCCTGCGGTACCCAATTTTGAAGTGCCGCTGCAGTAACCCTACTGATGGGTTTTGTCGCTCCAGCAGCAAGGCACGGGCTTGTGGTAGTAGTGGGTCGGACTCGGTGGCGGGTTCAAGAGGCATGATTTGCTTTGGGTGTGTGACAGGATTGGTGCTGATTGTGCTTGGCTTAACGTCAAACTGCGTCGCTTTGCCGCTATCGCCACGCTGCTATGGCAGCCACGGCTCACATTCGATGGTCGCCTGGGTGTGATTCACCTTATAACGACACATCTTGGCGTACCCCATGACATCATAAGGTTCTTCCAATCCATATGAAGTAAAGGGATGCACCATGGGAATTTTGTCAGACACGATCAAAGAATGGGCGGAACAGCAGTGGGATACGCCGGAATTCAAGGTCTTTAACTCCGGTGATCGCTCCACACTCAAACTTAACCTGTCCAATGACAAAGGTTTCAGTTATCGGGTGTTTTTTGAAGTGCACGAGAGCCTGGATACGGTGGTGCTTTACTTTTATGCGCCGTTTAAGGTACCGGCGGACAAGCGTGCAGTGGTGACCGATGCATTGGGACGCGCCAATTTTGCAGTGGTTTATGGTCATATCGATCTGAATATGGCTGATGGCGAGTTGCGGTTTTGTGCAGGTTATGACCTTGAGGACGGTCAACTGTCCGGCAAGATGCTCGATAACCTGCTGCAATCTGCCCGCAAGACGATGGACAAGTATTTACCCGCCATTTCTGAGGTGATTTATGCGGGCGTACACCCTATCCTTGCCATTGCAAAAGCCAGGGGTGAAGAGACTGCTGCCATTGATACCGACGCCCTAGCCACGAACAACGCTGCGACGGTGCTGGACTGGTCCCGAATTCCCGGTGCCGATGTGTTACAAGCCTGGGCTCAAGAACTGAAACTTGCCTGCCCCAAGCAAGATGCACAAGATTGGCGGCTGGTAGGGCGTGCGGTGGTGTGGGTGGCAGAAGACCCCAAACGCTGCCAGACCGCACTGCAACGCTTGTCCCACGATGCGGGGATGCGCTTTGTAAACATTGAAGATGCCGAGGTGATGGACTTGCCGCCACCGGCTGCGTTTGCCAACTTGGCACCGGCGTTGATTTTTTTGGAACCGGGCGGCTGGTTGCAAGACCCTCAAAAGGATGATAGCGACGAGGAGGCCGAGCGTATCAAGCGGTTTCAGCGCCGCCTCAAGGATTGGATCGATGCATTTGACCCGGCACAGCCGGTGGTACTCAGCACCATGGTGTATGCGCTGGGCGACATGTCGCGCACCATTGATACCCCTGGTAGTTTTGATCGGTATTTTTTGCTGCCACCCCCAAGCGATGCGCTGCGAGGTACGGAGTTTTTGGAGCGACTCGGGAGCAACCGCTGTGCAGAGTCGCTCACTTCGGTGCCGGCCAAGCTAGGCAAGTTGATCAGTGCAGAGTTCAAACGGGGCAAGCGCTTGGATATGGCGCTGCTGTACTTGCAACGTTTGGCCCGCCGCGAGAACCGGCCGATTGAGTTTTTGGACCTGATGCACTTGACAACGCATGGCTTTGGTGAGGAGGGCTTGACCGAGCCAGCGACGGATGCAGCGCGGCGCGAGGTGGCAGTGCACGAGGCCGGCCATGTGGCAATGGCCATTTTGAATTCGGCGGGTTGCAATGTGCCGGAATACTGTTCCATCGTGCCGGGAGTGGGGTTCTCGGGGGTGGTGGCAGATGCCATTGCACGCCACCACTCAGCGGGCAAGAACATTGCCTATGCGGATTTTCGGCACGAAGTGCGTGTTGGCCTGTCGGGTCGGGCGGCTGAAGAACTGGTGTTTGGCCCCGAGCGGGTGTCAAATGGCGCATCGGAAGATTTGGCACAGGCATGGCGACGTGCTTCGCAAGCCTTTTCGCGCTGGGGCTTTGCGCCGCAGATGGAGCAACCTGCTGCTTCGGCAAGCAACCTAGCCGTGATTGTGGGCGACCCCACACCCAGCGAGTCGGCGCACCTGGAGGGTTTGATCCGGGAGTTTTTTGCCACCGAGTACGCCCAGGTACTGCAGCAACTGAGCACCAATAGGCCACTGCTAAACGCCATTACCGAGCGGCTGCTGACCGACCCCATCATGGACCAAGCGGACCTGAAAGCTATTTGCCAGAGTTTGCCGGGAGTGGCGATAGCGGCATAAGTCACTCAAGGCTTTGCACCACGTAGCGTGTGCCTCTGATTTGCGCCATCGCTTTCATTTGGTACTGACCGTTGGCAATGGCGGTCACCCCTAGCAAGGCGCTGCGTGCGCGCTGGATACGAGTGATTGCAGTGCTAAGGTCGCTCATGTTTTTGCTTAATTTATGGGCGAAGCCAGCGAGCGTTCTTCATTGAAACGATCAAGCTACGAGCCAAAAATCAACTCAAGCTGGTCAAGCACCCCGTTTAGCCGGTGGTCACCATTGAGCAAATGCAAGTGGCACCGATGCTGCCGTGCAAACGCAATGCTGTGGTCCACCGGCACAACATCATCGCCCCAGCCGTGAACGATCAATGTGTGGGCTGCACCCGGAGAAGGATTCTGAACCGCGTAACCCGGCAAGCCAAACGCCGGTGCCAACAAAAACAAACCGGCCGCATGCAATGGTGCACTCGCCACGGTCGACACATAAACACCCATGCTGGAGCCGACCAAAATAAGCCGCTCATGCAGGGGCAAAGGTGTTGCAAGCAATTGGGCCACCCGGCGCTCAGATTCACCGGGTGCATTCTGGTCATGATGAACACCGGCTGGATTCTGTCGGTAATCAACAGAAATCACCTCTGCGCCATGTCGCCGCGCAACCGCCATCAACGCCAGAATCTTAGACCCCGCTGGGCCGGACTCTTTACCGTGGGAGAAGACAAGCAATTTTTGAATCATGATTAATTTTTTGACTTTTGGGTTAGCTTGAAGTAGTTCAATCTGAATTCGACAGTTTTCCGCCCAATGCCAAAATCAACTCGTCAAAGCTTGCGACATCTTCTGCCGCTGTATCAAAGTCGGGTTGCTTGTACTTCATGAAAGGCCCCAAAATCGAACTGAATGAAGAATCTCTTTCGGTAGACCATTTGCCACACTTGGAACAAAATCCAAAAAAGGAGGTTGAGCCACTCAAGGGGCTGCCGCCTGCTGCCAAGATATAAAATTTTCCGCAACAGACTTTGTCATCCGTCATTTCGTCGTTCTGCCAGTGGTCGAGCATTTCACCGAGTGTGTATGCCGCGCTTCTGTGCATATAGGCAGTTGATATATAAATCCGTGAATGCTTGATGTAAAAGTATCTAGGGTTTTTAATAATCAAGTCTTTGTTCTTGATAAGTAGTTTTACGTTTCCCGTTAGGCTGTCTCTTGCCAATCTGACCGATTTTTCATAGGCGATTTTTTCCTTCTCCACAAGATGATTATATTCTCTGGTGAGTCGGCTGATATTATCAATATTGATAAGCGTTCTTAGAGTTTTTAAAAATGCTACATTGGTGCTAGTGCCAGTGCTTTCCAGTTGCTCGACAAATTTGCAGAATTTGGAGTTGTTTTTAAATGGATATGCACTCACCAAATCATCAATTGTTTTATAACCCTGGTGAATTCTGGCATTTTTGACGTACTGAATCAGTTCATTTAAGGCATTCGTACTGCGTGTCGTGTTTAAGACAGGCTCATCCTCGATGAGGATGGTTTGGTTATTTAGCTGTAACTTTTCCATCAATTTCCTCTTTTCTCTTAAATGCGAGTGCGACTTTCAGAAATGGCGCCAGTGCCGAATGGCCTGCGCTCCGCCATAGTGACGGTGGCATTGGCCAAGACTTGTTTAGTCAATGTAAATAACGTTCTGGATGTACCCACACCCGTCTTTTTCAACATCGATTCGCTTAGGTTTGAGTGCTGGACGTTTGCGATCATGCTTGCGCGCTTGCTTCAGGCGCTGCCACGCCTGATGGGTGTCCATGTATCTTTTACCAACATGCTTCAGATTAAACCGATGGATGCGTTCGAGATAGGGCAGGATCGCTGCAAAATGGCCCTGATGCTCGTGGCAGTTAATGGCATTGTTCAGGCAAGTAAACAGAAAGCGAGATTCTTTGACGGCTGCGGGCGTCAGCTTGATGGCTGCACGGTCAAAGGCATCAATGGCTTGCTCCAGTTGTTGGGTGTGGCAATACGCCACGCCGAAGTTGTTGAGACAAGCACCGAACAGATCCAGTTTTTTGGGTAAATGGGTGGCAATGATGGCGATGGCTTGCTCGTAGTTGTCACGTACAGCGGGCCAGTTTTTCTCATAGGCGTCCACACGGGTTTGGGTGACCAAATCCAGCACCGACTGGTAGGCATCAGCCGCTGTGTCGGTGTTGATTCGCACCACAAACGGGTTGTTCGCGGCATGAGGCCCGTAGCGCGACACCATCACGGCAGCTTCATCACAACGGCGTTGGCTGCTGCCCCATTGGGGCCCTTCTCCAAAGATCATTAATTCGATTTCAAACAGCGCTTCGGCGATCTCTTGAACCGGGGCACCATCAAACACCAGATCGACAATGCGTGGCAGATAACGGTGATACTCGTCATCACAATCAAAGTCAGTCAGCAAGTGCACACCAATCGGGTCCCACTCGGTGTAAAGGATGTGGTCGATTTTGGCGGTTAGCTTGAGTTTGAGCTCACACTGCGCTTGTTCTTCGGGCGGCAGTGATGGGATGTTCATCGATTGGCGCAGTTTAGCAAGCATGCGCTGGCTGATGGTGGGGTCCATAGGCAGGTGTGCGGCTTGTATTTGTTGTTAAATGACTGCTGCATTCAGGGCATCTTTGAGGCCAATAAGGGCTGCTCCTGAAACCACCGCTTGGTATTTGACGTGCAGGGCACTGGGGTCCTTGGCATCGAGCAGTTGACTTTCAATAAGCACCGAATATGCATCAGGCATTTTTTCGATAGCGGTGATGGAAAAGGTTTCAATATAGTTTTCGGATTGATTCAAAATGCAACTGAGCATACAAACTCCTAAGGATATAAAAATAAGCGGTGTGACATGACAGTTAGACTGCGATTGACTGGTTGGTGGTTTTGATGTTTTTGGCGGTCTCCCAGTGTGCATTGCATAGCCTGAATTGTCGCTTCTGTCACGCCAAACTGTGTCGTAGCAGATCAAAAGGCAGAAAAATACCCTCTACACTTCGGGCATAAGCCGTTATCAATAAATTAAATACCTATTTGTGTAATATATTTGTATATATCTAATATAATATTAAAATATATTTTTTGGATATTCATATGCCTCGCAAAGTAACGCTTACACTTTCTTCTGTTGAACGACTAGGTC
>JAIPCE010000033.1 GCA_021738345.1 Rhodoferax sp. | reverse complement strand
CTACGTGATCAAGACCGATGTGAAAGTGCAAAGTGCGAGCAAAGAAGTCGTACATGCGCGCTACAAGGACTTGGCACATGTGGAGTGGGCGTTTCGCACCTCCAAGACCGTGCTAGAAATGCGCCCGCTATACGTGCGGTTAGCCTCGCGTACACGCGGGCACGCATTGGTGGTGATGTTGGCATATCGGCTGATACAAGAATTGGCTAAACGCTGGCGCAATTTGGATGTGACAGTAGCAGAAGGAATTGCTCAATTGACTACGCTGTACGTTCATGAACTTAGCGTCAAAGGTGTTGAAAATCGGCAGGTCGTGAGTTGTGTGCCTATCCCTAATGAGGCAATCCAGAAACTGTTCGAGCATGCCGGGATTAAGCTGCCACAACCACCGACTAAGGAAGTCAAAATCTCCACTAAAAGAAAACTAACTTCTCAAAGAAAGTGAATTAAATCAATTAGTTGAGACAAATATGCTCGATTGGCCAGGGGGAACATCCGATAAAGGGCCTCCTTAGCCTTTGTGCAACGCCCTAGCGAATCGTGTTGCCTCGTGTGGCAGCGTGACTAGGCAGAGTCTTTTCGTGTCCGTAATTTTTTCATAGTCCCGTGATTTTCATTCATTAGAATTTGGGAAATGGGGAAGTGACCGCCAATCTGGGAGCAAAATCGTATCTTCAGCGGATTTTGATTGCAGAGCAGCCGTCGTGGGTGACCGCCCTACCATTGAGGTGGTAGCCTAGCGCAGGTCGAAAAGCAGCCCGATGCTGCTGATGCAAGCACCAGAGCTTGAGGTGGAGTTTTGGCCAATGCACGCAGGGACTATCGCAGCACAAGAGCATCAAAAGCAGCGTGCAATATTTTTACTAGCCCAAGCAAGCGCTCGCGCAATCGATTTACTGGGCCTGTCGAGTGCTGCCTTAGCTCGGATCATCGGTGTGAGTGAGCCAACCGATTCACGCATTTGCAAAGGCGATTACCCGATTGCCCCCGACTCAAAAGCTGACGAACGGTCCTTTTTATTGATTCGGGTGTACAGATCCCTGGATGCACTCGTCGGGACCGATGATGAAAAGCGTGAGGCATGGCTGAGGGGAATGAACGAGGCTCCAGGCGGCGTGCCACTGCAACCCATCGAACGGACTGTTAGCCTGGTCGCCACCCTGAACGATCTTGATGGCATACGAGTCGGTGCGTGCGCCGGCATAGCGATGTGCTGCGGTACTGGATGTCGAAGCGCTTGCGATGCTTAACCAAGGCAACACGGAAGTCCGTCATGATGGTCCGCGGCGCTGATCGCTAGGTTTGGAATTTCTAGCCGGATTTGGAGCGGCCTGATACCCGTTTATGATGCACTGCACAAATTTTTTGTCGGAGTTTCACCATGCGTGCGTATTTTGTAGCAGCGACACAGCCCAATGTGGGCTTGACGTCGGTTTCATTGGGACTTTTGAGGGCACTGCAGCGGCGCGGCCTCAAGACCGCGTTTGTCAAGCCCATCACCAAATACACCCCCGATACCGAGCCGTCGACACTGTTTGCGCGCAGTATCTGCCAGGCCCATAAGACGCCGGATGCGCTGCCCATGAGCATGGTGACGCAACGCGTGACCAGCGGCAAGACCGACGAACTGCTGGAAGATATTGTCAGTCTGGCCATGTCGCGCACCGAAGGCGCTGATGTTTTGCTGGTAGAGGGAATTCATGCGGATCCCAGCCGAGCCTTTATTCCGCGCCTGTCCGGGGACATTGCCCGCAGTTTGCAGGCCGACGTGGTGCTGGTCGCGAGCGGTGCAGACGCGCAAGGACTGGCGCAGGCCATCTACATGATCAACCAGGTGCGCAATGCAGCGCGCGATGTGGTTGGGGTGATTTTCAATCGCGCTGCCAAAGATTTCGACCGTGGCGCAGCGCTGAGCCAACTCGAGGGCGTGCCGATCTGGGGTGTGATCGAAAACAATCCCAAGCTGTCTGCGCCGCGCACCATCGATGTAGCACGCCATTTGGGGGCCGAGGTCATGATCGAGGGCGACATCGCAATCCGGCGCGTGTTTGAGACCGTGCTGTGTGCCCGTTCGGTCGCCGAAGTGATTCCGCGACTGAGACCCGGCGCTTTGGTAGTCAGTGCCGGAGACCGTGACGATGTGATTTTGGCCACCGCGCTGGCCGCCAGCAATGGTGTCGAACTAGCGGGTTTGGTACTCACCCACCACAGTTTCATCAGTCGGCGAATTGAGCAGTTAGGCGCGCGCGCATTTCACAGCGGACTGCCGGTGTTGCGTACCGACGGCGACAGTTATGAAACGGCCGCACGCATCAGCCGTTTGCCCTTGGCGGTTCCGCCAGACGACCGGGGACGCATGAACCACGTGATTGACAGCGTGGCCGAACATCTCGATGGCGAAGCGCTCTTTGTCGGGCTCGACCGCGCAAACTCGACACATATGTCGCCACCGGCATTTCGTTACCAGCTCATGCAAAGGGCGCGTGCTGCCAACAAGCGCATTGTGCTGCCAGAAGGCGACGAGCCGCGCACCATTCGTGCGGCGGTGATCTGCACCGAGAAGGGCATTGCGCGTTGCGTGTTGCTGGGGAAAAGAAAGGCCATCCAGTCGGCCGCCGATGCGCTGGGTATCGAGTTACCACCCGGGCTGGAAATACTTGAGCCGCTGCAGATTGCCGACAAATACGTCGCACCCATGGTGGCCTTGCGCAAGAGCAAAGGTCTGACCCCCGGCCAGGCCATGCTGGCCCTGGAAGACACGGTGGTGCTGGGCACCATGATGCTGGCGGTCGATGAAGTCGATGGTCTGGTCAGTGGTGCAGTGCACACCACGGCCAATACGGTACGCCCGGCGCTGCAGTTGATCCGCACTGCACCTGGCTCTTCAATTGTGTCCTCGTGCTTCTTCATGTTGATGCCAGAGCAGGTGTTGGTCTATGCTGATTGCGCGGTCAACCCCGACCCCACGGCCCAGGAGCTTGCAGAAATCGCCAAGCAGAGCGCCGACAGTGCCGTGGCGTTCGGCATTGACGCCAAGGTGGCCATGATCAGCTACAGCACAGGGGAGTCCGGAGCGGGCGACGACGTGGAAAAAGTGCGCGCGGCCACCGCGCTGGCGAGGTCCCGCTGGCCCAAATTGGTACTAGACGGTCCGATGCAATACGATGCGGCGACCGTGCGTGAAGTGGCGGAGCAAAAAGCGCCCGGCAGCGCGGTGGCGGGCCAGGCCACGGTGTTTGTGTTTCCTGACCTCAATACCGGCAACACCACGTACAAGGCGGTTCAGCGTTCGGCCAACGTCGTATCGGTGGGTCCCATGCTGCAGGGTTTACGCAAGCCGGTAAATGATTTGTCGCGCGGTGCCCTGGTGGACGACATCGTATTCACCATTGCGCTAACGGCCATTCAGGCCCAGGCACTGGCCCAAAGAGGACTTTGACCGCAAAATTGGCTCAGGTCAATTTCGCCAATACTCTCGGGTGATATCCAAAGTGATGTGGGCTCCTAGGGATGCGGAAACAGCCAATGGTCGGTTTTTGGCGGCACTGACGGGCGTATTGCGTCGTTGCCCTTCGCTTGTGTGGCAAGCCACACTGCACTCAGGGCGCCTCGCACTGCATCCCGGCAGCACCACCATAGACGGTACCTCAGCTATTTCCGCACCCCTCATTCCCTCTCCCCGCTGGGGCGAGGGGGCAAAACCGAAATGCCACATTACTTTGAATCGATCCCAATACTCTCTGAGAAACCAAAATGAGTACACCTTTCAACTATAAGCATCTGTATTACTTCTGGGTTGTGGCCAAAGAGGGGGGCATATCGCGTGCCGCTGACAAGCTCGATATGGCGGTTCAGACCGTCAGCGCCCAGGTGCGTGAGTTGGAGCGTTCTCTGGGCTATGCGCTTCTCAAGCCTGCCGGTCGCGGGCTGGTACTTACCGATGCGGGTCTGGCAGCCATGCAGCAGGCCGACCAGATTTTTCAGCTTGGTGAAGCGCTGCCGGCGCGGGTGCGCGATGCGGTGAGCGCGCCGACCGTGCGGCTGGCGGTGGGCATTTGCGATGGCTTGCCAAAACTGGTGGTGCGTCGCCTCATGCAGCCCGTGATTTCTGAGCCGAACCTGCGCTTGCTGTGCCATGACGGCGAAATCGATGAGTTGCTGGGCGACCTGGCCTTGCACCGGCTTGATGTGGTGTTGTCAGACCGTCCTGCGCCCGTTAACCCGAACATCAAACTTTACAGTCACGCGCTGGGATCCTCAACGATGGCCTGGTATGGCACGTCTGACATGCTGGCCGTCACGCAGCACAACTTTCCACACAGCCTGGCCGAAGTGCCACTGTTGCTGCCTACTGCCCACACTGCGGTGCGGGGCCGACTCGAGCACTGGTTCGAACAACGCGGCATCCGTCCACGCGTGGTGGGCGAGTTCGAGGACAGTGCCTTGCTCAAAACCTTCGGCGCTAGCGGCATGGGCGTGTTTCCGGCCGCCGAATGGGCCCATGGCGACCTGCTGGACCACTACGCATTGCATCGGCTTGGCCCCTGCGAGGGCGTGACCGATCACTTTTTTGCGATTGGCACCGAAAAGAAGGTGCACCATCCCCTGGTGCTTCGCTTGCTCCAGCCCGCGCTGTAAGACATGCATCTAGATTCCTCAGTTCACCGCTTATTTTTGTTGGTAACTCCGCATGAACACTCACTTTATTGGCCTTGAAGGGTATCACCTTTTGGGTGACAGCGCTACGTGCCCGATTGATCCGCTGGCAACGCGCCATCGGCCAACTCGGGCACGTCGAACCGAGGATTCAGGTTAAAGAAGACGTCACTGAAAAGACGCGCCTCGGCGACGAGTTGGAGCGCTACCGCGATCATCTGCCCCGAATGCAAGTCGGTTGATTCAATAAAAATTTGCTGGTTGTCGGACCCTGGTCTTGGACGACGATCCAATCAAGCTGGAAGTGGCCAAGTTGCAGATGGAGGCGCTGGGACTGGTTTGTGACGTCGCCGTCGATGGACTTGGGGCCGTCAACTTGACGCAACAGCAAAAATACACGGTGATATTCATGGGCATGCAAATGCCCGAAATGGATGGACTTACCGCCACACGGCGGATCAGGGAGCTGCCCGGCTGCCAAACCACACCCATCGTGGCGAGCACCGCAAATGCGTTTGCGCAAGACAAGGAACGTTGGTACAGCGCCGGCTTGGACGATTTTTTGTCTAAACCCTTCATTCCGAATGCGCTGTACACCACGCTGCTGCGTTGGCTTGGAAAGGTGCGCACCGACACTGCTAATCCGTGATTAACCGGCCCACCGGCCCTCCGATTACGAAATTTTCGTGTCGACCTGGGAGATCGGGTCACCATGAGGCCGATCTGACGACCCATTTACAGAAACTTTCTGCGCAGTCGCAAGTTGCATCAAGTTACGCAGCAGGCTGCGTAACTTGGCGGGACGCACCGGTTTTTGCAGGAAGAAGAGCTCGGCCTCTTGCGCCTGGTCTTTTACACTGGCATCGGTATCCCCAGTGACCAGACAGGCGACAATCGACTGGCCCACTACCGCCCGAACCTGGCGCACCGCCTCAATGCCGTTGGTATCGCCACCGAGGCGAAAGTCGCTGATGATGAGGTTGATGGACGGGTTGCGACGAACCAGGTAGCAGGCCGTATTGGCGCTAGTAGCCACCGTGACCTGGCAACCCCAGGAAGTCAGCAAACCAGCCAATCCCTCCCTGCCAAGCGTATCGTCCTCAATAAAGAGAATATGCAAACCATCAAGGTCTGACCAGGTCGGCGCCAACGAGGTGACCCTGGGCCAGTCATGCACTTGATCGGGCGCCAGCGGCACCCGCAAACTGAAGCGTGTTCCCTTTCCCAGGCTGGAGCGCAGCGTCAGGGGGTGGCCGAGCTGGCGGCAGGCACGGTCAACAATGCTCAGTCCTACCCCAAGTCCTTTGGCGCGGTCTCGTTCCGGATTACCAATCTGGAAGAATTCGTTGTAAATGTCTTCGTGGTGTTTCTCGGCAATTCCTATGCCACTGTCCCACACTTCTATGCGCACATGCCCACCGTCCCGGGTTGGGCGACATGCAACCAGAATGCTGCCTTGGGGCGTATACCGCAGCGCATTGCTCACCAGGTTTAGCAGGATGCGTTGCAATAGACCGGGTTCGCTATGCACCCATGCGCTGGACCGCCGAAACCGCAAACGCAGTCCTTTTTCCTCGGCGGCGCGGGTGAAACTGTTGTGCAACTGTTCAAAAATCGGTTCCAGCGGACACGCCACGATCTTGATCGGTGTGGTTTCGTCATCGAGCCGTGAGATGTCGAAAAAACCATCGAGCATATCTTGCATGGCCCGTACCGAGGCACCCATGCAAGCGACCAGATGCCGCGTTTGCGGGTCATTTGGCAGCTCCGCTAAACGCGCCACAAACATGCCAAGTGCGTGGGCGGGCTGGCGCAAGTCGTGGCTTGCAGCAGCCAAAAAACGCGACTTCGAACGGCTGGCATTTTCGGCCCTGGACTTGTCGAACTGCAATGCTGCCTCGAGCAACTTACGTTCCGTGATGTCTTCGAGTGTCATCAGGCGGTAATCCCGGATGAATACGCCGCTGATCAAGACCGCCCTTTCGACCCCATCCTTGCGGGTAAAACGCACCTCCTTGGCCGGAATGGGAGACTTGTAGTGCGCGCTGCGTTCCCGCACCGGCAACCATGCGGCATGGAGCTCAGCCCGGTAGATGGGGTCGGGGTAGGCCCGGTCCCACCAGGTGTCAACGTCTGGAATGTCTTCGCGCGTATAGCCAAACACGTCGACAAACCGGTGATTGACGGCCTCAATGATGCCGTTTGTGTTGTTGAGCGTCATGGGAACCGGAGATTGCAAGAACAATTCCCGGAAGTCCTTTTCGCTCTCGTGCAAAGTGGCCTCCAGGCGCTTACGCCCGCTGATGTCCTTGGAGTTGCAAAGCACTGAAACCACTCGACTCTGCTCGTCCATGATCGGTTTGGCCGTGGTCAGGTAACAGCGATCTCCAGCGGGATGTGGAAAACGGATTTCAAACACCTTGACCAGTGCTTTGCTGACTACCTCTGATACAAAGGCGAACTGCAGGTCGGCTTCATCGTTCGGCAAGATGTCCCAGACTTTGCGGCCGATGATTTCCTGCACCGGATGGCCAATCGCGTCGGCGTAGGCCCGATTGGCAAAGCGATATTCTCCGTCTGCCTGGAATACAAAGATCGGATCACTTGACTCGTCGAGCAAAAAGGCATTCTCGTGCAGGATGGCACGCAAGGCTTGCTGCTCGGCGACCAACTCGGCGCGGGTCTGAAGTTTTGATTTACTCGGTTTCACGGCTATGGTCCGATCGTGCGGGAGTCGCCGCTTGGCGCAATGAATCGGCAGATTTTACTTTTACTGCAGCGGTCTGCCAACCGCAGCGGATTGCACGGTTTCTTCGTCGAGCCCAAAAATTTGCAGTGTCTTGAGGCTCGTGCATTAGTAGCTGGAGAATCCGATTCAAAGTGATGTGGCAATTCGGTTTTGCCCCCTCGCCCCAGCGGGGAGAGGGAATAAGAGTCCACATCACTGCGTGACCTCAGCGCCCCAGTGATCAAAGCATGGGCCGCGACCGAAGCCAAGACTCGCCCAACACCTGGACGACTGGCATGGCGACTGCTGAAAGTGTTTTTTGACTTGGTGCTCTGAACAGCCGCACATTGCGGGCCTGGTGTCAGGCAATCCGGCGAAAACCAGAAAGAGCCGCATACCTGCAAACGATGCTGCTGACTGGCGCAAGGCCGGGAGGGGTAATCACCCTCAAGTGAGACGACGTAAACACCCAATGGAAGGGGGTCACCATCCGGGACAAGGTGGAGGGTTTGCGGGTGATACCGCTCACGCCGTACGCGTGGCAACTGCTGTCAACCCTGCCGCGCCGCAATGAATGGATTTCCTCAAGCCCCACCAGCAAAGCCGGGCACCTGAGCGAGCCGAGCTACCCGCACGCCGAAGCCTGTAAAGCCGCCGGGCTGGAGGGCTTAACCCTGCATGGCCTTCGCCAGTCGTTCAAGAGCCTGACAGAGTGGCTTCAAATCCCAGTCGGCGTGGTGGCCCAACTGATCGGACACAAACCCAGTGCCACCGCCGAAAAGCACTACACCGTGCGCCCGCTGGACCTGCTGCGAGTGCACCACGAAAAGATTGAGGCATGGATTCTGGAGCAAGCTGGGATTGTTTTTGATGCCCAGGCCGAACCCGGCAAGTTGCGAGTAGTTGCGGGTTGACTTGCAAGGCGTAACGCTACGAGATACAATCAATCATGATTAAGTCATTCGGTCATAAGGGGTTGCAAGCGTTTTTTGAGCGTGGCACCAAGGCAGGTATCAGGCCGGACCATACAAGCAAGCTGGCGCGACTGCTGGCACGCCTAGATGCCGCTACATGCGACCGGGATATGAATGTGCCCGGTTTGGGCCTGCACCCACTGTCAGTCGATTTGCAGGGACATTGGGCCGTGTCGGTCAACGCGAATTGGCGAGTGACTTTCACCTTTGATGGCACAGACGCTGTGCTGGTTGATTATCTGGACTACCACTGAAAGACACCACTATGACCCGCATGCACAACCCGCCGCACCCTGGCCTGACCCTGCGTGATGATGTGTTGCCCGCGCTGGCGCTCAGCGTGACCCAGGCCGCAGAACAGTTAGGCGTGTCACGTGTGGCACTGTCTCGCGTGCTAAATGGCAGGGCCGCGATTTCGCCCGATATGGCCCTTCGTTTAGAGGCATGGCTAGGTGTCGACCGTGGTGGCGAAGCACGCGTGTGGCTTGCACTGCAAAGCGCCTATGACGTGTGGCAAGCCCAACTGAGATTCAAGGCCGCACCCATGCGCGTGCAACCTGCGCCAGCGATCACGTAACGTTTTTGTTGGTTGGAATCTGACGCCACGATAACATGCAAGAAGTTGGAAGCTCGACCAGCGTGGAGGGCCTAACACTGCATGGCCTGCGCCGGTCGTTCAAGAGCCTGACCGAGTGGCTTGAAATCCCTGCCGGTGTGGTGGCCCAACTGACGGGGCACAAACCCAGTGCTACCGCTGAAAAGCATTACACGGTAAGACCGCTGGACCTGCTGCGCGTGCACCACGAGAAGATTGAAGCTTGGATTTTTGAGCAAGCTGGTGTCGAGTACGATGCCAAAGCGGAGCCGGGTAAGTTGCGCGTGGTGGCTTGATTATCGCAAAATGGCTATGATATGACCGATTGAACAGTGACCATGCACCCGCTGGCAGAACCTGAATTGCGAGCGCTGCCTGCCGATATGCGTGCTCGGTTCCTGCACATTGCCGAAATGCTGGAGGAATTTGGCCACAGCGTGTAGGACTGCCCCATATCCGCCCACTGGAAAGCAAGCTGTGGGAAATGAGGATGAAAGGCCGTGACGGTATAGCCCGCGCCGTGTATGCCGCTGTCAAAGACCGCCGCTTGGTGGTGTTGCATGTGTTTGTGAAAAAGACCCAAGCCACACCGCGAAGCGCTATAAATACCGCACTGGAGCGACTGAAAAATGAAAACACTTCGCACACTCAAAGCTGAACTGCTGGCCGATGCCGACACCCGCGCCGAATATGACGTGCAGGCCGATGAATTCAGCATGGCCCGCGAATTGATAGCCGCCCGCAGCCGCGCTGGGTTGACCCAAGGCGAAGTTGCCGAGCGCATGGGCACCACCCAGAGTGTGATAGCCCGACTGGAATCCGGCAGGCGTGCACCGTCCATGCGAACCGTTCAGCGCTATGCGATGGCTGTTGGTTCTCGCGCCGTGGTGCACTTGGAACCGGCATGAACATGCAAGACCCTGCACACCCTGGCGAACTGCTTACCGGCTGGCTTGATGACTTGGACGTGAGCGTGACCACGTTCGCTGCCCATATCGGCATTAGCTGTGTGATGTTGTCACGCGTCCTGCATTGCCATGCCGCCGTGAGCGCGGATATGGAGCTGCGATTGTCCGAGGCATTGGGCACCAGTCCGGGCTACTGGCTGGCGCTGCAAACTCAGCGTGATTTGTGGGTTGCAAAGCAGACCGCCAGCGATGGCATACCTGTTCCGCTTCGCAGAGGTCTGAGCCGGGCAGGCAAGTACTAGAAAGGTCTTCCTGATCGAAGATCGACGGCTCTGTTTGATGCCCAAATGTCGATGTTTGATGCATGGCAGATTCCCAAGATGGCTCCAGATGAAATTACCGATAAGAATCCTGTACATTATCGATAGCTATTTTATCTTTGACCGCTGGGAAGTTAAAGGACTGCTATCCAATGTAACTAGGGTCCAATAAAATCCACAGAGGGCTTGATGTAAAAGGACTGAACCGCATCGCCCAATGCATGAGAGAGCATTAGGTAACAATAGATGAACCATCATTCCGATTCAAAAAAGCCGCAGTTTGCTGGAGTGTGATGATCCTTAATGACAACGTTCAGCACTTGCCTCTATTATCAGTAAGTATTCAATAATGAGCCATTGCAGCCAGCTAGGGGGAACCAGTTGAATTTTTCTTTAACGCGCTTCTGTCGCCTGTTTCTACTGACGTATGCTCTTGTATTCGGCAGCGTTTCTTCGCACAGTGCCTCTATATCTGAAAGCAAAGATGACCTAAACGAATGCAATCAATATTCAAAGGAATATAACATCTACGGCAATATTGCAGTAGGTGATGCGTCAAAGCTCAAGAAGACTATATCTGATTCATTTGATAGATTTCGTTTGCGATGCAAGGGCGATTATTCGTTTCCGAAGGTTTTGATTGACAGCTCTGGCGGGAATGTCGACGAGGCAATGGACATTGGTACCTTCATCAAACGATTAGGTCTCAATGTCGAAGCAAAGGGAAAATGCTTTTCTGCCTGTGTATTTATATTAGCAGGTGGAAATAGTCGCTTCACTGTATTCGCCAAGGTCGGCATTCATCGACCTTACTTCAAGGAGCTAGACGCGTCCAGTGACGTTTCTCAAGTATCCCAAAAACGTCAACAGTTGCTGAACAAAATTCGAACCTATTTTGTAGCAATGGATGTAAATCCATCTCTCGCCGACGATATGTTATCGACTCCTCCAGATCGAATAACAATATTAAGTGAATCCGAATTGGAGAAATATAGACTCAATATTCAAGATGCAAACTATGAGGAACAATATAACGCCATTCAAGCTAAGCACTATGGAATCACTTCAAGCGAATACAGGCGAAGAAATTCTGCGGCAGATCAACAGTGTGGAAAGACATATAAGAGAGACTATGATTGTGTTCGTTTGATTCTATGGGACCTAACTGATCAAGAATTTCGGCGGCGCGAAAATATTTACAACGTGAAATGCAAAAGTGTTAATGACAAATTCAATAAAAATGATCTTACTACAACGCAGGCAATTCTCTCTTGCACGGGAGATGTTATGAGGACTGGTAGATAGCCTGCTTTCTATCTTTGTACCTAGCAGCAGTAACAAGTTTCTTTAGAGTCTCGATATTGCCACCGCCGCGAATGCCACTCCAGCCCCAGCGGCTCCAGCCAAGGCGGCGCCCCCCCAAATGCCTATCCTTGGTTTAAGGAAATAGTAGGCACTGACTGTAACCAAGCCACCAAGGCCACCAAGAGTTTTTCCGATAACTATTGCTGCGATGACTGGCAGTAGCCAATCTAGTGAAAAGCGTAAAGATTTTGCAGAAGTTGTGGCGACACTTGCTGCACCAGTGTGTGGAATATGCTCATTCTTCGATTCGTTGGTTGTCTCCGTCCACACATTCCCACACTTCGGACACTTAATCTCCAAGCTCTTGTTTACAGGTACAGAACACTGCTGTCCACATGACGCGCAGACCACGACAGTCTTCCCTTTGATTTCGGTGAACTCTGCATCCACCACTGAAGATGTCTTTGTAGTCCCAACGCTCCCTCGCAGTTTGCGTATTAGCCAACCAAGGCAGTATCCAATACCAAACGCTGTGAGCGTTCCCACAACTACCTGAGTTACAGCCACCCTATCCCATGCGGATGGAGTCCAAAGAATAGCGATGTTTTTGTCGATAAAGGACCGGAGCATGACGGTCAGGCCGATACCTCCGAGGATGCCTCCCCACCACAGTCCAGTATCGATGCCAGTATCGTTGCGGCGCTTGTACCGGTGACCCGCTATGAGCCAGAACAGGAGAATTCCTATGACGATACTGAGGCCAGAACTGACCAGTCCATTTGCCGCAGCAGCCTTTGGGTCAATCGAGTTCGCTAAACTGCTAGCTGCACCTATTTCGTTCCCCTTCGTGCTACTGGCACTGGGGTCTTTTACTTCATAAGTTGGACTGGGACTGCTTGAAATCGAAGCGCCCGAAATCTGTTTCTGTTGTTGAAGATATTCGGGATGCGTGTGTGCGTAATTTGCCCACTGCCATGCAGTACCTTCATCTGGAGCCTCTACTTCGTATACTTTCCCTCTATCGTTACTTCAAACTTACCAAAAGTAGCCGTGTGATTGGTTTCAGCACTCTGGCTAGAATTTCTCGATTCGTTGACTAGTTCAAGTACTACTTTGTCAATGACTTTTTGACTTGTTCCGTCCGGAAACTCAAGGACTCGTCCATCAGCTAAATGGGCTTCTATAGTCATAAATCACCCTTCTCGATTAGCCATCGCTTAATCATGTTCACCTGAGTCTCACTGCCCCCCGTATTCGGATTACAGAGAATTAGGTCCTTGGAGTCCTTCGGAAACTCCAAGAACGAATCATCCAACGCTCTCCAATCTCTTATACCGTTCACATTGCAGTAGTTCAGTATCTCCTGATACCGAGGCCACTTGCCGATGAAGGGTTCACCAGTGACACCAACAACTGCCCTCCGCCGTTGCTCGGGGAAAAATGAGCGTAACTCGACAATGCTGTGATGATGCAGCCAACTGGACGATTTGACAATGTCTACGTCCGTACCGCGGAACGTTTGTGGCAGTAGCGGCATCCTGCAGAACATCTGATCCGCACCCACGGTGGTTGGGTGAAGAACACCGTCGAAGTCTAGGAAGATGGTCTTCATCTGATCCGCGAGTCGGTCATTCAGGTTTGACAACATCCGCCAACAACTCGCAAACCGGTTGATCCAGCACCAGTTGCATCCCGTCATCACCCTCTATGGACACTGCGCTGTTGGCAAATGACCACGCGACGCTAGTCCGTTCTCCTTCGTACCAAGATGAGGCTCTCGTGAAATATTCCGCTCCATCCTGGATGGACTGCCACCGACGGCGGCTTACTCTGATGACACTCTCACCATCGTCACTCCCCCAGACGGCTGTGAGACGTACATAGACCCGAGGTTTGGCTGTCTTGCTCAAACTTTCTCTCTTTTCCTTAGCCATGATTTCGTCCTTCACTATCTTGCTCAGAACCAGAAACCGTTCGTCCGGTGTCAGTCCCACGGTCGTCTTGTCTATCGAAGACCACACCTCATCCTGCGGGTCTATCACCCTCATGCTCATCCTCTCAACCGTTTTGCTCGGGCAGAACTTGAATGCTATGCAGTGGTTGGTGAAGCGTAGCTTTTGGTCAGCATAGGGGCCCAAGGCAAAAAGGTTCGCAGCAAAGTCCTTGCCACTCTATCTGGTATGAGCGGTTCGATTTTCGTTGCTGCGATGGCTGCAATTCATGCTTTTGCAACTGTTCCATTAATGAACCGTACTGGTAAGATTCGCCACTTTAGATTTGTGATTGATTGATGTATGCAGAAGACCGACTGTACTTGAATAGAGAGGTGATACATGGCAAGTAGATTTTCAAGCCTATCAAAATCCAACACAGAGTTGCTGCATAAAGAGCTTCGCGCAAACTACGGAAGCTGTTCAGAAATTGAACTAGATAGGCTATATCATGAATTCAAATCGGAACATGAGCGATTGAAAGTCTTTTTAGACCTGCAAAGACAAGATGAAGACAAGCGCAAAGATATCCTAAATAAATTGAGAGTTGCGCAATTAGAAATCAAGAGAGAAGAACGCGCTGCATATTCAAGTATGAGCACCCTTCAAAGACTAGGTAGTATTTTTTCAACTCCAAAACAATTGTCAGTAGAACATGATGATGCCAAGAGAAAAGTTAGTGAATTACATTCACAGTATATGAATCTTAAAAATGACAGGTATTCTACTGAAGTAGCTAAACGGAAGAAAATCTACCACGTCTTAAAAGTTCTCTCAGAACTGCGAGAAGAAATTAAAAACAAACGAGTTCGCTCACTTGCCAACGCAAGTATTGGTAAGGCACGGAGTACTTCATCATCTACAAAGCGTAAGCACATTTCTCAAACTAGGGAGGTAATTGCGTGCCCATATTGCGAATGCCAGTTTGAAACCGTTGATATGGTTTTGGATCACATTTATCCAATAGCAAAAGGCGGGCTAGATACTAGAGAGAACACAGTATTAGTATGCAAGCAATGTAATATGAGGAAATCGGACAAGACGTTGATGGTTTTTTGTAACCAAATGAGACTTGATCATTCGAAGGTATTCGATAGATTACTAAAGATGGGAAAAGGCATTTGAGATTAGCAAAGGAACCTCTGTTTACTCAATTGCTTGTGTGCTTAGGGATGCGGAAATAGCTGAGGTACCGTTTTATGGTGGTGCTGGCGGGATGCAGTGCGAGGCGCCCTGAGTGCAATGTGGCTTGCCACATCAACGAAGGGTGACGACGCAATGCGCCCGTTAGTGCCGCCAGAAACGGTACTTTGGCTATTTCCGCATCCCTTACAGTAAACCCAGCGTTAAATTACTCTGTCCAAAGCGGGGGGTGGGGGTCCGGTGGGGGGTCAGGGACTGCCAATTCTTGGAGCAGTTCCTTGCCAGAATGACCAGACGAAGTCCTGTTTGCTCCTAGCGTTGAAGTTGACCCTGAGTCCAGAACCTCTTCGGACTGTTGACAAGCGCAGCCAGAGCGCCATCGTGAAGTTCAAGAGGCAGCATCCATGCCCTGCCACTGGCGGGCAGTGCAAGGGCTTGTGATTGACCATTTAAAGGCATTGGCCTGCGAGGCTCAGACCCACCCATCAAAAGCAGTGAAGAAACCTTGTCACCGCGACCGGATGCAGTGGGTAGGAGCTGGATTTCACCAATTTGCCTACAGATTGCCTACAAGTATCCCAGAAACAAAAAAGCCCAACCTTGCGGGTTGAGCTAAGTTGTTGATTGATATGGTGGGCCGTCACAGACTTGAACTGTGGACCAAAGGATTATGAGTCCTCTGCTCTAACCAACTGAGCTAACGGCCCAACCGAACCGGGGATTGTACAAGCCCGCTGGTGCAAGCCCTCACATCCTTCACAGCGACATCACTTGTGGTGGCTCAGCGCGTTGCTCACGAGTTTGGAGGTTATATCGACGATCTGGATCATTCGGTCGTAGGCCATGCGCGTGGGACCGATCACGCCCAGAGTTCCGACGATGGTGCCGTCGACTTCATAGGGGCTACTGACAATCGACAGATCTTCAAACGGCACGACCTGGCTTTCGCCACCAATGAAAATTCTCACACCCTCGGCTTGGCCGGCGATGTCCATCAGGCGCATGAGCTGGGTTTTTTGCTCAAACAGGTCAAACGCGCGGCGCAGGTGGCCCATGTCGCTAGAAAAGTCTGACACTGAGAGCAAATTGCGCTCGCCTGAAATAATGACTTCGTCCTGGGTTTCGGAGATTGCCTCGGAGCTGACATTGACGGCGGCCTGCATCAGCGTGGCGATTTCTGAGCGCAGCGACTCGACCTCGCCCTGCAGCCGTTGGCGCACATTTTCAAGGTCCAGGCCGACATAGTGGCTGTTGAGAAAATTGGCAGCTTCCACCAGTTGCGCCTGGGAATAGTCGAGCTCGGTGAATATGACGCGGTTTTGAACATCGCCGTCGGGGGAAACGATGATGACCAATAAACGGCGCTCCGACAGCCGCAAAAACTCGATGTGCCTGAACACCGAGGTGCGCCGTGGCGCAATCACGACACCGACAAATTGCGACAGGTTCGAGAGCAACTGTGCCGCGTTGGAAATGACCTTTTGTGGCTGATCGGGTGCCAGGCTGTGCAATGCGAACTGGCCCGACTTGACCGTGAGCATGGTGTCTACAAACAAGCGATAGCCGCGTGCCGTAGGGATGCGTCCCGCCGATGTGTGGGGGCTGACGATCAGGCCCAATTCTTCCAGATCGGACATGACATTACGAATCGTGGCCGGAGAGAGATCCAGGCCCGAAGCTTTCGAGAGCGTGCGGCTGCCGACGGGTTGTCCGTCCGCAATATAGCGCTCTACCAACGCTTTCAACAACAACTTGGATCGATCGTCGAGCATTGAAGCATTTTAGTGATGTAATTTGCGAATGAAATGCCATTTTCAACAGGTCGCCTTGATCGGCAAATACCAGGCCACATCCTCCGGGGTGGCAGGTGCCTCGACGCGGCTTGCGTTGGAGTCGATTGGTCAGTTCGTTCTGGGGCTGGGCTGCGAGCTTGCGCTGGAGGCAGAAACTGCGGCCAACATGGGCATGACCGACTACACCACCATGGATGTCGCGCGCATCGGTGACACCTGCGATGTCTGCGTGGTCGTGGGCGGCGACGGCACCATGCTGGGCATTGGGCGCCAGTTGGCTCCTTACGGGGTTCCGCTCATCGGGATCAATCAGGGCCGCCTGGGGTTCATCACCGACATTCCCTTTGAAACCTACCAAAGCACGCTGGGTCCCATGATGGCCGGGCACTTCGAGGAAGACCATCGCAGCCTGATGCAGGCACGGGTCATGCGTGACGGACATTGTGTGTTTTCTGCCTTGGCAATGAACGACGTGGTGGTCAACCGTGGTGCCACATCGGGCATGGTGGAGCTGCGGGTAGAGGTCGATGGGCACTTTGTGGCTAATCAGCGCGCCGACGGCATGATCATCGCGTCACCGACCGGCTCGACGGCATACTCTTTGTCGGCCGGCGGCCCCTTGCTGCATCCGTCGATTCCGGGTTGGGTATTGGTGCCGATTGCGCCACATACCCTGTCCAATCGGCCGATTGTGCTGGCAAATGCCACCGAAATTGCCATAGAAATCGTTGCCGGACGAGATGCCAGCGCCAATTTTGACATGCAGTCCCTCGCGACCCTGATGCATGGCGACCGCATTGTGGTGACCCAGTCAGAGTACCAGGTGCGTTTCTTGCATCCGAATGGCTGGTCTTATTTCGATACGCTGCGGGAGAAGTTGCATTGGAATGAAGGAGTTGCGTGAACCATGGGACTCAAGCGAATGGTCCTGCGGGACTTTGTCATTGTGAGCGAGCTGGAAATCGATCTGCACACTGGTTTTACTGTGCTCACGGGCGAGACCGGTGCCGGCAAATCGATCCTGATTGATGCCCTGCAACTGGTCACCGGCGCGCGCGCGGACTCAGGGCTGATTCGCGAAGGCGCACTGCGGACCGATGTCAGCGCCGAGTTCGAGGCGACTGCCAGTGTGAACGCCAGTTTGACAGAGGCTGGTTTTGATGCAAACGAATCCTTGCTGTTGCGGCGCACCATTGATCTGCAGGGCAAAAGCCGGGCATGGGTCAACGGCAGCCCCGCCACCGCCCAGCAACTTCGGACCTTGGGGGAACAACTGCTTGACATCCACGGGCAGCATGCCTGGCAAAGTCTGACCCGCCCCGACGCGGTGCGCGGACTGCTGGACGCCTACGCCAAGATTTCAACCGAAAAACTTGCCCAGTTGTGGCATAGCTGGCGCCATACCCAGCTTGCTTTGTCCGAGGCGGCTGCGGCCCAGGACTCTTTACAGCGCGAGCGCGAGCGACTGGCCTGGCAAATTGGTGAACTCGAAAAACTGAACCCTCTTCCAGACGAATGGGACGAACTTAACTCCAGCCATAGCCGTCTGAGCCACGCGCAGGCGCTGATGGACGCCGCGCAGGGTGCCTTGGTCGCGCTGGAGGACGATGAGGCCAGCGCATTGCGGTCGCTACATGCAGCGCTGCAGCAGCTACAAAATCAGCTGCACTTTGAAGCCGACTTCAAGGATATCGCCGAGGTGTTGGCATCGGGCATTGCCCAGGTGGAAGACACTGTGCATACCCTGCGCAGCTACTTGCGCCGCACCGATCTGGACCCCGAGCGACTCGCCGAACTGGACCAGCGCATGGGCGTGTGGATGTCGCTGGCACGTCGCTACAAACGCCCTCCGCAAGAGTTGGCCACCTTGCTGGCGTCCTGGCGGGCCGAATTGACCGCGCTAGATCAAGCCGCCGATCTGGATGGCCTGACTCGACGCGAAAAGCAGGCCTTTGGCGCCTACCAGGACGAGGCCAGGGCGATATCGAAAATACGCATCCAGACGGCCCCTGTGCTGGCCCGCTCAATCACCCAGGCAATGCAGGGTCTGGGCATGCAGGGCGGGCAATTTCAGGTCGCTCTGGAGCAAGCCGCCCAACCGCTTCAAAGTGGCCTAGAAGAGGTCAGTTTTCTGGTGGCAGGCCATGCCGGCAGCACCCCCAGACCGGTCGGCAAGGTTGCTTCTGGTGGTGAGCTGTCGCGCATTGCTCTGGCTATTGCTGTAACAACCAGTGAGCTCGGAACGGCCCACACCCTGATTTTTGATGAGGTAGATGCAGGGGTGGGCGGCGCGGTTGCTGACACCGTTGGCAAGTTGATGCACCAGCTCGGACAAGACCGGCAGGTGCTGGCGGTGACCCATTTACCCCAGGTGGCTGCCTGTGCGGACCACCATTTGCTGGTGGACAAGCGCCTGTTGGACAAGCAGACTTTCAGCACGGTCTCTGCCGTGGTGGGCGAGCAGCGGGTCGCGGAGATTGCCCGCATGCTGGGTGGGGAAAAACTCTCCAACACCACTTTGGCGCATGCCAAAGAGATGCTTCAGGCAGGTGCTTAATGGAAATTGTCTTGATCACCGGAATGTCAGGTTCTGGAAAATCGGTGGCGCTGCATGCGCTGGAAGATGCGGGTTTCTATTGTGTTGACAACCTGCCGCCCGAATTGCTGTTGCCATTTTTGCAACTCGAGCACAAGCACCGGGCGCAACGTGTGGCCATTGCCATGGACGTGCGCAGCGCAACCTCGCTTCCCCTGGTGCCCGACCAGCTCGCGCTTCTTCGCACCAATGGCGTGGTGGTCAAGCCGTTGTTTTTGGACGCGACCACCGACACACTCGTTCGACGCTATTCAGAAACCCGTCGCAAGCATCCCCTGTCGCAATTCCACACCGAATCGGGGGAGCAAGATGAACGCCGCGCGCTGGTGGATGCCATTGAGTTAGAGCGCGAGTTATTAGGCGCCCTGCGCGATCAGTCTCACGTGATTGACTCTAGCGTCATCCGGCCGGCGCAGCTACAGGGTTATGTCAAGGCGCTGATCTCTTCACCGCAGGCGCAACTGACCCTGGTGTTTGAGTCTTTCGCGTTCAAGCGGGGCGTACCCACCGACGCCGACTTTGTCTTTGATGTGCGCATGTTGCCTAATCCACACTACGAAGCCACGCTGCGGCCCCTGACAGGTCTGGACCCTCAGGTGCAGGAATTTTTGCGCTCGGAGCCCGAGGTGCATCGCATGCTGCAAGACATTACGGCCTTGCTGGAGCGCTGGCTAGATGCAATGGTGCGCGATCACCGCAGCTACGTAACCATCGCGGTTGGCTGCACCGGGGGGCAGCATCGCTCGGTTTATCTGGTCGAACAACTGGCCCGGCATTTTGACTCCACCCGTGCCACGCTCAAGCGGCACCGGGAAATTCGGGCGACTTGAGCAAGAGTTTTCGGATGGGCGCGGGTAGACCCAGGCGCGCCAATTCAGACAAACCGACCCAGCGCCCCTCGCCCCAGCAGCTTGTCGTGTCTTGAACGGTCAGGCACAGCGGATGCAGATCAAGGTCCTTGTGCGTCAACACGTGGGTAAATGCAGGCAGGGCATGCAACTCCTGGCGCAGAGGGTCGGGCACCTGGCGGGTCAGCTCGTACAGACTGGTATGCAGCGGCAGGCAATGCAAGCCCGCCCAGACGCCGGGTGTGGGGCGTTTGCTGAGCCAGACCAGGCCCGAGTCTGTGCGCAGCCAAAGCAGCCAGATCGACTCGCTGCTGCGTTTGATTTTGCGTTTACGAACCGGGTAGTTGTGCTGCGAACCCTGGGCTTGGGCCTGACAAAACGCCTGTACCGGGCATTCGCCACAACGCGGATCTTTTGGCAAGCACACCATGGCACCGAGGTCCATCATGCCTTGGGTGTATCCCGCCATGGTGCTCCGGGTGTCCTCAGGCTGCGGAAGTAATTTGGATGCGGCGTCCCACAAGGCGCGCTCATTGCTAGTGCGTCCGGGATCGGCATCAAAGCACAGCAGCCGCGTCACCACGCGCCTGACATTTGCATCCAGAATTGCCACACGCTCACCGAAGCACAGCGAGGCAATTGCTGCCGCAGTCGACCTACCAATGCCAGGCAGGGTCTGCAGTGACTGCGCAGTCTGGGGGAACTGGCCCTTATGCAGGGCCACAATGTCTTGCGCACACTGGTGCAGATTGCGTGCCCGGCTGTAATAACCCAGGCCGCTCCACAGACCCAACACATCGTCCAGGCTGGCAACAGCGAGGTCCGCCACCGTGGGAAAGCGCTCGACAAATCGGGTGAAATACGCCCGTACCGTCACGACCTGGGTCTGTTGCAGCATGATTTCCGACAACCACACCCGATATGGATCCTGGCTAGCCTGCCAGGGCAGGTCGTTGCGCCCCCGGGTCTTCTGCCAGGCAACCACGCTGGCAGCAAAGCCATCAACGAACGCCGTCACTAGCGGACCGGCAGCGCCGTATCCCCGTCGCGGGCGAGGTCTTGCGCTGTCATGAGGTAGGCGGTCAGCTCATTGAGTTTTACATCCAAGTGATTCAACGACTCTTCCTGAAGCTGAATTTCGGCCATACGGTCGTCCAGCCCTTCGGCGGCCTGCTGAATGCGGTCGATGGCTTCAATGCGCCGCACAAAACTGCGCCTGCGCTCGCGCAGTTGGGCATCGAGGTGAGATGCCGCTGATTTGCTCCAAAGTTCGATGTCCGACAGGACCGATTCATGAATTCCACGCAAGCGCGTTGACAGGGCCCGCACCAGCCGCTCAGAGAATTCCAGTTGGGCCAATTTGAATGCATTGCCAATGCCGAGATACTGTAAATGGCTGCGCTCCACGCCATCAAGTTCCTGCAGATAGCGACCTAGTGCGGGCTCGGAAGGCGGCTGCAAGGAGAACCCGTACTCGGTGTTGAGTTGGCTGAATGTAGCCGCCAGCATGGACTGAATTTCATTGGCAAGCGACTGCACACTTTGCAGATTGGTACGTAGGCGATCAAAAGTGTCGCCATAGGACCGCTTGACGCCAAGTTTGAGACCCTTTTGCATCAGCGCATCGGTGAGCTGCGCCATTTCTTTCTTCAGGGCCGACGAACCCAAGATGGCAAACATATCGCGCAAAAGCTTCAAATGCACCGAGCGCACTGCATGAATTTTGGCCCCGCCCTGATCAAACTCTGCTTGTTCAATCGATATGCGGGTCCGCATGTGTTTGATGACCGTGGCATTTTTGCCCTTAAGTCCGGCCAGTTCCTGGAACTGCTCGGTGAGGTCGCGTTTGCGGATATTGATGACTCGGCCGGTTTCAATGCGCAGATCGCCGATGCCACTGGCCATGGCAGCGCCAAGAATTTGTTGGCGCCTGCCCACCATGCCGCGGCCCAGTGCATCCTCGAGCACCGGTAGACAACTGCGTTGCAGCAAATCGGAGTCTTTGGTGACTTTGGCCACCAGGCCTTTTTGCGCCGATACCGCGATCACCTGTTGTGCAAGCAGCCCCAGAATTTCGGCCGTACTGGCCTTCTGACGCTCAATCTGCACCTGAATTTGCTCAGGCGTGCTCAGTGCGTCCCAGAGCGTGTCAATCTTGTTCAGCACCACCAGACGCGAACAGGTGTCCTCGGGCTGGGCGGCTAGGTGTTCCCGCCAGATCGACAGGTCTGACTTGGTGACCCCGGTGTCCGCGCCCAAAATGAATACCACTGCGTGGGCCTGTGGAATCAGACTCACCGTGAGTTCGGGCTCGGCCCCAATAGCATTCAAGCCGGGGGTGTCGAGAATCACCAGACCCTGTTTGAGCAAAGGGTGGGCAATGTTGATCAACGCATGGCGCCACCTGGGGACCTCGATCCTGCCTTGCGCATCGGGCAAAGGGTTGTCTTCCGGGGTCTGGTTGTGCCAAAACCCCAGCGCCTGAGCGTCGTCCTGCGACACCTGAATGGTCTCAGCCACTTTTTCAAACGCCGATGCCAATTGCTGGGGATTTTTCACATCCAGGTCGATGCGCACCCATTTTTCAGGTGCCATGCGCCACTCCATGAGCGACTGGGGTTGGCGCCGCGTCTCAATCGGCAGCAGGCGCAGACAGGGGGGCACCTCGGCGTCATAGCCAAGCTCGGTCGGGCACATGGTGGTTCGGCCAGCGGTAGCAGGCATGATGCGGCGACCGTAGCCAGCAAAGAACACGGCATTGATCATCTCGGATTTGCCGCGCGAAAACTCGGCGACAAAAGCCACCATGATCTTGTCAGAGCGTACCTGCGACTCAAGCCGACGCAGTCGTTCTTCGACCGCTGCGTCTAGTAATTCGTTGTCTTTAAGCCACTCTGCAAGCAACTTCAGGCGCAATGCAAACTCGCGCCGCCATACGCCATGCTGGTCAAATTGATCATTGAAGGAGGTAGCCAAGAGATCCTCGTGGAATGCGTCAATATAGCACCGCAAGCTCAGAACGGTGTCAGGGTTTCTGGCAGCCTGGACAGAAAAAACTCGAGCGTTGCCCTTGCCGAATCGCGTGGATGGGGGTCCCGCAAACCTTGCACGGCTGTCCCGCGCGTCCATAAACCATGGCCTGAATCTGAAAGTGTCCGGCGTCACCGTGCGCATCAGAAAAGTCGCGCAAGGTACTACCTCCCGCTGCCACGGCTCTGGACAAGACCTCAAGAATCGCGTGGTGCAGTCGTGCCGCGCGCAAGGCACTGAGTTGACAAGCTGGCTTGGTGGGTCGAATACCGGCTGAAAACAGGGCCTCCGAGGCGTAAATATTTCCTACACCCACCACCACATCGCCTGCCAGCAAGACTTGCTTGATGGCCGCTTTGCGGCGCTTCAGGCCATTGTGAAATTGTTTCACATCGAAATCCGGCCCCAGAGGTTCCATGCCTAGCTTGCCCAGCAGTTTTCGCGCGACCGGGTCAGACTCATTGCGGGCAAACACCACCGCACCAAAGCGACGCGGGTCATTCAGGCGCAAGGTGCCGTGGCTGGTCTGCATGTCAAAGTGGTCATGGGGACCCGGCACACCCGGCTGAGGTCCGAACGTCAGACTGCCAGACATGCCCAGATGAATCAGCAACACACCATCAGACAGGTCCAACAACAGATATTTGCCGCGTCTGCGCACCGCTAGAACAGATTGGTTTTCCAGACTGCGAGGATCGCATTGGAGCGGCCAGCGCAGTGGTTTACCCATGCAGACTGATGCGATGCGGGCACCGGCAATGCGGTTGGCAAAGCTTAACCGGGTGACTTCAACTTCAGGTAATTCAGGCATGGTGCAGTAGTTTCAGGCTTGGATTATTATGGCTGCATGACCTTATCTCATCGATTATTTGCGGCCCTGGTCTGCGTGAGCGTACTGACGGCAAACCAAGCCTGGTGCGCCAGTCCCAAGGCCGGTGCGCCCGGCTACTCCAACCTGGACCGCGATCTGTTTTACGAACTTCTGGTTGGCGAACTCAGTGCTCGGTCCGGCGACAGCGCCACCGGCTACGCCCTGATGCTCGACGCAGCCCGCAAGTCCAATTCTCCGCAGGTGTACCAAAGGGCGGTTGAATTGGCCCTCGGTGCGCGTAGCGGGGTAGCTGCGTTGGAAGCCGCCCGCGCCTGGAGCAACGCATTCCCCGCCTCGGCCGACGCCAATCGCCATCTCATGCACATTTTGATTGGCCTGAACCGAGTTTCCGAGATTCAAGAGCCGATCAAACGCTACCTTTCGCAACTTCCACAGCCCGAGCGCATGGCGGCTTTGTCCACGCTGCCGCGTTTGTTCGCGCGCGTGGCTGACAAAAAGCAGCTCACACAGTCCGTGGAAATCGCACTGGCCGCCGAACTTGGCAACCCCGCGACCGGCCCGACGGCCTGGTCCACGCTGGGACTGCTGCATCTGCAAGGCGGAAACTCAGAGTTAGCGCTGGACGCCGCGCGGCGTGGGCTGGCCCTCAATCCACAGGCAGAAGAACCGATTTACCTGGCCTTGAGCGCCATGAACCCGAAGGCACCCGGGGCTGAAGCGATGGTGCTCAAGTACCTGTCCGGCGTGGCAACTCCTGAAATTCGCATGACCTATGTGCGGCAACTGCTAGAGGCGCAAAGGTCCGCCGATGCCTACACGCAGTTGCAGATCATGACGCGTGACGCACCCACGTTTGCAGACGGCTGGCTGGTTCAAGGCTCTCTGGAATTTCAAAACCAGCAGATGGCGCGCGCTGAGGCATCTCTTAATGCCTTCATCGCACTGAACCCGGCCGCCACTGCAGCTCCGGCTCCGCAAGAGCTTGCCCGTGGCGTCGTCCAGGCCTATTTGCTTCTGGCGCAGATTGCGGAGCAGACGCGGCGCTTTGAGCTTGCGCAGACCTACCTGAACCAGATTGACAACCCCAAGGACGCACTGCGAGTGGCCACGCGACGGGCGTCCATTCTGGCGCGGCAGGGCAAATTGGACGAGGCACGCGCCACCATTCAGAGGGTGCCTGAAACCCAATCGGATGAAGCACGTGGAAAAATCAATGCCGAAGTCAATCTATTGCGCGACAACAAGCAGTACCTGACGGCCTATCAACTTTTGACAGCGGCGATCGAACGCTACCCCCAGGACCACGATCTGCTATACGAGCAGGCAATGGTTGCCGAGCGGCTCGGAAAAACAGACGAAATGGAGCAATTGCTCAAGCGATTGATCGTCGCCAAACCCGACAACCACCATGCCTATAACGCACTTGGTTTTTCGTTGGCGGATCGCAATGTTCGCCTCGACGAAGCCTATCAATTGATTGTCAAAGCGCTTGAGCTGGCACCCAACGACCCTTTCATTGTCGACAGTCTGGCATGGGTAGAATTTCGGCGCGGCAAAAAGGAAGATGCCTTGCGGCTCTTGAGAAGCGCGTTTCAAACCCGGCCGGATGCCGAAATTGCGGCACATCTGGGCGAAGTGTTGTGGACACTTGGTCAGCGTGACGAGGCCCTGGCCCTGTGGAAACGCGCCGCAGAGATCAACCCGGACAACGAAACATTGCTTGAAACCACCAAACGCTTGCAACAAGGAAAGTAGGATGATCCGCCCGATGCGCGCTCACTTGCGGAGCCTGGTGGTGCTGGCGTTGGCGCTGTTGGTCGGCTGTGCTGTCGCGCCGAAACTACCTGGTGCCAACGATGCTGGCAGTCCGCGCTGGCAAGGACGCATGGCGGTCAAGGTACACACCGAGCCACCCCAGCAGTTTTCTGCCAGTTTCGAGTTGCTGGGCACGGCATTGAACGGCACGCTCACTTTCACCTCGATTTTGGGAAACACGCTGGCGCAGCTACAGTGGGCGCCCACCCAAGCCACCTTGACCACCTTGGGTGAGCCCCAGCGCTTTGACTCACTGGCGAGTCTGACGCGGCATGTGGCAGGCACCGATTTGCCGGTGGAGAGCCTGTTCGCATGGTTAAGTGGGCGTGCTGCAACCGCACAGGGCTGGCAGGCCAATCTCGATAACATCGCCGAAGGCCGAATCAACGCGCAGCGACAGTCACCTGAACCGGCGGCTGATCTCCGAATTGTGCTGGAGCAGTGAGCCAGGGTTTTTATGCGACCCCAATGCATGGCAATCGCATCCTCACCTTCACAGTCCTTACGCATGCAGACCCTTTACGACATTCCTGCTCCGGCCAAACTGAACCTGTTTTTGCATATCACCGGGCGCCGCCCGGATGGCTACCACCTGTTGCAATCGGTTTTCATGCTGATTGACTGGTGTGACACGCTGCATTTTGAGTTGCGCCAGGATGGTGCGATCAGCCGTGAAGACTTGACCATCACGCTACCCGCAGACGACCTCATCGTGCGTGCTGCGCGTGCCTTGCAGCTTGCAGGCCATTGCACCAAAGGGGCGCATATCGGCATAGGCAAGTCGATTCCGGCACAGGCAGGTTTAGGCGGCGGATCCTCAGATGCAGCATCCACCCTGTTGGCACTTAATCGGCTCTGGGGACTGGATTTGCCCTTGGTTGCACTCTCACGCATTGGCCTGTCACTCGGTGCCGACGTGCCATTTTTTCTCGGAGGCAGGCATGCCTGGGTTGAAGGCATCGGAGAAGTCATCAGACCCATCGAACTCCCAGACGCCCGGTTTGTCGTTGTAAAACCCGATGCGGGACTGGAAACCCGCTTGATTTTCTCTGACCCCGAACTCAAACGCGACTCAGAGCCTGTTATACTTTCAGGCTTCGCTGCAGACGCATTTGCCAACTTTCTCAAAGTTGGCCGAAACGATATGCAGGTAGTTGCGCAAAAGCTGTGCCCCGGCGTGACCCAAGCCCTTGATTGGCTGAAGTCCCAAGGTTTGTCTGGTCGCATGACTGGTTCTGGCAGTTCGGTGTTCGCGCAATTGCAGCATTCGGCAGGCCCCGTAGCTGGGGTTGACGTGGCTGCAGCGCCTGATTTTTTTCAGGTTAAAGTGTGCAGCAGTCTGAAGGCACATCCCTTACTGGGTTGGGCCGCTGGCAATGGTTTATCGGTGGATGGTGTGTAGCCATGCACCCGTGTAGGGGAGTCGCCAAGTTGGTTAAGGCACTGGATTTTGATTCCAGCATGCGAAGGTTCGAATCCTTCCTCCCCTGCCAAATCTGCTGACCGGACGCCCCCGGCAGCGGTAGAAGCAACCTACAGGTTTAAACCGGATATCTTCGCTGGAATGTACATGCAGGCACCGTCACCTCCTGATTTCATGGTTTTTACCGGTAACGCCAATCCGGTTTTGGCCTCTGACATCGCTAGCCATCTCGGCATTGCGCTCGGAGCGGCCAATGTTGGCAGGTTTTCGGACGGTGAAGTCACAGTAGAAATCAACCAAAATGTGCGTGCCCGCGATGTATTTGTGGTGCAAAGCACCTGCGCCCCGACCAACGACAACCTCATGGAATTGCTGATCATGGTCGATGCGCTTAAACGCGCATCAGCCGAACGTATCAGTGCAGTGATCCCTTACTTTGGCTACGCAAGACAAGACCGGCGCCCACGCTCGACGCGGGTTCCGATTACTGCCAAGGTAGTTGCCAACATGCTGCAGGCCGTGGGTGTGGCGCGTGTTCTGACCATGGACTTGCACGCCGACCAGATTCAGGGCTTTTTTGACATTCCGGTTGACAATATTTATGCCTCTCCGGTCCTGCTCGGGAATCTTCGGCTTAAAAAGTACGAAGACCTCATTGTGGTCTCACCCGACGTAGGCGGTGTGGTACGCGCCCGGGCGCTGGCAAAGCAGCTCAATTGCGATCTTGCGATCATCGACAAGCGCAGACCCAAGGCCAACGTCAGCGAAGTCATGCATGTGATCGGTGAAATTGACGGACGCAATTGCGTCATCATGGACGACATGATCGACACTGCGGGCACACTGGTCAAAGCGGCCGAGGTACTCAAGGCACGCGGCGCCAAGAAAGTCTATGCCTACTGCACGCACCCCATATTTTCAGGCCCGGCCATTGAGCGCATCGCCAATGGCGGAGCGCTCGACGAGGTGGTGATCACAAATACCATTCCACTGTCGATTGCAGCGCAAAAATGCCAAAAAATTCACCAACTTTCCGTGGCACCCCTGATCGCCGAAACGATTCAGCGCATTGCCAAAGGGGAGTCGGTCATGCGTTTGTTCTCCGATCAAGAAAACCTTTTTGATTGAGACAAAAAAGTGACGCCCGGCCTGCCATGGGCCATCGGCGTCTGTTATTTAACCGGAGTCACACTGGTCGCGGTGGACTTCTTTTGGAGTAAATTATGAAATTCGTCGCTTATGAGCGCAAAAAGCAGGGTACGGGTGCGAGCCGCCGTCTCCGCGTGACCGGCCGCACACCAGGCATTATTTACGGTGGCGGTGAACCGCAACTGATTGAGTTGGACCACAACACCTTGTGGCATACCATCAAGAAAGAGGCATTCCACGCGTCTGTGCTCGACATGGAACTTGGTGGCGCAGAACATAAGGTGTTGTTGCGTGACTTCCAGATGCACCCGTTCAAGCAGCAGATCTTGCACATCGATTTTCAACGTGTCGATGCCACCACCAAGTTGCACATGAAAGTTCCGCTGCACTTCAGCGGGGACGAAAATTCACCGGCTGTCAAGACCGAGGGCTGTATTGCCAACCACGTGATGACCGAAATCAATGTGCTGTGCCTGCCCGCAGACCTGCCTGAGTTCATTGCGGTGGACCTGAGCAAGCTGAAAAAAGGCGTTTCGCTGCTTTTGAACGACATTCCACTGCCCAAGGGCGTGACGGCGGTCACCCATGGCAAGAACAACCCTGTGGTCGTGTCCGTGGTCGTGATCTCGTCGGGCGAGGCGCCGGCAGAAGCCGAAGGTGCAGCCGCCGCAGCAGCCCCGGCAGCCAAGGCTCCGGCCGGCAAGGCACCTGCCAAAGCGCCCGCTGCCAAAGCCCCTGCTGCCAAGGCACCGGCCAAGAAGTAACAGGCATGGCATGATCGCAAAAAGGCCCACGCAAGTGGGCTTTTTTTATGCTGAATGATGGTCTTGTTTCTCGCCTTTTTCATTCTCTGTGGTGGCCTTGGGCTGTGGCACCAAGTACAAGTACACTCGGTACAAAGGCACCGTTCACGTGAAGCACCACCGATCGTGGTGAGCTTATCGAACCAAATCCTCGTTAGAAAAGCCCGTCGACAGGCTCCGGGCGAACGGTTTCACAATTCGAAGTGGCTGGCAGGCCATGAACCTAGATTCCTCA
>JAIPCE010000032.1 GCA_021738345.1 Rhodoferax sp. | reverse complement strand
GCAACTTGCAGCCTGTCCGATACGTGGTCGGTTAATCGGGTAGTGAGTCGTTTCCCTGTTTGAGCAAGCACGGCAACCTCCGGAATTTGTAATTTTGCAATGGCTACAGTGTACTTTAATGACGTCATTTTGACGCCATGATGGGGGCAGGAGTCGACTTTTCCTCCATGCCTTGGGGCGGCAGATTTTCAGGCATCAGCCAGCTATAGCCAAGCCTTTGGGAATCGCCTGAAGCAATTGTTGCGTGTAGGCATGCTGGGGGTTGCGGTAGATGTCTTCTGCCAGACCGCGCTCGACGACCTCGCCCTGGCTCATGACCAGAATGTCGTCGGCCATGTACTTCACCACCGCCAGGTCATGGCTGATGAAGACATAGGCCAGCCCGAATTCTTCCTGCAGGTCGAGCAATAGATTGAGCACAGTGGCCTGCACGCTGACGTCGAGTGCGCTGACGCTCTCGTCACACACAATGATCTCGGGCTGCATGCTCAGGCAGCGCGCAATCGCGATGCGTTGCCGCTGGCCGCCAGAAAACTCGTGCGGGTACTTGCCAAAGGCGTCCTTGGGCAGGCCCACCTTGTCGAGTAGTGTCAGTGCCCGGCGTGCGCGGTCGTCTTCGTCGCTGCCAATGCGGTGGATGCGCATCGGTTCCATCAAGATTTGTGCAATCGTGAAGCGCGGGTTCAGGCTGGCGTAGGGGTTCTGAAAGATGATCTGGATGCGGCTGCGGTACGGGCGCATCTGGTCCGCGTTCAAATCGATGAGGTTCTTGCCGTCAAACTCAATACTGCCCGCTGTCGCGTCGGTCAGGCGGGTCAGCATCATGCCAACCGTGGTCTTGCCCGAGCCCGACTCGCCCACCACGCCGAGCGTGCGTCCCTCGTGCAAGGTGAAATCGGCATTTTTTACCGCCTGAAAGATGCTGTGGCCAAACAGGCCTTTCTTGAGCCGGTAGTCCTTGCGCAAACCCTGTACCGACACCAACGGCGCGCCGGTGGCCGCCGCACTGACGCGCTGCTCGGTCACGATCGGCCTGTGGTTGACAAAGTCGTCGATCACCGGCAGCCGCAACGGGCGTGTGTCGAGCCGGGGACGGCAGGCGATCAAGGCCTGGGTGTAGCTGTCCCGGGGCGCAGTAAAAATAGTGCGCACGTCGCCTGCTTCTTTGACCACGCCATGGCGCATCACGATGACCTGGCTGGAGATTTCTCCGACCAGGCCGAGGTCGTGGCTGATAAACAGCACGCTCATCTTCTTGCGCTGCTGCAGCCGCGCAATCAGGTCGGTAATCTGGCGCTGCACAGTGACGTCGAGCGCGGTGGTGGGTTCGTCGGCAATCAGCAGCTTGGGTTCGCAGGCAATGGCGATGGCAATCATCACACGCTGCTGTTGCCCACCCGACAACTCATGGGGAAATGCGTTGAGCCGTTCTTTGGGGTTGGGGATGCCGACCTCGGTCATGAGTTCCAGCGCCCGATCGCGCGCCTGGCGGGCATTGAGGCGCATATGGATGCGCAGCACCTCGGCAATTTGCTCGCCCACGGTAAACACCGGGTTGAGTGAGCTCATAGGCTCCTGAAACACCACCGAGATGTCCTTGCCGCGCAGGCGGCGCAGGTCTTCTACCGGAGCGCTCAGGAGGTTGCTGCCCTGGTACATCACCTTGCTCTGCGCACCAAGGATGACGTTCTCGGGCAGCAGGCGAACGATGCTCATGGCACTCACGCTTTTTCCGCTACCGGACTCGCCCACCAGCGCGACCGTGGCGTTGCTTGGAATCTCGAAACTCACCCCTTTCACCGCTTCGGCGGTGTGGGTCTTGCTCATGCGAAACGAGACCTGCAGGTCTTGCACGCTAATCAGGCTGTTTGGGCTCGTCATGGGTTTTTCTAGCGGAGTTTCGGGTCGAGCGCATCGCGCAGCGCGTCGGTCAACAGGGCAAAGGCGGTCACAAAGGTGGCCATAAACACCGTGGCGGCTACCAGTTGCCACCAATAGCCCTGAATCAGGTCGGTCTGGGCCTCGGACAGCATCGTGCCCCAACTGACCATATTCACCGGCACGCCCATACCCAGGAACGACAAGATCACCTCGGACTTGATAAAACTCACCACGTGCAGGCTGAGTTGCACCAGCACCACATGGCTGACATTGGGCAAGATGTGGGTAAACATGCGTGCCATGTGCGACGCGCCGATGGCCTCGGCGGCGCGCACGTATTCGCGCGAGCGATGCTTCATGTACTCGGCCCGCACCAGGCGGTAGATGCCAGTCCAGCCGACGGCACTCAGAATAATCACCACGGTCCAGATGCCACTGCCCAGGGACCCCGCCAGCGGACCCGACTTGAGCACCGCCGCCAGCGCGAACACCAGCAAAATATAGGGAATGGCGGTGAACACGTTGTAAACCCACTCCAGAAAGTCGCCAAGCTTGCCGCCAAAATACCCGCCCAGGGCACCCAGCACGGTGCCAATAAAGGTGGCAAACAGGGCAGCAACCAGGCCCACGGCAATCGACACCTGCGCACCCTTGATGGCCTTGTCTAGCACATCGCGACCCAGTCGGTCACCGCCAAACAGCAGCGTGTCGCTCTTGACCGTGTCGGTGGTTTTGAACTTGGCAGCCCGCTCGGCCCACTCCTGGTATCTGGGTGCCAGCGGGTCAATGGCCGACAGGTCCACATTGGCACCCGCCACCATTTCAACCACGGCAGTCTGTGATCCATCGGGTTTTTTCCCGACAAAATGCGGGGGCGCGTTGGGCGTGCCGACCTCTAGCTGCCAATGGCTCGCCACCAGGCCGGCTTGCGCCAGCAGCACCAGCACAATAAATAGTGCGGTGACCAGCAGCGCGGCCATGCCAACCTTGTCGTTTTGCAGGCGCTTCCAGGCCTGGGCCCAGACGCCTGGCGAGCGCGGTATGTCTTCCAGAGTAGCCGTGTTCATTTGAGTGTCACCCTTGGATCCACAAACTTGTACAAAATGTCGGTGGCCAGATTGATCACCATGGTCAGCGCAGCCAGGTACACCGTGACCGCCTGAATTACCGGATAGTCGCTGCGATTGACCGCCAACAAGACCTCGCGCCCCAGGCCCGGAATCGAGAAAAACACCTCGATCAGAAACGACCCAATAAACACCCCAGGTAGCTGGGTAGCGACGTTGGTCAAAATCGGGATCATGGCGTTGCGCAGCACATGCTTGAACAAAATGGTGTTTTCGCCGACCCCTTTAGCCCGCGCGGTGCGCACATAGTCTTGGCCAATTTCATCGAGAAAAAAGCTGCGGTACAAGCGGGTTTGCGGTGCCAGGCTGACCAGCACTGCCAAAAACACCGGCAAGGGTGCATACACGGTCAGGTTGGTCCACAAGCTGTTGCTCCAACCCTGCACCGGCGCCCAGCCCAGAAGAAATGCAAACACATACTGCCCGACGATGATGTAGACCAGAAAGCTGATAGACAGCGCCACCGTGGTAATGACCATGATGGCGCGGTCGGTCAAGCTGCCGCGCACATAGGCCACGGCCAGCCCCGCCACAATCGCCAGCAGCACTTCGAGCACCAAAATCGGCACCATAATGGTCATCGAGGCGGGCAGCCGGGTCGCAAACAGGTTGGAAATGGCCTCGTTGGTGGCCCAGCTTTTGCCCCACTCAAAGCTGACAATCTGTTTAAAGAATATCCAAAGCTGCTCAAGCACCGGACGGTCCAGCCCCAGTTGCACACGAATCGATTCAATTTGCTGGGGCGTGGCCGACATGCCCGCCAGCAACTCGGCCGGGTCGCCGCCAAAAAACTTGAACAAAAAGAAGATCAGCAAGATCACGCCCACCAGGGTGGGCACCATCTGCCAAACTCGCCTTATCAAATAAGAAACCATAGTGCGGGATTTTTGTGGGGTCTAAGGTGAAATGCCGATGCAAGCGGCCGCGCCGCAGATTATGCTTGCTGGGCGCGAGGCGCGCATTGGTGTTTGTACAGGGGTATTTATGAAGTGGAATGGACAATTGGGTGGGTTATTGGCAGCAGCAGCGGTGTTTGGCGCGGCATGTCAGGCGTCAGCGGTGCAGGCACAAGGTGCGGCGGAAAAAGTCTTTCGCTATTCGTTTCCCATCGCCGAGACCGGCTTTGACCCGGTGCAAATCAGCGATCTGTATTCGCGCGTGCTGGTGGCCAACATTTTTGACTCGCTCTATGAGTACGACTATTTGGCGCGTCCACTCAAGATTCGCCCGCTGCTGGCCACCGCCATGCCCGAGATCTCGAACGACTACAAGACCTGGACCATTTCGCTGCGCAAGGGCGTGCTGTTTAACGATGACGCCGCCTTCAAGGGCAAAAAGCGCGAACTGACGGCCGATGACGTGGTTTACAGCTACAAGCGGCATTACGACCCCAAGAACAAGAGCCAAAATGTCTACCTGCTCGAAAACGACAAACTGCTGGGGCTGTCCGAGCTCAAGGCCGCAGCCGATAAGGGCGGCAGCAAATTTGACTATGAGAAGGTGGTTGAAGGGGTGCGCGCGCTGGACCGCTACACCGTGCAGTTCAACCTGGCCGCACCGAGCCCCCGGTTTTTGTTCCGCATGTCAGATGCAGGCGCGTTTGGGATTGTGGCGCGTGAGGTCGTGGAAGCCTATGGCGACAAGATCATGGAGCACCCGGTAGGTACCGGGCCCTTCAAACTCGACCAGTGGAAGCGCTCGTCGAAGATCAGCTTTGTCAAAAACCCCAACTTCCGCGACGAGCGCTACGAAGCTGAGCCACCGGCCGATGATGCGCGCTCGCAGGCCATCTACGCGCAGATGAAGGGCAAGCGCATGCCCTTTGTCGACCGGGTGGAGGTGTCGATTGTCGAAGAAGCGCAACCGCGTTGGCTGTCCTTTCTGGGCAACGAGTTTGACCTGATGGAGCGCCTGCCCAACACCTTCTCGTACCAGGTCATTCCCAACAATCAGCTGGCACCCAATTTGGTCAAAAAAGGCATCACCATGGACCGGGTTCCGGCGCTCGATGTTGCCTTCACCTATTTCGGCATGGAAAACCCCGTAGTGGGCGGCTACACCCCCGAAAAGGTGGCGCTGCGCCGCGCCATTGCGCTGGCCTACAACTCCGACGAAGAGGTGCGACTGTCGCGCAAAAACCAGGCCGTGCTGTCGCAGAGTTCGATTACGCCCATGACCTTCGGCTATGACCCCCAGTTCAAATCCGAGATGAGCGAGTTCAGCCGTCCCAAGGCCATGGCTCTGCTCGACATGTATGGTTACTTGGACAAGGATGGCGATGGCTGGCGCGACATGCCAGATGGTTCGCCGCTGGTGCTCGAATACGCCACTTCGCCCGACGCAGCCTCCCGCGAGCTCAACGAGCTCTGGAAGAAGAACATGGATGCCGTCAAGATCAAGATCGTGTTCAAGGTGGCCAAATGGCCCGAGAACCTCAAAGCCTCGCGCAACGGCAAGCTCATGATGTGGGGCCTGGGCTGGTCCGCCACCGACCCCGACGGCGAAACCTTCCTGCAAATGGCCAATGGTCCGGCCAAGGGCGGCGCCAACCACTCACGCTTTGATTTGCCCGAGTTCAACCGCCTGTTCCAGGTGCAAAAAGCCCTGCCCGACGGGCCCGAGCGCTTCAAGGCCATGCAGGAAGCTGCCAAGCTCATGGTGGCCTATATGCCCTACAAAACCAACGCACACCGCCTGAACACCGACCTGGCACAGCCCTGGCTGGTGGGCTATCGCCGGCACCCCACCTCGCGTGGCACCTGGAAATTCGTCGACATCGATCTTTCCAAATTGCCCAGCAAGTAATCGTGCATTAACTCCATTTTTAGCCATTCCCGTGAGGGACGGAGTTCATTTGGCCCTGACTTCAGCAAGTGCCCAATCGGACCGGCGGCACAAATTCCAGTGCAATGACCCGGTGGGTCGGGCAAAGGCAGGTCAGTCGTCCAGTCCGGACGCACCCAGCCGGTGTGGCAAGGGTTCGCTGCCGGCTATGCGGTACATAACCTGGCCGGGCCAGGACAAATAGCCATCGAGTCGACAGGAGAACAATACGCCGTCGGTCTGGCTGAGGTAGCTTGTGCGCGCTTGCGGTCCGTGGGGATTGGCAGGGTCGATGACATCACAGATCGCTTGGCCTTTCTTGACCAGGGCGCCGGGTTTCTCATGAAAGACCAGAAAACCGGTGCCCTGGCTGTAGCCCACGTCCATTCCACTCATGGGCATGGGCGGTGACAACAAGGGTGGTAGCCGCTGGGCACGGCCCTTGATCACACCGCGCCGCACCAGCCAGCGCATCAGGTTCTTGGCGTCGCTCGCGCCTAGCGCGTCGCTGACATCGAACTGGCTGCGCATTTCCACGGTGACGGACATGCAGGCCTGCGGTATCGCTGCCTGGCTGTAACGTTCACGCAAACGCCCCCACAAGGAAGAGTGCACGCCAGAGAAAGTAAGACTGGTGGCAAAAGGTTCATTGCACAGGCTCGCCTTGGCACCCAGGTCAGCGGCCAGTTCGCGAATCGCGCCATTGGCCCAGTCGCATTGGGAAGTAAACAGGTGCAAGGCGGCATGGATGTCGCAGTGCAAATCAAGCACATAGTCCGCATCAATACTGAGCTTCATGACTTCAACCCTGAGGGTTTGCAGCTCGTTGACCGGCTGCATCTCGGACAGTGCCTGGCGCGCAGCTTTGCGAATGCGCTTGACATTCGTATCCGCATCGCTACCCAATGATGCGCCAACCCGTTCGGCGACGGTATCGCTCAGGGCCAGCCAGTTGCGGTTGAAGTTCTCGTAGCTCAGCAGGTTATAGCGACCCGCATGCGAATTACCGACCAACTGCGCCTGCCCAATCGGGTTGACGGTGGGCACCACAATAATCTCCCCGTCGATCAGACCTTGTTCCTCCGCCGCCAGTAGCTGCGGCATCAGGTGGTGCAAGGCCATGGTGCCCGGCATTTCGTTGGCGTGAATGGCGGCTTGCAGGTAGACCTTGGGCCTGGCACCGGCTTTTCCAAAGCGAAGCCATTGGACTTGTCGGTGCGAACCCGGCGTCATGCTGGGAAGTGCGATGGTGTTGATTTTTGCGGGCATGGTGTCTCTGGTCAAAAGTTTTCAGCGGCAGTCTAACGGAAGTGGCCCCACTCAACCTAGATTCCATGCACAACTGCGGTCAGTTCCCGGAAGGCAAGCGGCAATGGAAACGGCAGCCTCGCTGGACGCCTGTCTTTTGGGTAATTGCACTTCAGGTATTTTCAATTAAGCTTGCACCCATGTTCGGGCACACGGTTCAATGGTTATCGGGACTGGCCATGTTGGCCTTTTCACTCTACTGTGCCGGATTCAATTTCTGGGGCCAGTGCCTACGTTCCCGCGCACTCCCGTCCGGACAGCGGGGGCCATCGCCCATTGTCATGGTGGGCGGCCTGTTTGGCATGCTTGGCATGCTCACGCTGCCGGTGGCGCAATTGCGACCCTGGTGCTGGCTGCCTTTTGTGCTGGATGTGGGCTGCCTGCCACTCCTGATCCGGATCTGGCTGCAGCAGCGCAAGGATTCGGGCAAGCCGGTGCAGCAGGCAAGCAAGCAAGAGACTGCCGTCACCAACCATCGGAATACGCTGGATGGCGTGCGCCTGCGCGCCATTACCGGTTGCCTGGTCGGTACGGCAGTGGGTGATGCGATCGGCCTGCCGTTTGAGGGGCTGTCGCGCCGCAGGGTACACCGCTGGCTGCGAGATGCACCTTTGCAGCACCGCTTTTTCTTCGGACATGGGTGTTGCTCGGACGATACGGAGCATGCGTGTCTGGTGGCGCAGGCGCTACTGACCGCGCGCAGCGAGCCTCAGCCCGATTGGTTTGTCCACGTATTCACCCACAACCTGGCATGGCGACTGCGCTTCTGGTTGTTGGGCGCACCTGCGGGAATCGGACTTGCCACACTGAAATCCTTGCTCAAGCAATGGTTGCATCCCTTGAGCCATTGCGAGGGAGTTTTTTCGGCGGGCAACGGCCCGGCCATGCGCAGCGCCATACTGGGCGTCTGCCAGGGTGACGATGCGGTACTCATGCACCAGTTGGTGTGCGCCTCTACACGACTGACGCACACCGATCCGCGCGCCCAGGACGGTGCGTTGGCGGTTGCCTGCGCCGCGCATCTGGCAGCACAGGCTGATCCGCTGACCACAGGCCGGTTTTTAGCGGAATTTTCGGGTCTGCTCGCGGGCACGGACAGTGCTTTGCTGCCTTTGCTAAAGGACGCGCTGGCCAGCGTCGAGCAGCGGGAGAGCAGTCTAGATTTTGCGCAGCGCACAGGTTCGGCGCAAGGCGTCAGCGGCTTTGTGATGCACACCGTACCCGTTGCACTGCATATTTGGCTGAGTCACCCACAGGACTTTGCGCGTGCGATCGAGACCGCGGTGCGCTGTGGCGGCGACACGGATACGGTGGGGGCCATTGTTGGTGGTCTGGTTGGTGCCCGTGTTGGCCCAGAGGGCATTCCGACGGAGTGGCGCGCCAGACTCTGGGAGTGGCCCAGGAACCTGGCCTGGCTTCACACGCTGGGCGAGCGGCTGGCCGACTCCGACCCTTCGACACGCTGGCGCGGCGCCCTGAGGCTGAGTCTGACCGCGCTGCTACTGCGCAATATGTTGTTCATGGTCTGGGTTCTGGCACACGGTTTTCGTCGCCTGCTGCCACCCTGGTAAGACATCTAGGTCCGCGAGCTTGTCTTCGGTGGCAACAGTACGGCCGCAATGGCGCCCACCACGCATACCAAGGCAACAAAGTCCTGCCAATGCGGCCATTCGCCAACAATCACCGTCGCCGCCAGAATGCCGACCATCGGTACCGCCATGACGCCCATGGCACTGGTGGTGGGTGGCAGCTCACGCGCAAGCACACTCCAGATGATCTGCGCAAAACCGTAATTGATTGCCACGCTGTAGCCCAGGCTCATCCAGGTGACGCCTGACCATTGCCACAGCGGCCAAGGCTCACTGAGCCCGGCAATTACCCACAGGCAGGCACTGGCCAGCACCATCATCCAGACGGTCAGGACCTCCACGCGCAGCGTCAGATGGGCGCGGCGCATCATCAAGGTGCCAATCGCCCACAGCAAGGCGGCCATTTCCATCCACAGGATGCCCATGGGTCGCCCGGACAGGGCGCCGAACTCGACCGAACTGAGCAGGGCCACCGCCAGCGCCACCGACGCAGCAGCAAACGCCACGCGCAAGGTCAGACGCTCGCGGAAAAACACAACGCTTATTAGGACCGTCCAAATCGGCATGGTAAAGCCCAAAATGGCCGCGCGGCCGGATGCAAGTTCTTTGACCCCAAAGATCGACATCGCATGCCATCCCAGCATATTGGGCAGACCCAGCGTAACCACAGACCGCCATTCCGAGACCGTGGGCCACATGCGCAAGCCCCGCCAGCGGTAGAAGAAAAACAACCACAGCGCACCACCACTCATGGTCATGGCGCGAAAATACAAGGGGCTGATTTCGCGCAGCGAGAGCTTCATCATGGGCCAGTTGATGCCCCACATCAGGGTCAGCGCCACCAAGCCCCAAAGGTGCTTGCGCTGGATCACAGTCGCACCCCGTACCGCAAGCAAGCAGTCAAACCGCGCGTCCGATGGCTCGCAATCATGAAATGTTTCCAACAACAAAGCATGAGAGTCTATTGCATCGGAATGGTACGCCCACGAGAACGTTTGCTGGGGACAAACGATATTGTTGATTACGCCCGATTGCGCTACAGTTTGCCAACGCGTTTTTCAGGCCCCTTTTCCCATGTCCACCTTTACCATTTCCTACTCCCTCTGGGCCGCACTGCTGGGGGCAATTTGTGCCGGTTCCTTGCTGTTGGGGTCGGTTCTTGGCATGTTGTGGACTCCGCGGCACAGCATTACTGCGGGTCTTACTGCGTTTGGCGCGGGCGCCTTGATCGCGGCACTAAGTGTGGCGCTGGTTGCTCCGGTCGCCATGGGTGTGACCGCGCCCCACGCTGGGCAACACGGGGGTGGGGCAGACAGCTTGCTGTGGCTACTTGCAGGCTGCATTGCTGGTGGCGTTCTGTTTGCCCTACTCAACCACATGCTTGACAAAGGGGGCGGGTACCTGCGCAAAGTCAGCACCACCATCAGCCACCTTCGCCACCGGCGCAAGCGCCAGCTCACGCACATGCTCCAGCAGCTTGGGCAAATCGCATTTTTCCAGGCCATTCCGCCAGACCACATGCAAATCCTGATCCCGGCCATTCGCTCGGTTCATTTCGCTGCGGGTGATCGCCTGTTTGAAGAAGGTCAGCAAGGGGATCGCATGCTCTTTGTTGCCCATGGCGAAGTCCGCCTGACTGTCGCAGGACAGGCTTTCAAATCGGTCACCGACGGGGAGGTGCTGGGGGCCATCACGTTGCTGACCCACACCCCGTACTATGCAAGCGCCCAGGCAATTTCACCAGTGAAGGCCTTTGAGTTATTGAAGGTCGACTTTGACAAGTTGCGCCCACTGGTTCCGGAACTGGCAGAAATCACGACGCGTTGTGCCCAGATGCGGCTCGAAGACCTGCACCGTGCAGACATGCACTCTGCTACCCAAGGGTCGGGCTGGGCCGCTGAGGTGATGGCTGGCCTGCACACCCACAGACTGCCCGGACGCCACGAAATCAAACAGGATGCGCAGGAACACAACAGCGCGCCCTTGGCAATCTGGTTGGGCAGTGTCATGGACGGCATCCCCGAAAGTTTTGTCGTGGGCGCTGGCGTGCTGGCAATGGTGACGAGCAAGAGCAGCGCTGAATCCGCACCCGCGCTCAGTGCCCTGATTCCTTACACCCTGATCGCAGGACTCTTTCTATCAAATTTGCCAGAGGCTTTTTCCAGCAGCATCGGTATGCGGGAGCAGGGCTGGAAAGCACACCGGATTGTTCTCCTCTGGCTGTCACTGGTCCTGGCCAGTGCACTGAGTTCGTACCTTGGCTTTCTGATCGGAGCCGAAATCAACCACACCGCCGTGGTCTTCGTCGAGGGAGTAGCGGCCGGTGCCATGCTGACCATGATTGCACAGACCATGATTCCCGAAGCGGTGCATCTGGGCGGACCCAATATTGTGGGTCTGACCACACTGGCAGGGTTTGTTTCGTCGATCGCGTTCAAATTGCTCGAATGAGCGACGCCTGCAACACGGCGCCACTGCATCGGGTTGCAGGGGGTCCGCTGCGTCGACGTCAGCCGGCTTTGTGGCAAGGGCTATGGCCGGGCCCCCATTCAATGCTATAAACCGACCTTCCCTGCCAACCAACTGGAGTCACTCTTGGAAACCAATATCAAAGATCGGGAAGAGCTGGTGTTTTTGCTGTCCGAGGCAGCGGAATTTGAGCACACGGTCATGTGCAGTTACCTTTACGCCTTGATGAGCCTCAAACGGTCTACCGACGAAGGCGTCACAGACGCCGAGTTGGCCGCGATCGAGCGCTGGCGCAAACAGATACGCATTGTTGCGCTGGAGGAAATGCTGCACCTGTGCCTGGTCAACAACCTCTTGACCGCATTTGGATCGGCAGCGCACTTCGCGCGTCCTGATTTTCCTGTGCCTGCGGGGCGCTTCCCGGCAGACATCGAATTGAAACTGTCGCCATTCAACGAGGACACGGTACAGCACTTTGCTTTCATCGAAAAACCGCTGGAAATCGACCTGCCAGATGGCACGGCATTTCGTCATTTGCACCACTACCACCGGGAAATCAGAACCGATCTGGTGTCTCCCACGCCAACCGACTATGCGTCCCAGGGCCACCTCTACCATGCCATCGCCAATGGCATAGACGCGCTGGCCGAGAAACTCGGTGAAGACATCTTGTTCGCGGGCCATGGAGAGGCACAGGTCGGTGGCGCACAGTTTGCATTGCCAGGGCTGTTTGCCGTCACCGATCTGGCGTCTGCGCACCGCGCCATCGAAGAAATCGTGATTCAAGGCGAGGGTGCACCCGCCCACAGCGAGGACTCGCACTACGCACGGTTTGCCGGGATTTTGGAAGAGCTCAAGCAACTCAAAGTGGCACGCCCCGCGTTTGAGCCGGCGCGACCCGCCCTGGTCAATCCGCGACTAATCGACGTTATCCACAAGAATTCCGCCACTACCGTGACCGACCCCTTGGCGATCCGTGTCGTGGACCTTGGCAACAGCCTCTACACCCTGATGTTGCGCACTTTTGTACAGGTGTTTGCGCCCAACCCCTTGCCACAGGCGCTGCGCACCGGTTTGGCGCAGGCCGCCACCGCCATGATGGTTGCACTGACTGCTGTCGGTGAAGCAGCAACCCGGTTGCCTTGCAAACGCCATGGCACGGCTGGCAACGCGGGTCTGAGCTTTGAGCTGCCGGGGTCGATTGGCCCGCTGGTGCAGCACTGTGCCGCGCAAGTGCTCGGTGAACGTGCCACGCAGCTTGCGGCACTGGCACGGACCCTTGAAAAGGAACTGCACCTGCCTGGTGTCGCCGATAGCCTGGAGTCGGTGGCGACCCGACTGAAAAAGCTGCATGCCAATTTTGAGGAGCACTTTTCGGCAGATACCGCCACGCTGCCAAGGACCGTACAAGCCGTTGCGCCCGCCACCCATCCTGTGCCCGCGCCACTGCGACAGGACCCTGACAACCCCAATGTGGCAAGTACTGACGCCATTCGGATCCACTACGACACCAAACGCTGCATCCACTCCCGTAACTGCGTTCTCAACGCACCGAGGGTGTTCCTTGCCAATGTCGTCGGACCCTGGCTGCACCCCGAGGAAACCACGCCGGAGCAAATGGCCAACATTGCGCGCGATTGTCCGTCGGGCGCCATTACTTACGAACGGCTCGATTCGGGCCCACAAGAAGCTGCACCAGAAGTCAATGTGCTAAGGGTCAGAGAAAATGGTCCTTATGCAGTCCACGCCACGATTGCGCTAGAGGGTCAGGAGCCGATGTTCAGGGCCACGCTGTGCCGCTGTGGGAAGTCCAAAAATAAGCCGTTTTGTGACAGCTCGCACTTGGCGGCCGGCTTTACCGCAACCGGGGAGCGCGCGGTGATCGAAGCCAGCCCGCTGGAGAGCAGATGCGGCGAGCTGGCCATTGATCCAACTCCCAACGGACCATTGGAGTTCACCGGCAACCTGGAAATTTGTGGTGGTACGGGCCATACGATTCAAAGGGTGCAGACCGCGAGGCTGTGTCGCTGCGGCGGGTCGGCCAACAAGCCATTTTGTGACAATACCCATGCCAAAATAGGCTTCCGATCAGATCAATGACTACGTAACGGCCAGAGGCGAAATGACACACCGTGCCAACATCTACCGACTCTCGAATCCCGCCAATCAAGACAAGGTGGGCAGGCGTATGCGTGCTTTTGAGGTTCTGGTTAACCTGATAGGCATCGTTTCCGTTTCTGTCGGCACGCTCCATGATCTGTCTGGCGAAAGCCGTGCGCTGGCCGCTACCATTACAGGGGTGGTGGCAGCGTTGTTCCTTATCGAGTACCTGATTCGCCTTTGGGTGGCTCCCGAGAACCCGCACTTTTCCGCCTCAACTTCGGCGCAGACCCGCATCGCGTGGGCCTTTTCGCCGACTGGCATCATCGATCTGCTGGCCGTCATTCCCGCGCTGGCAGTCGCCTCGGGGGAGGCACGGCTAGGTGCCGACTCGGCGTCTGTTTTCGTTTTGCTCTGGGTCTCCAAGCTTGCCACCCGAGCCTCGGGCGTGGCCCTGATCGCACGGGTCTTTCACAACGAACGTTCCGCCCTGGGTGCTGCCGCAGCGCTGTTCGCCATGGTCTTGTTCTCGTCGGCCACGGTGGCGCACTGGCTTGAGGCCGAAGCCCAACCCCAGTTTTTTGGCAGCATTCCTTCTTCGCTATGGTGGGCCGTCGTCACGCTCACCACCACCGGTTATGGCGATGTCGTGCCCCAGACCCCGGCCGGACGCATGCTCGGTGGGCTGGTCATGCTGTGCGGTATTTGTGTGCTGGCCCTGCTGGCCGGTATTCTGGCCACCGGTTTTGCGGAGGAAGTCAGGCGGCGAGAATTCATGCGGATATGGGACCTGGTGGCACAGGTGCCCTTTTTCTCCGACGTGGGCGCTATCGCGGTGGCCGACATCGTGGGGCAACTGCACTCCCGCAGTTTTTCGGCGGGCACGCGGATCATCCACAAAGGTGAAGCGGGCGATTCCATGTACTTTATTGTCAGTGGCTCAGTGCAGGTGCACTTGGGTGAGCGTACTAAAATCTTGCGCGATGGAGACTTTTTCGGCGAAATGGCGCTACTCGAACGTAAACCCCGGTCGGCCGACGTGGTCACACTGACGCAATGCACCACCCTGGTGCTGGAAGTGGCCGACTTTTATCGACTGGCCGGCCAGCAGCCGGACCTGATCGCCGCGATAGAAACCGAGGCCAAACGCCGCCGCGCACTCAACGCTGCCCCACAGCTGCAGTGATGTCGACAGGAAAAACCTCTTCCGCCGGTCAGAATGAAGGTATATTGCAGGGCGACTCCCCTGAGTCAGCAAAAGACAGTCCGCTTGCAATAAAATCACCGAACCTAGACATTCCGATACGATGACCTAATCATATGACAAGCATTTCGTCAGGTATGTGGATCGGCTTTATCGGCGTGGCCCTTTCGCTGTGCAGCTTTTCCATGCAGAATATGCAGTCCTTGCGGCAGGTCGCCATATTCTCCAATATTGCGTTCGTCATCTACGGCGTCATGGAAGCGCAATTACCTACAATCGTGCTGAGTAGCATCTTGTTGCCACTCAATAGCTGGCGGCTCTTTCAAATCAAAGCATTGGTGAAAGACATTGAAAATGCCAAGGCCGATACCCCCGTATCGCAGTGGCTGCTGCCACATATGGTGGCGCAGTCATTTCCGGCCGGGCACCTGCTTTTCAGAAAAGGAGCTGCGGCAGACGACCTGTATTATCTTCACACCGGCAAGGTCAAACTGGTTGAAATTGACAAGACTTTGAATGCCGGTGAGTTGTTTGGCGAGATCGGGATTTTTTCATCGTCAAAGCAGCGTACTGTCAGCATTGTTTGCGAGACCGATTGTCTGCTCTACAAATTGGCCCATGACTCGCTTTACAAGCTGTATTTTCAGCAACCAAAACTCGGATTCCATCTTATCCGTTTGATTGTGGACAGACTCTCAGGCATTCCCAATCATCCCGGTTTACCTTCTGGTGAAGCTGTGAAATTGACATGAAATAAAAATGTTGGAAAATATATGAAAAAAATCATCTCACTTTTAGCACTTTTTTGTCTTCTGGCGGGTCTGGTCGGGGCGACACGCGCTGCAACCCCCGAAGTTTCTGTGGCACCCAGCCTCAATCAGGGAAAGAAATGGCGCGTGGCCTACATAGAATCCGGACCCTACACCAATTACGCTGGAACGTTTTATTACTTGCTCAAGGGTCTTGAGGCCAGGGGCTGGGTGAAGGGGGTAGAAAGAGTTCCGTTCACTTGGGGCCAGGTCGATACCAGGGAAATGTGGAATTACATCAGTGCGCAACGGGAGTTCAGTACCTATATTGAGTTCATCCCTGACGGCTACTATTCGCTGAAGTCCATTCCGGGTAAGGAGTCCGAGGTGCTCAAGCGATTCAGCGAAAAAAAGGACGCTGACCTCATGATCGTCATGGGGACCGTGGCCGGGAAACTGATGGCTTCAGACGATAACCAGTCCAAGGCCATGGTATTTTCGACCAGCAACGCGGTGAAGTCCGGCATCGTGAAGACACTGAATTCTTCAGGTCGCCCCAAAGTGTGGGCCCATCTCGACCCCGTGCGGTATAAACAGCAACTGCAGGTGTTCTCGGACATCTTTCACTTCAAGAAAATGGGTGTCGTGTACGAAGACTCGCCAAACGGCAAAGCTTTTGCCGCAGTGGACGATATCGAAGCAGTTGCAAAGGAAAAGCGCTTTGAAATTGTTCGCAAGCTCGTTCCCGGCGCCAAGAATGCCGAGGACCAGGACCGCTATTTCAAGGACTTATTGCAGGCACATACCGAACTTGCCTCTGAGGTGGATGGGTTTTACTATGCAATTTCCCCGGCGCCTGGCCTCAGACCAGAACATATTTATCCGGTTCTGAAGCCGTTTTATGACAAACAAATTCCGGTATTTTCGCAATTGGGAGATGAGGAGGTAAGTCGCGGTGCATTATTAAGCTTGGCGCGCGCCGATTTTACCGGTATGGGGCAGTTTGGCGCCGTACAGATGGCAAAACTGCTCAACGGGGCCAGTGCAGACGCCTTGCCGCAGGTCTACAGCGACACACCCACGATTGCACTCAATTTTCATGTGGCCAAACAAATCGGCTACAAACCGCCCTTCGAAATTTTGTTGGTTTCAGACAAGGTATTTTTGATGGTCGAAAGCGTACCAGTTGCACCCAGCGTGCCGTCAACCACGCCCGTCGCCAAGAAGAAGTAGTACTAGCATGCACGTTATGCTGTTTGTACACAGGATGAATGAGGCGCTCAGATGACTCAAAGCAAAATTCGGTCCTTATTCATCGCATCCACCTTGCTTATTTTGCTACTCGCCTTGGGGTTTGGCGCGACGCTGAGTTCGGGCTCGTTCAAGAAAAGCATGACCGAGTCCTATGTTTCTAGCTTTGTCATCAATGGTGGAGAAAGTGTTCGCAAGATTGAATATGCCTTGAAGTATGGCAAGCAATTGGATAACTTCTTCGGTATTCAGGAAATATTGCAGGAAGTAAAGACCACCAATGCAGATGTCAAGGATGTAAAAGTCATATTGGCGGACGGCCGCATACCCTATAGCCTTGAGACTTCCGAGGGTGTTGCCATGGCGTCAGGTCCGCTCATGGCCGACATACGGCAAATGATGCGCTCGGGCGGCAAGAAAACGAGTTGGCAGATTCTGGATAAAAAATACAACGTGCTGATCGCGATCACCGATCCCAACGGTCAAGCAATCGGGGCGATGGATATTGTGTTTGACGAAAACGTCATCGCGCCACACGCGAACGCGTTTGAAGCCACCATCATGCAGCAAACCCTAGTTGCTGGGCTTATTGCTGCGTTGCTGCTGGTGATTTTTCTGCTGCGAATACAGGTTGTTGATGCGAGCACCGGCAAGCTCAGGACGCGACAACTATTGACGGTGGTTTTGTTGGTGATAGGCTCATGTCAGGCGATTCTGACCACATTGACCATTGTCGAGTTTCAACCGGTGTATTTGTCCACGGTGCACCGCAACCATGCGCTGGTCGGGCAGTTGGTGCAAAAAAATCTCGAAAAAGTGACCGCCAAGGGCGTACCGTACTCCAACCTTGAGAATGTAGAACGTTGGATGGGCTCGATTCCTGAGGCCATGCCCGAGATCGAGAGCATTTTGCTCACCGATGGCGCGTCCAAGACTTTGTACAGCACACAGCGCGCGGACGCGGTGGACAACGCCAGCTACCTCGCCGGCTTGAAGCCAGAAAGTACCACTCGGGTGGCCCTGCAAAGTGACGCCTCTGGTGCCAAGGCAGAGGCGGTGATTGCTTTGTCTTCGGCCTATATTGCATCGAAAAATCGGGCCATTGTGATTGATGCGCTCACCTTGTTGGTGACAACCATTCTATTTAGTGTCGAGATTGTGCTGTTTCTCGGTTTGTACTTTGGTCACCAGGCGGCGAGCCACAGGGCAGGGCATATACCCACCAAAAAACGTGCGTTGGGCGATATATCAGTGGTTCGACCTCAGGCGTTTGTGTTCTTTCTTGCAGCCAGCATGGCCACGTCCTTCCTACCCGTGATTTTGAAGAATTACGATCCCATTTTTGGTCTGTCAGAGAATATTTTTCTGGGCTTGCCATTAACCATTGAAATATTCGCCAGCATTGTTTCCACCATGGTCACCGGCTTCTTGCTTGATCGCCATGGCTGGCGCCCGCCGTTCATTGCGGGGCTGTTTATTGTGGCCGCAGGCACTCTGCTTTCAGCGCTCTCGTCTTCCGCTTTGGTATTTTTGCTGGCACGCCTGATTGTGGGCACCGGCTATGGTTTTGCCTGGATGTCCTTGCGGGGCTATGTGGCACAAAGCGGCAGCGCAGAAAGCCAGACTACAGGCTTTGCCGCCTTGAACTCTGGCATTTACGCGGGTATCAATTGCGGGGTGATTTTGGGCGCCTTCCTGATCGAACGTCTGTCGTACTCAGGCATATTCTGGATCGCCCTGGTGTTTATGGGGGTTGCCATAGCCTTTAGCCTGGCGTTCACCGCGAACCAGATGCCAGCTCCCGTCATTCACCGGCCGACCCGCGCCTACAAGCGCAAGTCGCTCGTTTTTGATCCGCAAGTCCAGCTCATGTTCGTTACGGTTGCAATCCCCACGGCGATCTGTCTGATGTTTCTGAACTACTTTGTCCCGGTATATGCCAAGACCATCGGCGTGACGCCTAGCGATGTGGGGCGCTTGTTTCTTTTATATGGCTTGTGTGTCGTTTATCTGGGACCGGTACTCAGCAGAACGGTCATTAAAAAATATTCTTTCAAAGTCTCAACAACGGTCAGTTTCTTGCTGATCATCTGCGGCCTGTTGCTATTTGGGTTCATGCCTAACCCGATTACTTGCGCTATTGCGGTGCTCACGCTCGGATTGTCAGACGGTATCGGACTGGTGGCGCAAAACAACTACTTCCTGTCGCTCAAGGCGGTCCAAAGGCACGGCGTCGGCAAGTCTCTGGGTATATTCAGTATTGTCAAGAAAATCGGACAAACCATGGGCCCCATGGTTTTTGGCTGGCTATCGGTAATGGAGTCTGGTATTGGCGTACTTGGGATCGTGTTCGCAGTGGCCTTGTTGTTCTTTGTCTTCCTGGCATCCCGACCTCCCAAGGTGGCAACTGCATGATGCTTGCTGACCCTGCCAGCGGTGCAGTCCGCGCCTACCGGCTAGACGCGCAGTGTGTCGACGAACTGCTAGACATTCAGGACGTGGTGTGCGCAGAGCTGGAAAGTCCTACGTTGTACTACCCCGTTTCGCGCGCAGAAATGCTGGAGTTTTTTCAGACCGGCGGTTTTTGCGTGGGCGTGGAGTGTGGCGCACGTCTGGTCGGGTTTTTTGGCATCCTGCTCATGGGCGACCGGTCCGACAACGTGGGATACGATTTAAAACTGCCGGCTGAGATGTTGCCGTTTCTAGCCTACTTCAAGGCGGTCAATGTGCTGCCCAGCTACCGAGGTATGGGTTTGCAAAAGGAATTGACCCTGGGCGCCTTTGCCGAGTTGGCTCGTGCGCCATCCGCGTCATCCACCTTGGAGCGACCCCCCGCCCGCGTCATGGCTGCGACCGTATCCCCACTCAATCTATCGAGTGTGAAATCATTTTTGGACACTGGCTTCTGGATTGCCGGGCTCAAGCCAAAATTCAACGGATACCTGAGGTATCTGGTGATGCGTTGGCCCCACGCCATGGAAGTGGATATCTCAGGTGCTCTGGCGGTCTCAATCCAGGATTACGCAGCCCAGATGCAATTGTTGGAGCAGGGCTATCTGGGTGTGCAACTGCGCGGTAGCGCAGAGGGTTCGCAAGAGATTTTTTATGTTAAGCCGGATCGTATGGTGTCTGGTAAGGATCGCGTTTTATGACTGACTTCACTAGCGACGAAAAACCCAAGGGCAAAGGAGCCATTCAGTGGACCTATTTGCTCACCTCGGCCATCATTATCTTGACGCTGATGGCGGTGGTGGGTTACCTTAATGTGAAGAACTTGCAGGAAAACTATAAGAAATCGTTTTTTGAGAGTTCGCTTGCGGTCTCAAAGAGCGGCATAAAAACTATTGAGCATGGTCTTATATATGGCAAGCAATTGCCCAGCTTTTACTCTGCCTCCGCTATTGTCAATGAAATTCACGAATACATCAGCAGCGCCGACAACGTCAGTATCGTGAGTCCGGATGGAAATGTCTATTTCAGTGTTTTCCCGAAGAAAGTACCCACGCCAGAGACCTACCAGGCACTGCTCGCCAGGCTCGATTCGGCCTTGATTTTGCAATCCGGTGCGCAGACCCTTTTGAGTGATGGTATTTACCATGAGTTCATGCCGGTGATGGGTAAGGACGGAACCATCAGCGCGTATCTGGATGTTTCATTTGATGAGTCGGTACTTAGCTCGAAAACGATCGGGTTTACCCAGTCTTCGGGGCTCACCATTTTGGTGGTTACTCTTCTTGGTACGGTGCTGTTCATGTCCATCTTGAGCCGTGTGCGCGCGACCAATGAACGTGGTGAGGTCAGACGCATGATGTTGATGAGCATCATGATTGCGAACATCAGCTTTTGTCAGTTGGTGTTTACCGGCATCAATCTGATGAATTACCGGGATGTATTGCAGAGTAATGCGTCAGAAAATACCCGATTTGTGGCCGAGATTATCCGTCGCAACATTGATTCGGTCATCGCCAAAGGATTGACCTTTGTGGAACTGGAGCAGGTTCAGAAGTGGATGGCATCCGTTGTATCGTCGACAGCCGACATCAAGGGGGCAGTGGTTGCAGTCAACGATGGCAGCGTGAGCTACAGCTCATCACCGGGACTCGACGTCAAAACTCGGTCCGGGCAGGCCGCGCCCATTGCGCTGGCGCTCAAGCCAGACCGGGTGAATAACCAGGCGACGCTCACCATGGTGCTGGACTCCGAAAACCTGCAACGAAAATTGCTGGCCATTGCAGGTCTGTCCGGAATCATCATGGCAGGCTCGATCGCGGCGCTCATTCAAATCACCTTCGTCGTGTTGTTTGTACTTAATCGCCGTGCCATTTCAAGTCTGAAGGACCACAACGACGAGCTAGAGAACATTGTTGCGCTGCGTACCCGTGAAATTCAGCTTGAGAAGGAAAAAAGTGACGAACTGCTGCTGAATATTCTGCCTCAAAAAGTCGCTGACGACCTCAAGGAGTCGGGACATTCCGATCCGCAGATGTTTCCCAATGTTTCTGTTTTCTTTTCCGATGTGGTCGGGTTTACTAACCTGTCCAAGGATCTGGAGCCCAAGCTCCTTATCGAGGAACTGAGCGACATTTTTACCAATTTCGACTTGATTATCGAACGCTATGACTGTCAACGCATCAAGACCATTGGTGACGCCTACCTGTGCGTGAGTGGCATGCCGGTGGCAGATACGCGCCATGCCCACAACCTGCTCAATGCGGCACTTGAAATTATTGACTATCTCAAGCAACGTAATCTCAGTTCCGAAATTCAGTGGCAGATTCGGGTTGGCATCAACTCCGGGCCTGTGGTGGGTGGCATTGTGGGAATCAGAAAGTATCTCTACGATGTTTTTGGTGACACCATCAATACCGCGAGCCGCATGGAAAGCAATTCAGAACCAATGAGGATCAATATTTCCGAGAATACCTGGAACCTTGTCAAGAATGACTTCAAAATCGCGGCGCGCGGTCAGTTTGAAGTCAAAGGCAAGGGTGCAATGCATATGTATTTTGTCGAAGATCGGCTATAAAAGGCCACCTGCCCAGGCGCACGCACCCAAGGAATCTAGGTTTAACCATGGCACCATTTTTTGAAAATGATGAGTTATTTGGGGAGTTGATCTCCTATGCCCGCGCTGTTGCCAGGCGGCGTGGACTGATGGCGCTCGACCGCTTGTCTTTTGATCTGGGCATCGGCTATGCCCTGGTAACCGGCAGGGTCAAGGTGCCTGCAGACGACTTGCCGCTTCCCAATGAGACGGTGTTGTTCACCTACGCGCAAAAGAATTACTGCCCGCTCGTTGATCTCGTTCCCAGCCGGGAGTCGATTGCACTTGAAGAGTCTTTCCGGTCCGGCTTTGTCACCAAGCACATCAAGCTGCGGTCTACGCTGCACAGCATGCTCAAAGACCTGCTTGAGGAGCTGATCAGCACCTTGGAGGGTTTGTCTGCAGGAGACTTGATCGGTGAGTTCAGTGGTCGACCGAACGAGCCTTTTTGCTATTCGATTATTGTGGCCGCTGATCGGGCGGACTTTGGCCTGTTTTTGCCGGCGCTTTCAGCCGATATCAGCCACTCCTCCCAGCAAAAATCCAATCTCAACCGGGGGCGGCGCTTCAAAGAGGCCGCTCAGGCCAGGCAGCTCAACGTGGCAGTGCAAGCGGAAGGTAAGTCAAACCGCATCAAGGTTGCGGAAAAAAAGAAGCATGAGGTAGAGATCGACTTTGGCAACCCCTTGGGCATTCCGCTGGTACCCGAGGGTCTGCATGTGACCCCGTTGCCGGAAGAAATATTCCTCGATCAGAACGAATTGCGACTCTACGTTTCGAGCGGTGGCGACGACAAATCGTTTCACATCACCAGGCTTCCGAGCAATCCAGATGTGTGGAATCTCACTTTGCCTCCGGGCGCCACCTTGCGCAGCTCGGCGCCCATCATTCGCGGCGCGGCGGCCCGGCTGTTTCTTTTGGCGACCGTCGGAAGAAAAAAGATCGAGATCAGCAATCTGCTCCAACGCAAGCACCAGCATGCAGACGCATCGGTCAAACAGCACATCAAACTGGCCTTTCCTTTCGATACACCCAACAACGTGTTGGGCGCCTATTTCGCCTTTTGTCTGGCAATCGTGGTGCTATGCGCAGTTCTGAACCCAGCCATTGCATTGCTCGGGTTTGGCTTATTGGCATGGACGGTCTCGCGGGATGTGTTCAATGCGCGTGCGCAATTGTTGCTGCTGGCTTCCCGCTTGGGTGCTTTTTGGGGTCCCCAGTTAGGTTTGACGATGGTCAGTCTACTGCTCGGACTTTGGCCGTTTATGGCAAATCTTCTGCACGTCGATTTTTTGTCGGCCACCTTGTACGGGTCGATTCCCTTGCTCTTTTCTTTCTCGCTCGTTGCGTTGGATTTCCAACCCAAGGAAGAGAAGGAGGCCATCGAGATGCACGAGGAGATACACCATGCGCTCTCCAACCACATGCATGAAATTACCCAGACGGCGTTGAGTGTGGCCTTGGGCAACCTGGTCCGACCGGCCAAGCCCCATGCGTACACCTATTTTCCGGAAATGCTCATTAAGCAATTGGACAAGGAAATTGGCACATTGGAAGCCGTGGAAAGCTTTAAGCGGCTTATCAGTGACCGCATCAAAACAACCGAAGCGGCTGTGAAAAAGAACCATGAGGGCCAACAGCATGCGCGTAGAACCGTCATGGCTGCGGGCGGGGCCATCTTTACCGGATTCTTCGCCTTTGAAGCGGGCGAAAAGATCATTGAGTTTCAACACCTTCAATCCAAATGCGACATGATGTCGTTTTACCATTTGACGTTCAATCGGGCATCAGAAGCGTCCGCATCCGCAACTGGCGCACCCGCTATTTCTTTGCCCAAGTTACCGGGCGCCACGCAGACCCAGGCAAGCACTGAGGCGCCCGCCCACCATGGATGCATGACTTACGAGGACTTCCACCACCATGAGTTGCAGTCTACCGGCATGCTGCTACTTGCCACACTCTTGGTTAGTTTACTCACAGCGATTGTTACGATTCGCAAGCCAGGCGATGAACATGGTGGTGGTGGCGAGCACCACCACTAACTGACTAGTCGCCATGCTTCAACACCAGCGCCACACCCATGCCGTTTCTGCGCGGGCAGCAACGCACACGACACCCAAGCACCCTGAATTCCCGCTGTACGGGAATGCCAGATAGGTGAAACCAGATCAGGAGAGCCCACTATGGCCAGTAAATCAGAGTTGCAAGAGTTCTATCGATCGGTCATAAAAGCCGCATTGAATGTCGATTCACGGATAGACGACGAAGGCGACGTGACTTTCGAGCTACCAGAGCACGGCAGCTTCTATGTTTTGATCGATGCTCTGGAAGACCCGGAGTATTTCATGTTGGTCTACCCCAACTTCTATGCGGTCACCAAGGAAAATTACTTACGCGCGTTGATTGCGTCAAATACCGTTAACGGCAAAGACAAGGTCGTTAAACTTTCCTATCAGGAAAAGAACAATGCAGGCAGCATGAAGGCATCGGCAGAGATGTTTATCGCCGATCACAACGAAATACCCGACAAAAAACTGGTTGCCCAGATATTTCGCCGCACCATTGGGGCCATTATCAATGGGGTAAAAGATTTTTTGCACGAGATGCCGAAGAACGCCGACATCAGCGAGAAACAAGGATCGAAACGTTGGTAAAGGTGTGATCAGTCGTCCGCTTTTGGCAATGGCTCTTCAATCGCCCTGGCCCGATTGGATACGCCGCACATGAGCTCACAACAGATGGTGTCTGCGGCACTTGCCACGTCCTCGATGGGCAAACCCTGGCCCCATAACGTTACTTTGCTGCCCACGCGCGCGGCGGCAACAGGGGTCAGATCAACGGTCAGCTTGTCCATCGATACCCGCCCCACGACGCGTGTCCTTACCCCATTGACAAGCACCGGCGCCCCGTCTCTGATGGAACGTGGGTAGCCGTTGATGTAGCCGCAGGCGACGACACCAATAACCATACTGTTTTCAGCGAAAAAGCGACTCCCGTAACCGACGCTTTCGCCGGCCGTGATGTGTTGCACTCCAATGATTTCACTTTCCAGGGTCATTGCGGGCAGCAGCCCCAGACTGCTGGCCGCAACGCCCGGAAAACACGTGGCACCATAGAGCATCACGCCGGGGCGGATCCAATCGGCGTAGGCATTTGGCACAGCCAGCACTGTAGCGGAGTCACACAGGCTGCACTCGCCGCCAAGTTGCCTGCCAATTGCACGAAACCGCATCACCTGTTCCGACACGGAAATACCGGGGTGGGTGGTCCCGTATGCGTAAGAATTCGCGAAATGGGTCATGAGGGAAATGCTTGCCACCGCAGGGACGGCGGTGAGTCGGGCATGGGCGGATGCCGCATGTTCCGGCAGAAAACCCAGCCGGTTCAAGCCTGTGTTGATTTTCAGATAGACATCCATCTGCGGGCCTTGCGCGGTGTCGAGGTGCGTCTTCTCCAGCATCTCGATCTGCTCGGCACAGTGCACCACTGTGTGAATGCGGTGTTCGGCGGCCAGTCGCAAGGTCGCTGCGCTGTTCACGCCTTCGAGCAGCAACACGGGTTTCTGCCACCCCAGTTCGCGCAATCTGATCGCATCGTCAAAGTCGGTGAGCGACAAACCGTCCGCGCCGGCAAAGCCGCGCATCGAACGCTCCAGGCCATGGCCGTAGCCGTCGGCCTTGATGATGGCCCAGAGTTTTGATCTTGGACTACGTTGGCGTGCCACCGCGAGGTTGTGCTCCATCGCGGCGAGGTGAATTTTTGCGACTAACGGACGTGACATGCTTTTGTAATGTGTTGACTCCTGAAAGTTCGGACCAAGAGCGACGGTAACAATGCCACGGACCCTACGTGATTGACCACCATTCACCGATATTCTGTCAGAGAGGCATCATGCTAACACCGGACCATGTACATTCCACCATGATGCATAGACAAGTGCATAAAAATGCCAGAAAATTCTTACAGCAACGCCATGACTTCATCGGGACAAGACCGGCAACTTGGGCTAGACTGGATATGACGCTGCGCTGGCTCTTCCGTCACTCAACCCCATGACCTGACCATGAAAATTAAACTTGTAGTAAATCAAACCCCCCACGAGCACGACGTGGCAGCCAATCTGCCTTTGGTCGACTTCCTGCGCGACGACCTGGAACTGACTGGTACCAAACGCGGCTGTGGGACAGGTTCTTGCGGTGCGTGCACCGTATTGGTCGATGGCAAAGCCGTAAAAAGTTGCCAGATGCATGCGGTCGAGGCGAGCGATTGCTCGGTCACGACCATTGAGGGCTTGGCAGGTGCGGAGTTGCACCCCATTCAAGCCGCTTTGTGGGAGCATTTTGCGGTCCAGAACGGATTCTCTACGCCGGGCACCATCATGGCAGCGGTGGAGTTATTGACCCGCAATCCAGATCCTTCGCCGGAAGAAATTCGGCAGTGGCTGCATGGCAATATATCGCGTGACACCGGATACCAGCAGGTGGTTCAAGCCATACAGGCCGCGGCCAATCAAATCCATGGGCGCACAGCGGCCGAGTCCGTCACCGGCGGCCCTGGCGAAGCCATTGGCGATGCTGCGAAAACCCGCAAAACCCGGGAGCTTCTCAGTGGCGAGGCACGCTTTATTGCCGATATGCGCTTGCCGGGTATGGCCCATGCCGCGATTCTGCAAAGCCCGCATGGCCATGCCGTAATCAAAAACATCGACACAAGTGCCGCCGAGGCCATGCCCGGCGTCATCCGGGTGTTTACGGCAAAAGATACCGAGGGCGTCATGCCCATGCCGGTGATCTGGATCCCACCCTACGAAAAGAGCAACTTTTTGCCCCACCCCTCCGGCATCGTGCCAGGATCGCACCGTGTGTTTGCGACCGACCGCGTGCGCTTTGTGGGTGACCAACTCGCCGCTGTGGTAGCAGAAACGCGTGAGCAAGCCTATGCAGCCCTGGAGAAAATCCAGGTCGATCTTGAGCCACTTGAAGTGGTTCTGGATGCTGAAAAGGCACTCGAAGAGGGTGCACCGCAACTGCATGAGACGGCACCGAATAACCGCCTGATTCACACTATCTTTGGCGACAAAGGCGCAACCCAGGCGGCGATTGACAGCGCCGAGGTCGTGGTCGAGCAAAAGATTTGCAACCAGCGCATGATGCACAACACCATGGAAGTGCGCGGTGCCCTGGCCGAGTACGACGCCCATACCGACCAATACACCCTGTGGGCCAACACCCAGATTCCCTACCCGCATCGACTGTTGATTTCCGGCTACGTACTGGGTATTCCGTATAACCGCATGCGTGTGATCGTCCCCACCATGGGTGAGAGTAATGGCTGCAAGGGCAATTTGTATCCCGACACACCGCTCGTCCTCTGGATGGCCAAGCAGATCGGCCGCCCTGTCAAGTGGGTGGACACCCGCGAGGGCTTTGCGCGCAGCACCGCACAGTCGCGTGACCAGGTGCAATACGGAACACTGGCCGGCAGCAAAGATGGCAAGATCAGCGCCCTGATGTGCCGTGCCTACAGCAATGTGGGCGCTTACCCGGTCATCAACGCTCCCGGCCAGCCCTTGCCCTTGATTGGCAAAAGCATCACCGGTGCCTATGTCATTCCAAAAGCCTGCTACGAAGTCGACGTGGTGTACACCAACAAAGTACCCACAGCGCCGATGCGCGGCTCGGGGCGTGCGGAAGCGATTTTCTTTATTGAGCGCATGATCGAGATGTACGCCAAGCGCATCGGTATGGACCCAGCAGAAGTTCGGCGCATCAACATGGTCAAACCGGATCAGTTTCCGTTCGAGAATGGTCTGGGCTGGACCTATGATTCGGGCAACTACCAAAACCTGCTGGACGCGGCCTTGGCAAAAGCGGGCTACGCAGAGCTCGGTGCCATGAAAAAAGAGGCCGCGCAACGTGGCAAGTGGCTGGGGCTGGGCATTGGCTCCTATGTCGCAGTTGCCGGCGTCGGTAACTCGGGCAAGATGGGCGCTGAAGGGCTGATGAGTGGCACCTGGGGCAGTGCATACATTCACGTGGCGCCCACCGGCGAAGTTGCCATTACCACCGGCGCGCAACCGCATGGCCAATCACAAGACACGACCTTTGTCCAGATTGCGGCCAGCGTGCTGCAGATTCCCATGGACTACATCGTGCTGAAGCACTCCGATACCGCCGGGCCGCTCTATTACGGCCAGGCCAGTTATGGCAGTCGCTCGCTCAGTGTCGAAGGTGCGGCGGTCGAGAAGGCTTGTCGGGTCATCATCGAAAAAGCCCGTGCCATGGCGGCCCATCTTTTCAAGATGCCGATCGACCTGATCGACTATGACAAAGGTCGCCTGATTGGCCGCCCTGCTCCTGAACAGGCGGTCATGACGCTGCAGCAAATCGCGCTCATGCTGTGGATGGGCTGGGACCTTCCTGATCACCTGGATCCCGGTTTGGAGGCCAGGGCGTTTTTCGATCCGAAGAATTTCAACTTTCCCTTCGGAACCCACATTGCCATCGTGGAAGTCGACCAGGAAACCTACCATATCGACCTCAAACGGTATATCGCGGCCAACGATTTCGGTGTCGTGGTCAACCCTGGTGTTGTCGATGGGCAGACCCTGGGCAACGTGGTGTTGGGTGTGGGCCAGGCGCTGGCTGAAGAGGCGCGTTACGACCCGCAAACTGGCCAAATGCTGAGCGCAGATTTTGACAGCTATTCAGTCACTCGCGCCAGTTGGATGCCAGAGGTCGAATTGATACGCACCGAAACCCCTTCACCCTCGAATCCCCTGGGTGCCAAGGGCGCGGGCGACGCGAGCAACCCGGCTGTGGCCCCGGCCGTGGTCAATGCCCTGATTAACGCACTCGAACAGTTTGACGTTCAACATATCGATATGCCGGTCACACCAGAAAAAATCTGGGCGCTGGTTCAATCCTCTCAACCCAAAACCGTGTGATGCCATGATCGAAAATCAAACCGACTACCAAGCACCCGATACGCTAGCCGCTGCCTTGCAGCTCATCGACCAGCAGGGTTACCAACTTCTGAACCTGGGCGGATCGACGTTACGTTCCACCGATATCAGGCGGCAAAGCCACAAGCTCGTCAGTTTGCGCAAGGTCTCCGGCCTCGACGCCATTGAGGACCAAGCCGGTGCTCTACAGATCGGCGCATCGGCCACCTATGACCAACTGTTGCAGAATGTGCCTGTGCAGCAATGCACTGCGCTGGCGCAAGCACTTGGTACCACACCCGAACCTCACCTGCGCCACACCAATACCCTGGGTGGTGCCGTGCACGATGGCGGGCAGGTGCATGCACCGGTCCTGGCCGCCCTGATCGCGCTTGACGCCAATGCGGAGTTTATCAGCCGTGCGGGAGCAGGCAGCCAAACCGTGGAATCGCTCGGTGCTGACGGCAATCGAATTGCACCTGCAAGCGGAACGTTGCTGTCAAAGGTCACGGTAGTTGCCGACCGGCTACCGTCCTCCATGTACCTGCCACTTGACCCCGCCAGCGGACGCAGGCCCTACCAAGGGATTGCGGTCGCGTTGCGCATGGGCGCGAACGGGGTGCAGGAAGTGCGGCTGGTGCTGGCGGGCTTTAGTGCATTCCCGTTACGTTTGCACAGTGTCGAGAATGGCCTGAAGAATGGTCCGCTGGACGTGGACCGTATCGCAAGCGCAGCCGCACTGTTAGACCCATTCGCGTTGCAGACACCGGAGCAAACGCAGGATTACGCGCTGCATCTGGCCCGCGTGCTGGTGCGCCGTGTCCTTGCAGCGGTGTACGCCTCCAGTAATTAGGGGTGCGGAAGTAGCTAAGGTGCCTTTTATGTTGGTGCTGGCGCGATGCAGTGCGAGGCGCCCTGAGTGCAGTGTGGCTTGCCACCTAAACGAACGGGAACGCCGCAATGCGCCCGTCAGTGCCGCAATAAACGGACCATTGGTTGTTTCTTCATCCCTTAGGGCTTGTTCATGGGTAAGCCGTGCATTGGGTGGTCCGATTCGAGGCCCATCTGAGACACTGTATTTAGCCTCAGTTCGCTTACGACCGATTCCTCCCGCGTATGGAAAATGTTGAT
>JAIPCE010000031.1 GCA_021738345.1 Rhodoferax sp. | reverse complement strand
CCCTCCAGCAAAAAGCCGAGCAAGCCACCTTGGCAGCCGCACGTGCCGCTGCCGCCCAAGCTGCAATACTGGCGACCGCGCAGCGCGCCCAAGCCATGGCCAGCATGACCGCCCAAGGCCAGCTAACTGAGGCGTTGCGCCAAAAATGCGACGACTGGGCAAAGAACATGCCTCCGTACGGCAATTACAAAAAGCAAGAAGCCAATCCCAACAAAGTCGGCTTCTTCCAGGATGCCGACCGCTTGAGCAAGCAAGCACTGGGCAGCACCGACTGGTCTGCCCATGACAAGCAGGCGCTGGCAGATGTCATTGAGCACAACGTATCGCAAGTCGTTGCGCCCTGGGGAAAAGATGAGAGGAAAAAGCTCAAGGTTTCAGCGCTTCGAGACCAGCAGCCGTAAACCACTTTGAAATCACCATGTTTTGGAGCGATGCAGACCAATCATTTTTGCTGACCACCAATCGAGCACTTGAACTATGGACGAATACGAACACCTCACCGATGCCCAATGGCAACTGTATGACCTCATGAGTCAAATCAGCGAAGACAGCTTTTGCGCAGGCTGGCTCGGCGGCTGCGAGTACGACATCTGGCAAGCCTTGCAAGGCCCAGACCCATGGCCGGCGAGTCGCGCCATGAGCCCCAGGCACTTGCGCTTATGCCGAAAAATTTCCAAAGAAATTGACGGCTGGATGTATTGGGCGAATGGCCCGCAATTCGTCCCCATGGCGCAATGGCTGGAAATGTTTGAAGCAAGGCGTAAAGCTGACAACAATCAAATTTAGGTAGAGACCACGATATCTCACATCGTGCATTTCACGTTCATCCACCCCCACACCACCATGAAATTCCTTGACGTCAAAACCGACTACGCCTTCAAGAAAGTATTTGGCAGCGAGGGCTCCAAGGCAATTTTGCTGAGTTTTCTCAACGCCTTTGATTTCTTTGGCGGCGAGCAGACCATCACCGACCTGACCATCGTTGACCCCTACCAGATTCCGCTGATCAAGGGCATGAAAGACACCTACGTCGATGTCAAGGCCAGGTTGTCCAACGGGGCCAGTGTCATCATCGAGATGCAGGTGCTCAACGTGCCGGGGCTAGAGCAGCGCATTTTGTACAACGCCGCCAAAGCCTACAGCACCCAGTTGCTGCAAGGTGAGCGCTACCACCTGCTCAACCCAGTAATCGCCTTAACGATTACCGACTTTGTGATGTTCGATGACAGCACAGACTATAAAAGCTGTTTCAAGCTCATCGAAAAAGATCGCCTGATCGACTACCAGGGGGATATCGAGCTGGTGTTCATTGAGCTGCCCAAGTTCCAAAAAACGGCGACTGAGCTGAGCAACATCGTTGAACAATGGATATATTTCATTCAAAACGCCGGCAAGCTGGACTACATTCCCGACACCATGGCGCACCCTGCCGAGCTGGCCCAGGCCTTCTCGATTGCCAATGAGGCAGGTTTGAGCCCGGAGGAGCTCGAAACCCAGTGGCGACGCCGCGACTTCATCATTCTGCAGCGCAGCTCGATCGAAAAGGCTTGGGAGGACGGCGAGCAAAGTGGGATCTCCAAAGGATTTGAAAAGGGCATCGAGCAGGGCATCGAGCAGGGCATCGAGCGCGGTATCGAGCAAGGCCGCGAAGATCAGCGAAACGCCGTGATTGCCCAGGCCCACCGCAACGGCCTGTCGCCTGCGCTGATCGCCAGTCTGGTCGGTTTGGACGAAGCTGCGGTGCGCGAGCAGATCAAGGTGCTGGGGATAACACAAGGCAATAGCAAAATCGCAAGATAATGGCATATTCATCACTTTTTGGATAAATGCCATGACCTTCACATCAAGTGTCTCAAATGGCAGAACAGTCATTCCCTCTGTTCTTCGCCAGGAACTCAATATCCAGGACGGCGACCAGTTGATCTGGCAGTCACGCAATGGCGAGCTTGTGGTCACCACTCGGCGTGCCCAACTCGCCAAAGCACAGGCGCTGTTTCAAAGCTTTGCGCCCGCAAACGCAGTTTCTGCGGCGGACCAACTCATCGCGGAACGGCGTAGGGCTGCAGAAAGCGAATGAAGCCACCCATCTTGCTGGATGCCTCGGCAATCCTCGCGTTTTTGCAGGGGGAGCCGGGTGAAGACACGGTGCGGCGGGCGCTGCAGGCAAGCCCCTGTTGGGTCAGCGCCGCCAACCAGGCTGAAATCATTTCCAAGGCACTGGACCGCGGCGGCAGCAAGGAAACGATTGAGCGCATTTTGAAAGAACTCCAGTACACCGTTGCCGAGGTGTTGGCCGAAGACGGTGCCCAGGCTGGGTGGTTGCGTGCCACCACCCGCCATCTGGGGCTGAGTCTGGGCGACCGACTTTGCCTGGCGACTGCACAAAGACTCAAGTCCCAAGTGCTGACTGCAGACCGTGACTGGTTGAAGCTGGCAACCGTGCTTGGCCTGGATATCGTCTGCATCCGCCCCGAAACCCATTGAACCTAACGTTTGCCACGCAACTATGGCTCAATACAGCACAAACCGTCGGTTGCACCGTGCCGCACGCCGGTTGGGGCCGACTCATGCTCGCTTGATGGTGCCCCACACAGATCGGAAAAATAATCGGCAAAAAACTCAAGACAATTTGATATTTGTTTTCACAGGTATCTGATTTAAAACAATTATTTACAACATTCAGCTTCTAATAAGATCGGCAAAATGTCCACCACCGACACCCGGGTTATCCAGTACGACCATCCCGCGCAGTTTGAGCCTCTGCTGCCCAACGGCGGTATGGATGATCTTGCTGCCCAGGCGCGTCCGGTCGTCGAAGACAGCTTGCGCTTGCAGGCCTGCGTGCATCCTCACACGCTGGGGCAGGTGCGCCGCTTGGTGCGGTCGATGAACTCGTATTACTCCAACCGCATCGAGGGCCAAAGTACCCACCCACTGCACATCGAGCAGGCCTTGCATGCGCAGTTCTCGGGGCAGCCGGACATCGCGTTCAAGCAGCGTTTGGCAGTTGCGCACATTCACGCCGAACAGGCGCTGGAGGCAGCCCAAGTCTCCGAGACGCAAGCCTTATCGAGTGCCACACTGTGCATGGCGCATCGCCTGCTGTACCAAATCCTGCCCGAGGCTGACCGTCTGACCGATGCGGGCGCGCCGCTGGCACCGGGCAAGCTGCGACAGCAAGACGTGGCGGTCTATCGGCACCAGCCTCCCACCTGGGCCAGTGTGCCGCAGTTTTTGGACCGCGCCGATGCGGTGTATGCGCGTGCCTGGTGGCTGGAGCAACTGCTGGTGGTGGCTGCGTGCGCGCACCATCGGCTGACCTGGGTGCATCCATTTCTAGACGGCAATGGCCGTGCGTGTCGTTTGCAGACACATCTGGCGCTGGCACAGCTCAGCGGCGGCCTATGGTCGGTCAACCGAGGGTTGGCGCGCCAGCGCGACGCGTACTATCAGCGCCTGTCAGAGGCCGACATGCCGCGCCACGGCGACCTTGATGGCCGGGGCAACCTCAGCGACAAAATGTTGCGCGCCTGGTGTGCGTTTTTTATAGACATCTGCCAGGATCAGGTGTCTTTCATGCGCCAGATTCTGGCCCTCGACACGCTCAATCAACGCATGGCCACGTTGATCCAAGTGCGCGCGGCAAGTCTGCCTGACTACCGGCTGCAGGCCATCGCTCCGCTGCAGCATGTGCTAGTCACTGGCCCCTTGGCGCGCGGTGCATTTGTGCAGCTCAGTGGCCTGGGCGAACGCACTGGCCGCAAACTGCTGGCCCTGCTGCTACAAGACGGTTTGCTGCAAAGCGACACCCCCAAGGGGCCGGTTGGAATCGGTTTGCCGCTGGACGCTTTGCATATTCTGTTGCCCAACCTGTACCCCGAGGCCGCAGCAGCGCTGCCCGCCGCATGACCTGCTACTTTGTTTCGCGCCACCCCGGTGCCGTGCAGTGGGCAGCGCTGCAAGACTTGCAGGTGGATGCCTGGGTGCCCCACCTGGACCCGGCGGAGGTGCAGCCCGGCGACACCGTCATCGGCAGCCTTCCGGTCAACCTGGCCGCGCAGGTGTGCCAGCGTGGTGCAGCCTACTGGCACCTGAGCCTGGCGCTGACCGCCGATTTGCGCGGCCGCGAGCTGACGTCCGACGAGCTGCAGCGCCTGGGCGCCAAGGTGTGCCGCTACCACATTGAATCTGTCACCACCAAGGAGTCTGTTCCGTCATGAGTACCCACCACACCCACCTTTGCCTGGTATCCGCCCAAGCCACGCCTAATTTGTTGCCTGTGTTGGACGAAACCTGGCGCCCGCGCAAAGTGGTGTTGGCCTGCAGCGCCCAAATGAAGCATGCGGCGGCGGCCCTGCGCTCGGTGATTCAGCCCAAATGCCCGGGCACCCAGGTTGAGATGTTGGAGTTACCCGATGCCTACGATTACGCTGCTCTCTCTGAAGCTTTCCTCAGCTACCTGGCCGACCATTCCGACGACGACATTGCGCTCAACGTAACCGGCGGCACCAAGCTAATGGCCGTGGCGGCACAGGAAGTGTTCCGGGCGGAGGGCAAGCCGGTTTTTTATGTCAATGTGGAGAGCGATCAGGTGCTCACCATTGGCGCGAGTGCCACTAGCCAGCCGCTGCGCGCAAAGCTTCGGGTCCATGAAATGCTGCGAGCGCATGGTTACACGGTTACCACCCAAGACCGGCCGCAGGTCAGCCGTGAGCTGCGCGACCTGACCGCCCGGCTGATCGACCATGTCAGCAGTGCCGGGCGGGCGTTGGGCACCTTGAATGCATTGGCGCGCGCCGCACGTGACGACCCTACACTACGCGTTGAAATGACACCTGCGCAATACGACTCACGCTCACTGAGCGACATCATTGCCCTGTTTGCCGAGGCGCAACTGCTGCGACAAGCCGGTCAAGTACTGGTGTTCAAGAACGAAGAGTCACGGTTTTTTGTCAACGGCGGCTGGCTGGAGTCCCATGTGTATGAAACCCTTCAATCACTGCGCGCCCAGCACGAAAGCCTGACTGATGTGGCAATGGGTGTGCGCGTCGGATTTGGTAGCCCAGACGCGCGCGCGGGCAATGCCCGCGACAAGAACGAAATCGATGTCGCGTTTCTGTACCGCAACACGCTGCACCTTATCGAATGCAAGACCGCCAATCTGGCGCAGACTGGCAAGGGTGACGATAGCAAGGCGACCGAAGCCCTCTACAAAATGGAATCTCTGCTCAAGCTGGGTGGCCTGCGCACCAAAGGCATGGTGGTGGACTACCGGGGGCAACTCTCGCAAAGCGAATCAGACCGCCAACGCGCAGCCGAAGCCCATATCGCCATCGTGTCGGGTGCCGGCCTGAAAGACCTACGTGGCACCATTGGCCGATTGTGGTTGTCCAGAAGCGAGGGTAGTAGCGAGCGACCCAGCCCATGATCAACCCCATTGCTCGCTCTTCTGGCGCACTCCCCATCGCCCGCTACCGCTTCACCGCGCGCGCGCAGCAGCCCTTCAGCCTGCCTGACTACGCCGGCTCCTTGCTGCGCGGCCAGTTTGGGGCAGCGCTGCGCAACGTGGCGTGCATGACACGCCAGCCCACTTGCCCGGGCTGCCCGCTGCTGCAAACCTGCCCCTACACCCGCATTTTTGAGGCACCGCCACCGCCCAAAGGCAGCCATGCGCTGCAAGACTTCAGCCAAATCCCCAACCCCTACGTCATTGAGCCCCCGACGCCCGGCGCGCGCGTGCTGGGGGCGGGCGACGACTTTAGCTTTAACCTGGTGTTGGTCGGCCACGCGCGCGACCAGCTTGCCCTGGTGGTGTTTGCCCTGCAGCGCGCCTTGCAGCAGGGCCTCACTCGCCAGCGCGTGCCGGTGGATTTGCTGCAGGTCGACTGGGTCGATGCCCAGGGCCAAGCGCACCCGATCTGGAACATGGCGCGGCCCGTGCTAAGCGAACACCCCGACAAACTTGCTAGCAAATACCCTGGCATTGCAGCGCCTGCACCCACGGGGGCGACCGCAACAGACGGCACCCAAGCGCAGCAAGCCATCACCCTGCAATTCCACACCCCGCTGCGCCTGCAGCACCAGGGCAAACCGTTGGGCGTGGGGCAACTCACCCCGCGTGCGCTGGTGGCTGCAGTGGCACGACGCACCGCCTTGCTCATGGAATTCCATGCCGGCCAAAGCGGCTGGGGCGACGCCGCCAAACACATCACCCACCTGAGTGAGAACCTCACCGACACACGCAAGTTGCAATGGTTTGACTGGACCCGCTACTCCAGCCGCCAGCAGCAAGAAATGACCCTGGGTGGCGTACTGGGCAGCTGGACGCTGCAGGGCGATGCCGCCACCATCGACCACATCAGACCCTGGCTCTGGCTTGGCCAGTGGCTGCACGTCGGCAAAAACGCCACCATGGGGCTGGGCGGCTACACGCTAGAGGCGGTTTGACGTCAATAGTCCCGCGACCTGCGGGGCAAAGGTTTGCCCTGTATCGCAGGTTGTCTGCAGTAATTACCCAACTAACTCCATAAAGGAAGCACAAATGGAAACAAGCGGGCGATTTTTGCAGTATCACATTGGCAGTTTTTTCCTTTTTTGGCCCCTGGGTAATCGGCGTTACCACGTTTCCGAGCCAGCCGCCTGATTGCGCCCCCAATGTTTCCTGGTGTTACCATCGTGTCACCGTCTTGGAGAACGTCATGCCCGCCACCACTTCGCTCAAGCTACCAGATGCTTTGAAATCCACCATTGCCAAAGTTGCCGCATTGGAGGGCAAGACCGCCCATGCGCTGATGGTGGACACCTTGCAAGTCGCCATGGAAGACGCCTTGGCGCGCCACCAGTTTTACGCCGACGGCGAGGCCGCTTACCAAGAGACCTTGCGCACCAACGCCGTCTTTGGCGGTGCAGAAGTCAAGGCCTACGTCACGGCGCGTGTCCATGGCGGCAAGCCGGTCCGGCCACAGGCGCAGCCCCTGGATGCCGCCAGGCCCCTGCCCCCCGGAACATGACTGAACTGGTCTACACCCAGCAGGCGCTGATGGACCTGGAACGGCTCAGTGACTTCCTGCTGGAGACTGACCCGCAAGCCGCACAAGACACCACAGCTCTGATTTTTGACGCGTTGGAGATTCTGGTGCAGCACCCCGAGATCGGCCGCAAAGTCCACTTGGGGCAGCGCGAGTTGGTTATCTCGCGGGGTCGAAGCGGCTATCTGGCGCTGTACCGGTTTTTGCCTCGTATCGACCGCATCTTGGTGCTCGCACTGCGCCACCAGCGAGAGTCGGGGTACAAGGGCAATTAGCCACCCGGCCATCAAGCCACCCAGGGTAACTAACACGGCAAGCTTGCCGCACCCCGCAAAAACGCGCCCAGGGCCAACAATTGCGCCCATGCCCCACCGCGATCTGCACCTTGCCTGTTACGACGTTGCCGAACCCAGCCGCCTGATTGCCGCCCTCAAGCTGGCGCGCCGCTATGCCACCGGCGGCCAAAAGTCGGTACATGAGCTGTTTTTGACACCCGCCGAGCGCGACGCGTTGGTGGCCGACATGGCCGAGCTGCTGGTTTTGGCCGAAGACCGCTTCTTGCTACTGCGCCTGGACCCGCGCAGCAAGCTATTTACCCTGGGCAAGGCCGTACCACCCGCCGACCCCGACTACTTTTACGTGGGATAACCCAGCATGGGACTCTTGTTACTCGACCGCGCGCAACTCGAAATCAAGTCCGAGGGCGACACCCTGGCCCTGTACGAAGCCGGCGAGCGCCGTGGCACCGTGCCGCTCAAGCTGATAGACCGCTGCGTCATCCAGGGCGGTCAAACCCGGCTGGACAGCGGCGTGCTCATGAAACTGGCCGACGCCGGCGCCACCACCGTGCTGATGAGCCCGCGCTACCCTCGGCGCATTGCCATTGTGCTGGGTGACCAGCACAACGATGCCGCCGTGCGGCTGGCCCAGGCCATGCGCGTGATGGATGTCGCCTGGTGCCAAAACTGGGCTCTGGGTGTCGTGCGTGCCAAGCTGGCGCGCCAGCAGCGTGCCCTGCGCACCCTGCAAGACCAGCGCCCCGATGCGCGCAAACCGTTGTTTGACGCACTGCAAACCGTCACCGCCATCAGCGCCAATCTCAACGCCTATACAAGCGCCGACTCCAACGCCACAGAGGCCTATCCCACCTTCACCCCCACCCTGGAATCTTTGCGTGGTCACGAGGGCGCCGCTGCACGCGCCTACTTTGCCGGTCTGGCCGGCGTGATGCCACCCGCGCTCCATTTCACCGGCCGCAACCGCCGCCCCCCGCGTGACCCCGTCAACGCCTGCCTGTCCTTGGGCTACACCCTGCTACACGCCCAGGCCGTGCAAGCCTGCGGCATCGTCGGGCTCGACCCGCTGCTGGGTTTTTATCACCGCCCCGCATTTGGCCGCGAAAGCCTGGCCAGCGACCTCATCGAAGCCTTACGCCCCGCCGTCGACCTTTGGGTGTGGGAGCTGGTACGCAGCCGCACCCTCACCGAAGACCACTTCACCACCAGCCCCGACCAAGCCGCCTGCCTGCTGGGCAAGGCCGGCCGCAGCATCTACTACGCCAGTTGGAACGACCACTGCAAACCCTGGCAACGTTGGCTACGTGCCCAAGCCCAGGCACTGGCGCGCAACCTGCGCGGCACTGGAGCGCACTGGATGGCACATGGTCCGGCAAAAGGAGAAGACGTTTGGGATTGAACACGTCTGCAAACTGGGTCTTTTGTTATGACATCGCCGATAAAAAGCGACTGTCAAGAATATTTAGACTTTTAAAGTCTAACGGCATCGCAATTCAATACTCAGTATTTCTGGTTCGTGCCAACCTATCTGAAATAAATAATTTGGTGAGCAAGATACGCACACTTATAGATACTTCTCGTGACGACGTACGGGCTTATCGATTGCCATCTCGCACAAACTTAATCATGTTCGGGAAACCCCTATTTCCCGAAGACATGCTCTTTGGTTGCGGAATCGCGTCACTACACAATTCAACCTGAATTTGAGCGGCAAGCTTGCCACATAGGTCAAAAACCTTGGACAAGCTCAGAATCAGGTCTTCAAAGAAAAAATTCATATTCCCATGTTTGTTAAAACTATCGTTTGCTTTGCCAATTCCAGAAAGGATGGACGCCGCTGCGTTGCTGGCAAGACTTGGGATAGTCGGGGACGTGGTGCATGGGTTCGTCCTGTCAGTCGCGATGCATCAAGGGCGCTCAAACCGACTGTTTTGGCGTGAACAGCTTTACCCGTTCAATACGTGAAGCCAAGCGGGGTGTTTGGTCGTTTGATCAGCTAAAGGAGCCGAAGAATGCATCAGTAGAGACGCACGTATGGCAAGCGGCTGATGGTCTTATTTAGGCGATGAACCGCGCGAGCCGCATAGACCTTAAGTCACGCCAGTTCCTGGATTTCATTCACAGCCTATGAGGTGCGGTCTTGGTCACATCCACTCACTGACTTTGGACCTGGCCGCTGGCGGCTGCCGCGGGCCCCGTTTGGCCTACACTCCAACTATCCCAGTGTTAGTTTATGCGCGCTCTGTGGATGCAAAGGTACCTAGCTCTCAAGAACTCCTAGTTTTCCGCAAACACCCATGCAAGTGCTTATCACAATTGAGAAATTTCATGGTTGAGGGAATAACTAATGCCCTGATTTGAAAGGGATTAAGACGCAACCCAGCTCTGTACCCTCAGCAGACCGGAGGAATAACTAATGCCCTGATTTGAAAGGGATTAAGACGAGAAGTCGTAGTCAGTGCCACGAATCCAAGGGAATAACTAATGCCCTGATTTGAAAGGGATTAAGACCGGAACGGATTACGAGGATCACTCGTAGATGGGAATAACTAATGCCCTGATTTGAAAGGGATTAAGACTTGATCGCGCAGTGGGTGGTCATGCTGCTTCTCGGGAATAAATAATGCCCTGATTTGAAAGGGATTAAGACAACACACACCTCAGCGCGTAGCTTCAACGAAGGGAATAACTAATGCCCTGATTTGAAAGGGATTAAGACTGGATGTGGCGAATCAACGCACCATCGTACAGGGAATAACTAATGCCCTGATTTGAAAGGGATTAAGACCAAGTGCTTCAGGTATCTCATCGACGTTGGTCGGAATAACTAATGCCCTGATTTGAAAGGGATTAAGACCCTATACCCGGTCTCTCTAACTGAGAAAGTAGAGGGAATAACTAATGCCCTGATTTGAAAGGGATTAAGACGAGAACCAACGAACGAAGCCAAAGAAGACAGAGGGAATAACTAATGCCCTGATTTGAAAGGGATTAAGACCAGACCACTTCGAAGGTGTCTGCTGGGTAGAAGGGAATAACTAATGCCCTGATTTGAAAGGAATTAAGACCAACCGGCAAGACCGGAGCAGGCACCCAAGCCGGAATAACTAATGCCCTGATTTGAAAGGGATTAAGACGGGTGACCGATCATGGTATCCAGTTCAGACCACGGAATAACTAATGCCCTGATTTGAAAGGGATTAAGACTTATCTGCTTCAAGAGGGTTGTTGGTAGAGAACGGAATAACTAATGCCCTGATTTGAAAGGGATTAAGACAGGCAACGACCACACCATCTTTAGTATATGGGGAAATAACTAATGCCCTGATTTGAAAGGGATTGAGACCCGACTACTACAAGAGCTTTGTTTAGCCGCAGTACAAAAAGACGGATGAGCTATTCATTACATACTTGAGCAACGAAGAACCCCTGATCTATAGCACGCGGCAGTGCGGCAAAATGGGTTGGTTGTTTACCATGTCCCCATTCCCTTTTTGAATGCGGCCCTTTGTCTTACCGCAGTTCGGCAAAATGGACTTGCTCTTGGATATATCCCTGTACTTATTAAAGTGCAGGATCGTTGCCCAGCCGTAGTGTTGCAAGAGGGTTTAACACTTTAATACGTTCCCGAGCCCTTAAGAATCCCCAAGCTTTGTTTTACTGCGATACGACAAAATGCTCATAGAGTGCAACTTAATCTTCAACCTGCAAAGCCGTCTTCCGACTACCCCCACCAATTGCTCTTCACTAGCATTTCAAATCAATGCTCCCGCGAGCCTTCCGCGCCGGGCAACACACTCACATGATCGCAGGTGTATTTTAAAATGGAATATCGTTATCCATGCTATAAAAACGGACGGTCGATCGCGATTGGACGTTCTGACGTAGCGCCGATGCTGCAGCGCATAGTGCCAAAATTAAATTTTCAACCCCAACAGAAGAATTTTCCACTACTGAGAGTTTTGTTCTTTCGCGCACTGCAGAGAGTCAAGTGGGAAACATTTGTATGTATGTTTGAGCGAATTCAGCCCATGGCCCTTTCCTCGCCTGCATCATCTTCGGCAACAAACCCAGGCAAACTACCCGCGGTAGCAATAATTTTTTTGCTCTTGTTAACGCCACGTAGGCTAACCGAGGGTCATTCACTAACATAGCAACATCGCCAAATGTGGATACAACAATTGCAACGTTGTCTGCCCCTAACCCTTTCGAGGTATGAATTGATCGAATGTTTATTCGCGTATCTCGGCCTGCCCCAGCCATTGGAATATTGCGATAGAAATGCGGTACATCTAACTGAATCAATCCGACCGAGATGGATTTTCCAGTGGCACGCGTTGGCGCCATGATTAACCATTCCTCATGCTTTTGCAAGGAAACAATCCTTAGTAGATCGCGAACATCTAAGTCGTAGGTTTCAACCTTCCCTGTTTTTTTGTCTACAGAAGTTCTGTCCGAGAGAGACCTGATTTCGCCTGAATGCAAAGCTGGCTTCCAAGTTTTGTGCCTTCGATTCGGCATCCTTACGAGAAACTCCATCACGCCAGAATTAACATAGTCGCTAACTTCCTTCGGTACGCGATAGGACTGTGGAAGTTCTTCCTCAATTCCATCCAGTTCTAAGAATGCATTTGCACTCGCCCCAAACCCAACCATGATGGCCTGATCATCATCACCCGCCACATATACTTCTCTAGCTTTCGCGATCAACACTTTCACCATTGACCATTGCAAATCGGAAAGGTCCTGCGCTTCATCCACGATTAAGAGATCAAACGATGGAAGTCGCTCTTCATACCCACTTTTAGCCGTATTGACGATGACATCATTAAAGTCAGCAAGGTGGTTTGAAATTTTGAATTGCTCATACGCGTCAATGTAAGCATAGGCATAGGTTGGAAATTTTGCTTTAGCCTCAGTTAAGGAGACCTGAAAAAAATCAACCACGGCATCGATAGCTTTTTCCTCCGCAACCGGAACATACGCTTTGCACCGCGCCAATGCCAAGCAATACTGATCCATGATTGGATGCTTAAATCGGACGACAACTGACGATGCGTCACCTTGTCTTATCCACTCATTCTCGCAAACAATTGCTTTGTCAAACTCGTTGAGGTGTTCTTTTTGGCAGAGCGTCCTCCCAAGTGCTCCATTGCTTCGCGTTGCAAGGCTATGCAGAGTTGAGAAATTCGGGAAGCTGATAGAGCCCATATCGGGAAACTCGACAGCGACTCGGTCTTTTGCCTCATCGGCAGCAGCATTAGTGAAAGAAACAAAGGCAATTTGGCTGGGGTCAACGCCTTCCGCGATCCGCACTTTTACGATATCAATAAGTCGTCGCGTTTTTCCAGTGCCAGGCGGTCCAAAAATCTTGGTCGTCTTATTTGTTCGTCTAGTGGCTATTGTTTGTGAATTTGACTCAAAACTTATCTCAGTGTCGCCACCTAATGCGAGTCGAGCTGCTGTATGACCCTGTTGCGCAGCCTTCTTGTACCACTTCAACGCTTTTCTAAGATCGCGAGTAACACCTTGACCATTTTCAAATGCGGTAGCAAGTCTAAACTGCGCGTCTGAATTGCCGGTCTGAGCCGCAGCCATCATCTCTTCCAGTGATTCCTTAAATATATTTATTTTGTGCAAATTGTTATCGTCCTTCAAAGGTGTTTGGACCTCGTTATCTTCGGTGGTTTCATTCACAAGCTGTTTCAGACTATTAGTTAGATCTGATTCTCTTGGGTAACCGTTTAGAACCCCAACTTACACCCACCAGCGCCCAAAGCGACTATCTGCGCTTTTGACGTTTTATGTGTGGACAAGACCAACCTTGTGCATTGGCACGCGCACCCGATCTAGATCAGCGCTGTGGCCATCGACACCAGTGGCCATTACACCAACGATGTGTACAGCTTTTGTCTCAAACACGCGGCACAAAAGTTCTTTGCCATCTAGGGCGATAGCCAAGACGGGAATCCTGTGCCACGGTGCCAGCATTGGTATTGCCTGCACGGGCGACCTGGCGCAGGCTTGCCACTGAGGAAGGCCCTACGGCTGCGCCGCCATGGCAGCGCGCGCGGCCTGCACCAGAAAACCGCTGCGGGTAGCGCCGTGGGCGCGGGCATAGTCATCAATACGGCTGAGCAGCAAGCGCGGCACGGTGATGTTGATCTTCTCGGCAGGCCCCAAGTACTTCTCCACCGGCACATCCACCAATGCCCACACCCACCCCCCAAATTCGGGGTCTTTCTGGTGTTCGGTGATGGTCTTGCCAACGGGAATGTTCCCACCGTCTGCGAGGACGGTCTCGCACCACAGGTCAATCGCCTCGTGGGCGTTGGCAATCGCCTCATCGATCGTATCGCCCGCGCTAACGCAGCCGGGCAAGTCGGGCACCACCACGCCAAAGCTGTGGGTGTCGTCGCCAGGTTCGATGGCAATGATGAATTTCATGGTCAATCTCCTCTATTTCAAACCTGCCTGCTTGAGCAGCTTGTTGATAATGCCCACGCCCAAATCCCGCTTGGGGCGCGGCACACTCACATGCCCCGGCTTGGATGGGTGAGTAAAGATTTGGTGGCTACCCTTGCAGCCCCGCTCTGTCCAACCGTCTTGTTCAAGCATTTTGATAAGGGCCTTGCTGTTCATGGTGGTTATTGTGCCTACCGCTCAGGCATTGTCAACACCGTAACCACTAACGGACGTTTGCAAGATGTAATGCCATCGGATTCACGCGCGCCACGCCGCTATTTGATGCGACTAAAGGCAGCACCGGTACCCTTCGGGGCATGCGGCATTGGGGTGGGCGTGGGCCTTGGTCTTGAGCGAAGTAGAACCGGAGCGCACCACTGCGCTCATGGCCCGTGGTTATGCCTTTGGACAAAGCCGGGTGATTTGCGGTGTGCACTGGCAAAGTGATGTGGACGCAGAGGCTGCCGCCCTGGCGCCGCATTAATTCTCAGGTCGTCGGGCGTTATTCTGAGGTGGTTGACCCAGGTTGACCGCTACAATTCGCGCCGGGTCAACAGTTCACCCAGGCGTTGCCGGAGCACCATGCTCACGCTAAACCTGCCAACGATGAAGCAAGCACTTGACATGTTCTGTGTGCCTACGCTGCAAGCGGCAACCCCAGCACTCGTTTTCGAGCTTACGGCGCACGAGGAATATGAATGACACGACTGCTTGTCCCCTTTTCGACGCCCGATGTATCTGCGTTCACCAAGACGCTCAAGAGTTTCCTTGACGAGCGCCACGCCGCTGGCAAGCCACTACCTTCCCATGTGGAACTTCTGAACTTGCTTGCACGCGCAGCGGGGTTGCGTAACTTCGCCACCCTGAAGAAGTTTGCTCAGGCGGCGCCGCCGATACAAGCTACACCACCGTCAAAGGAACCCTCTGTCAGCAATGCTGCGGCAGGTGCCGTGAATCTTTCAACGATGTCGGCTACGGTGCGCAAGGCACTTCTCCAGTTTGATGACTCGGGCAGACTGGTTCGGCTCCCCAACAAGCTCTCAGTCCAGCAAATGACCATGTGGGCGCTATGGACCCAGTTTGCGGCAAATCGGAAGTACACCGAAAAAGAAGTGAACGCCATCACCAATGCATTTCACACATTTGGTGACCAGGCGACCTTGCGGCGGGAGTTGGTCAATATGAAATTGCTTGGCCGCAAGTCCGACTGCAGCGAGTATTGGAAGGAGCCGCATCGCCCCACCGAGGAAGTGCAGGATTTTCTGCGTGCGTGGCGTGCAGGATTAAGGTAGAGCCAAAGTGGCAAATGCTGACTTACCACTGACCAACCTCAAAGACACGCTGCCTTACGTCGGGATGATTGCGTTTGCCAGCATGGCACTTACCCGCGTCTGCGACCCGATGTTGACGACGCTGAGCAGCGAGTTTCAGGTCACGGTCGGTCAGGTTTCACGCGTCATTTCGTGGTACGCCATCGCTTACGGAGCGTTGCAGTTGGTGTGGGGACCATTGGGGGATCGGTTAGGCAAACTTCGCATCGTCATCTGGGCTGGATTTGCCTGTGCCATTTTGTGTTTCTTTGCGGGTTTTACCACGGACTTTTTCTTGTTGCTTGTCATGCGGGTGGCGATGGGTGCTGCCGCGGCTGCCATCATTCCACTTTCAATGGCCTGGATTGGCGACTTGGTCGACTATGAAAATCGGCAGACCACACTGGCACGTTTGATGGCATCCACGGTGACCGGGATGATGGCAGGTCAGTGGTTTGGGGGTCTCGCTGCCGACTATTTTGGCTGGCGTTGGGCTTTCATTGCACTTTCACTCACTTTCCTGGTCGCAACCGTTCTTCTGCACCGACGCACGCGCGGGCTGCAGCATGCACCCATGACCGACGCGAACCGCAAGCTGTCGCTCGGTCAACATATGGCCAAAAGTGGACTGCTGCTGGCCGTGCCGCGGGTTCGCTGGGTCTTGACCGTGACCGCACTGGAGGGCGCGCTTGCGTTTGGACCGCTGGCCTTTGCGCCGAGTCAGCTCATCGAGGCATTCGGCCTGTCGGTGACGCTGGCCGGAGCCGTGATGATGCTTTACGGAGTGGGTGGATTAGTCTATGCATTGTCTGCCAGACGCTGGCTCAGGGTGCTTGGCGAACCTGGACTGGCTTCTCTGGGTGGGGTGCTGATTGCGATATCGTTGCTGATGCTGGGCTGGACAGGGCATTTCGTGCTGGGTGGATTGGCTTGTGGCCTTGGAGGGCTGGGTTTTTACATGCTACACAATACGCTTCAGACGCAGGCCACGCAGATGGCTCCGCAGGCGCGCGGCGCTGCAGTGGCGCTGTTTGCCAGCGTTTTGTTTATTGGTCAGGCGGTGGGTGTCAGTGTTGTGGCCTTGTTCGTGGACGGTGCGTCGACGAGAGTCGTTTTCTCGTTCGCAGCAGTAGGTATCGTGCTTCTGGGGTTCTCGGTTTCCAGAAAAGCCCGCTGAAAGCCTTGTTGCTCGCTGGTCTCTTCATGTTTTGCATGGCAAAGTTGCGACGACAGTCCTTACGCAAGGGTGGCGGCAATGTGCCCAAAGCTGACCAACCCAATGTGCATGTGATTGCGTAGCGAGCCCTGTTGACGAGTGCTGCGTCATGACTGGTATGCGCAGTGTGATTCAGGCAAGCAACGAGCTTTGGGCCGGAGGCTCAGCGTCGGCAAGCAGCCGCTCTGCCGGGTATGGACGCATAAACTCCATGCTGTGCTGCGGTGTGGCCTTTAGCCAATGCTCGTAACGCTCCGGCGGCAAGATCACCACCATGCGCTTTTCGTCCACGGGTTTGTGAAACCGGCACATCAGGTGATGACCGTCGGCGTTAATGGTCAGCATCGTGAAACTGTGTACAACGCCTTTGGGTGATTTCCACGACGACCAAAGGCCGGCAATGCCCAGGGGTTCGCCGTCAGCACATGCAATGCGTGTCGCAATGGCTTTTCCGCTGCGCCAGTCGGGCTCAAAGAAAGCATCCACCGGGATGATGCAGTGTTGCGCGTTTTTCCAGGCATCCCGAAAACTCGGCTTTGTGGCGACCGTCTCAGTGCGCGCGTTGTAGGTTCGGCGGCCGATGTCGGTCTCGGTGGCCCAGTGCGGAATCAGGCCAAAGAGGCCAGTCAAGGCTTCGCGCTCAGGCGCTGCCTCATCTCCAACATCAGCTTCCGGGGGGCGGCGAATGAACGTTGCCGGGTAGCAAGGCCAAACATCGTGCTTGCCCGGGTCAACGGGTGGCTCGATGCCGAAGTGCCTGAAGTAGCGTTCACGCTCTTTGATGGCTTGGTAATGGCTGCACATTGCCTGATGGTAGCCGCATCTTTGTCCCCACGAACTGTGGCCAACGCTGTGGACAACTGTTGAAGAAGTCCCAAATACTGTGGCAGCCATGGACTTGCGTGGTGTGCTTAAACTTTGCGCAGTTGCGCTGCCGGTGCTTGAGGTCTTGCCAAATACGGTACTTTGCCTGATGGCCACTGCAAATCTAACGCTGCATTAGTGCTAGACCCGCCGCCGCGACAACTTCGCGGGTCAGACCATCCAACAGGGATGACGCTGCGCGCGCCTGTTGCCAGTACAAGGGCACATCCAGCGGTACGTTCGGTACCAACTCTACCAGTGAGCCGTCTTTGAGTTGGTAGCTGATTAAGGATTGGGGATGCAGCCCCCACCCCATTCCAGCGACTGAAGCCGCGACAAATGTCTGTGGTGACGGCAAGGTGTGCCGAGGCAATTCGATGTGACGATGGCACAGGCGTTGCACCCAGCGTGATTGCAGTTCATCCTTGGTGTTGAACACCAGACTGGGCGCCTGGGCCAGTGCACTTGCTCCAACACCATGGGCGAAATAGCGTTGGACGAACTCAGGACTGGCCGCAGCTAAATATCGCATTGTCCCTAATGGCTGACTATTACAGCCTGACGCTGGACGGGAAGTACCGGTCACCGCTGCGACAACCATCCCGGAGCGCAACCATTCGGAGGTGTGGTCCTGGTCATCCACTACAACATCCATCAGAACCAATGCTTTGGCCGCGAAGGCAGCGAGTGCCGGTGCAAACCAGGTGGCGAGACTGTCGGCATTTACAGCAATGGGCAAGGACACACGGATATTGCCATCCGGTACAAGCGTTGGCACTTCACCATGCAGTTCATGTTCCAGCAGTCGCACCCGGTCTACATGCTGGCAAAGGCGTCGCCCAGTTTCTGTCGCCTCGCATGGCTGACCGCGCACGACCAGGGCGCACCCAATACGCTCCTCTAACAAGCGAATCCGTTGAGACACTGCCGATGGTGTGACATGCAGTGCGCGGGCAGCCCGCTCGAAACTGCCTTCCCTCACTACTGCGGCGAGTGCTGAAAGCGATGCGTAGTCCAACATGAGATTAGTATTCCTAAATCTGATGAAGGAATGATAGTTTGTCTTCATTCAAAAATACAGGCAAGCTCGGCCTATGACAACCCTGCCTGAATCCTTTTCCACAATCGCCCCTGTTTTTGTGCACGGTCTGGCGTTGAGCCTTGGGCTCATCGTGGCTATCGGCGCTCAAAACGCATTTGTCCTTCGGCAAGGGTTACGCCGCGAGCATGTGGGCAGCGTCGTGCTGTTCTGTGCGCTGGCGGATGCGGTGCTGATTGCAGCGGGAGTCTTGGGCATGGCCCAGGCACTGGGTGAACATCCGGGATTCGCACGTGCACTTGCCTTTGCAGGTACGGTGTTCCTGGCGAGCTATGGTTGGCAGGCACTACGCCGAGCCAGGCAGTCGCACCATTTAAGGATGCAGGAAACTGGCACAGGCTTGCGCTTGGCGGGCGTTATCACCCAGGCTGCGGCCTTTACTTTGCTCAATCCCCATGTATACCTGGATACCGTGCTGTTGGTCGGTAGTATTGGTGCGCAGCAACCGGCTGCGTTGCGACCGTGGTTTGTGGCGGGTGCAAGCTTTGCCAGTCTGTTCTGGTTTGGAATGTTGGGTTATGGCGCGCGCTGGCTGGCACCGTGGTTTGCGCGACCAAAAGCATGGCAAGTGCTGGACGGCCTGATTGGCTTGACCATGTGGGTGCTGGCACTCCTGCTGGCGCGGCACGCACTGGCAGGTTTATGAGGACAGGGCATGTACGTTTCAAAACATCAGCAGCCGCAAAGCTGACAAGTGCTTGAAATCTACCTCCGAACTCGTTTGTAAGCCCGAAATTGTTCGGCAGAAAACACCTGGTTGCGTCCCACCGTGTGACTAGCAATCAACGGACCTAAATGATCAGCCGGCGGCCATTGCCGGGCGGCATGGAATACTCGCAAGATGCGTACTTGTTCGACCGTCGTGCCGTAAATCAGAATGTAGTTTTTGTGAACCACCAGCTCACGCGTGCCAGCGATGCGCCCGATCCGACCAAGTCCGGGGTGATCAATCCGATCCGGACCTTCTCAGAAAATAGCGCGTCCAGCATCAGCGCTGCCCTGGGATTGTCAGCCTCCATGTAGTCATAGATCGCGCGGCGGTCATCGAGCGCTTCAAGTGTCCAAAAAAGCCTCACGATTTGGTTTTAAACTTTTGCCGTGTTTGCTCTCGGCGCTTGGAAAATTCTGCCTCGACATCCTCTGCAGATACCAAGTTACCCACGTTCGCAGAATCCAACCCGACCTGCACCTGGCGACGAAACCAGACCTCAGGACATATACTGTGATCAGTCGATTTCAACCCGGAAAATGCACCATGAGTTTGATTGTTTATGTTCAGGACATCGCGTTTCAGGCTATGTTGATTGCCAGCATTGAGACCTTTCCCAGTAGTTGTCTGCCGCCTGAGCCTGATGGCCCTAAGCGCCGCAAAGACAAGCGCCACGACGGCGAAGCGATGGGCTTGCTGTTTGGCCAGCGGGTGCTGAAGAGCGAGTCTCTAGTCTTCAATGTGAGTTTGGCGGTGACGATGCAGGCCACAAAGCGAAGTGCGGACGAGGTTGATTACAGTCGTTTTCACTTTGAGCGCATTCGGGAAGTCACCGAATCCTTTCCGCACCTGGAGTTTCTCGGGGCATTTCACAGTCACCCGTGGAAAAAGCAGGATTTCGGAAAAGATGCAGCCGAGCCTTCAGATGCGGACGCGGAAACCGCCGTGGAGTCAGCCCGTGAATACGGGGACGAGTTGATCGAAATCATTCTTGGCATCACCGCTATGAGCAACAACAGTTACCGCGATGCCAAAGCGGATGAGCATGCCATCGATAGCTACTGCGGGCGCTACAAGTACCGGCTGGCTGCCTATTGCACTGAGGGAACGGTGGATGAAGACCCCGACGAGGATGACGATGAAGTGTTAGATGAAGACCTACAGGATGCCGAAGCTGGGTTGCTGGCAGTGGATCAGCTAATTTGCCCAATGGCGGCGCATGGCGGTGATATTTACACCGCAATTGCCTAATCAGAAATCGGTTGCGCTTATTCAGTAGGTGACTTGATTGCAGCGTTTTTTCTACAAGCTGGCTACCCCCTTTGTCCACCAGTTGGGACATGCCTGCGGCCGTTTGTGACGTGAAAGCGGCACAGACTGCGTTTGGAAAATGCATTCTTCGTTCTCAGTCGCTCAGACCTACCAGAACATTTTGCAAACCAACCCCGCGTAAGTCATTGATTTTATTAAATGTGACCTTGTGAATTGTCACAAGGCAAACACCGTAAGTGCACGTAAAAATTGGGGATTTAGAAAAAGAAAAGCCCAACTGGAAAGAGTTGGGCTTGCAATGACTGGTGGTGGTAGGTGGACTTGAACCACCGACATCAGCATTATGAATGCTGCGCTCTAACCAACTGAGCTATACCACCAACGCACAGAATTATAGCGAGAAAACAGAGGGCGATTTGACGGCTAGCGGTGCTTGAACTCGGGCTTGCGCTTGTTCACAAAGGCATCCATACCTTCTTTTTGGTCCTCGGTTGCAAACATCGCGTGGAACAGGCGGCGTTCGAAATGGATGCCTTCGCTCAGTGTGCCTTCATACGCGCGGTTGACGGCCTCTTTGACTGCTATCGTGGCGATTTGAGAGTAACTGCACACCATAAGTGCCGCGGCAAGGGCCTCGTCTTGCAGCTTGTCTGCGGGCACCACGCGGCTCACAAGTCCTGAGCGCTCAGCCTCTGCGGCGTCCATCATCCGGCCGGTCAGTGCGAGGTCCATGGCTTTGGCTTTGCCAACGGCGCGGGGAAGCCGTTGCGTGCCACCGGCACCGGGGATGATGCCGAGCTTGATTTCGGGTTGCCCGAACTTGGCGTTGTCCGACGCAATAATAAAGTCGCACATCATGGCCAGTTCGCAGCCGCCACCCAGCGCAAAGCCGCTGACAGCGGCAATGACGGGTTTGCGAACGCTGCGGATGGTCTCCCAGTTGCGGCTGATCAGCTCGCTCTTGTAGGCATCGGAAAAGCCAAATTTTGCAATGGTGGTGATGTCGGCCCCGGCCGCAAAGGCCTTCTCGCTACCGGTCAGGATCAGGCAGCCGATGGCCGGGTCGGCATCGAACGACTTGAGTGCATGGCCCAGTTCATCCATCAACTGGTCATTCAGCGCATTGAGCTGCTTGGGCCGATTCAGCGTAATGATGGCGACTTGTCCGCCTTCAATTCGGGTAAGGATGCATTCGTAATTCATGGTGGCGTAGGTTGGAAGGTTGAAAAAACGTGCGTGGGTACAAAAAACGTTAAATTGCAAATCAAGAAGGGTTAATTGGTACCATCGAGCCAAATCCTGGCCTTGGCAGCGTCAGACACCACCAGCCGTACAGAATGCGAGGGCTGGGGCAGGACCAGGTTCAGTTTCAAGATGCGTTTGTCGCGCGCTACCAAGGCAGCTACCTGAGTGGCAGGACCGGCGAAAAGCGCCAGATCGTCCAGAGTCTGCATGCGCCAGGTGCCTAGTCGCAAATCGTTCAGAGGCTCAACCGCAATCCATTCGTCGCCGCTGGCAAAGCCAGCTTGCTCTGCCGTGCTGCCGCGCATGACCTGCTGGATGTGCACTCCCCCCGTGTCCTTGGTGCGCAGCCCAAGTTGGTCGGCCAGTGGGGCGATTTCTTGTTGCACTTCGATGCCATGCAGTTGCAACAATTCGGTGACCGGCAGGTCAGAGGTGCTATGGATCCAGCGTGAAAAATCGTCGTCAAAGGAGCGTCTGCCCTGTGAATGCAGAGTTTCCAGGACGTCCTGTTCGCTCATCGGACCGCCCTGGGTGCGGCTCCAAAGCGCGACCATGACAGCATCGAGCGAGGTATGGCCTTCAGCCCTCAGGGTCAAATCAAGACACAGCGCAACCAGTGACCCCTTGGAGTAATAGCTGACGGTCGCATTGGGGCTGTTCTCGTCCTGCCGGTAGTATTTGATCCAGGCATCAAAACTGGCCTCTGCGACGCTCTGGAGCTTGCGTCCGGGTGTCTGGTTGACCAGGTTGATGGTCTTGGCCAGCAGCTTCAGGTAGGTTTCGTTGTCAATACGTTGGGCGCGTAGCAGCAACAAATCGTCGTAGTAACTGGTAAAGCCCTCAAAAAACCATAGCAGATTGGTATAGTTCTCTTCGCCATAGTTGTAGCGACGAAATTCCTTGGGGCGCAGACGTTTCACATTCCAGGTATGGAAATATTCGTGGCTGATTAAGCCCAGCAGCCGGGTGTAGCCCTCGTTTGGTCGCGCGGGCTCAGCCTCAGGCAACAGCGTGGATTGCCGGGGGAGATCCCGTCGTGGGCAAATCAGGGCGGTTGAGTTGCGATGTTCTAGTCCGCCATAGCCGTTATCCACGGCATTCAGCATGAATACATAAGCCTGGTGAACCGGCTGCGCCTCACCATGCCAGAAGCGAATTTCGGCTTCGCAGATGGCGCGGGTGTCTGACAGTAACCGGTCGCCGTCAAATGCTGGGGGAACACCGGAGACCACAAAACGGTGCCTTATCCCCCGAACCTCAAAGGAGTTGTGCCAAAAGGGACCCATTTCGACTGGACAGTCGACCAATGCGTCGTAATTTTCGGCGCGGTAGCTACCCCATCCCGCCAAATCGGTCTGGATGGGGTCGGCCCCGGTTGCGACCAACCAGTCTGGAGTCTGCTCGCAGGTGACCAGTTCCATGCTGTGCGCATGTTCTTGCTGTCCGTCTACCTGCAGAAAAAGACTCGTTCCGTTGAAGAACCCGCGGGTGGCATCGAGCCAGGCGGTGCGCACCGAACGGTCGAACGCATATACCTGGTAGCACACGATTAGCGCCTGTTCGACCTTGTTATCGATTTCCCAGGTGTTCTTGGACAGTTGGCGGATCGGCAGTCGAATATCGTTCTGCCAGGCCGAGAGCCCCTGCAAGTTTTTCGAAAACTCACGTACCAGGTAGCTTCCCGGAATCCAAACCGGCAACGACACAATTTGCCGGGACTTGGGCTGTGCAATGTACAGGGTGACGCCAAACAGGTGGGCGTGGAGGTCGGCGATTTCCACCCGGTAGTGGATGGCACAAGGCATCGACGTGGTGGCAGGCGCAAGGTCTTTCACGTTCGACCTCTAACCTTTGGCATCCGCCAGTTTCTCCTCGACTTGCCTGGCGTCGATTGCGCCAGGAATTCGGGCATCGTTGCTGAAGATGAGGGTAGGCGTGCCTTCGATCTTGTGTTTGCGACCTAGCGCCACGTTACGGGTCAATGCGGACGTGTCGCAGGTGGTTGTCCCAGGGGCGGCCGCAATGGCCTGATCCCTCACCATCCAGTCTTGCCAGGCCTTGGCGCGATCTGCCGCACACCATATTGCCTTGGACTTTTCATTGGATTCGGGGCCTAGGATCGGGTAGAGAAACATGTAGACCGTCACGTTGTCGACCTTTTGCAGGTCCCGCTCGAAGCGCTTGCAATAACCACATTGCGGGTCCTCAAACACGGCGAGTTTGCGGTTGCCGTTGCCGCGAACAATCGTGAAGGCGTCTTTTAGCGGCAAGGCGTCAAACTTGATGGCAGTTAATTTGTTGACGCGTTCCTCGGTCAAATTGCGGCGCGCCTTGGTGTCGATCATGATGCCCTGGATCAGGTAGTTGCCCTGGGTATCGGTGTAGTAAATGTCGGTTCCGTTGGCACGCACCTCAAAAAGACCCGGTATGGCAGTCTTGGTGACTTCGTCAATCGATTTGAGCTGCGGAATACGTTCGGCGATATTTTTTTTGATCAAAGCCTCCTGGGCCATGGCAACCGTGCCGAAGATTGCGAAACTTGCTGCCAGCAGACTGCTTGATAGACGAATTTTCATGGGGTGACTTTGCGTTGTGAGGGGGAAGGGTTTGGGTCGCCCATGGCGCGGCGGGCAACCCAGTGCTTGATGGAGCCGCTGCGCTGAAATTGGTTCATTCCCCAATTGCGTAGCGCCTGCAGGGTAGGGTGGTTTTGGGAAAAGAGTTGGTGCAGTACATCGTTGGCCTGGCCCATGACGGCAAACTCGGCTTTACGGGCACGTTCGTACTGGCGCAACATACGTTGATCGCTCAACGAGCGCCAAGGCGCGCGTCCACTCAAAACACGCACCAGTTCGTCGACATCTGCCAGGCCCATATTAAGACCCTGACCCGCCAACGGATGCATGTTGTGGGCCGAATCGCCCGCCAGTGCCCAGGCGCTATTACCGTCGGCACTGGCTCCAATCCAGCGACGCGCCAGCGCTTGCTGCAGCGGCCAGACGTGGCGTGTGCTGGTCAGCTTGACGCTACCGAGGCTGTTGTGCGAGGCCGCTTCAATGCCATCGCAAAAATCTTCTTCTGTGGCCGCTTGCAATTGTCTGGCCCGCTCCGGGCTCACCGACCAAACGACGGCGCAGGTTTTGCCCTGTGGGCCTTCCAATGGCAAAAATGCCAATATTTCACCTTGATCGAACCACTGGCGCGCCACCTGCGCATGGGCTTGCGCGCACTCCACCCGGGTTGCCAGTGCCCATTGGTCATAAGGGGTGACATCCCAGTCGATGCCAAACTCCTCGCGGGTACTGCTTGCGCGGCCTTCGCACACGACGGTCAAGGTCGCTTTTTGCGGACTGTCGAACAGCTCGATCAAGGGCTGGAAGCGCACAGCCTCGCTCAATTTGGCTTCGAGCGTGGGGACGTCCACAATCCAGTTCAGTGCTGGTGTGCCCTGCTCGGCTGCTGAAAAAACCACCTCCCCACCGCCCACAGATTGCACTCGCATGGAAAGCACCGGTGTGGCGTGGGTTTCGGCAGGCCAACACCGCACGGCCTCCAGCAACTTGCGCGATAACAGGTTAAGTGCATAGGCGCGCACGTCGGGTGTCGGGCTGGCTTCCGCCGCATCGGTGCCAGATGCGATGCCGGGTGCCGTGAGCGCAACTTTCAGTTGTTTGCTCGCCAAGTGCAGCGCCAGCGTATGCGCCACGATGCCCGAACCCCGAATACAGATATCAAAATGTTTGGCCATGGGCTGATTGTAAAAGGCGGTGGTTGTCCGGTGCGCAAAGTGTGGTCTACCAAATTTCCGGCCTGAAGCGTTGTTCAGGCACTTGCGCAAATGCCTTGTCACGACTGACCAGTCGATACATCCCGTGGCTGGGCATGGGCTGCGATCATCACGTCAAAGTCACTGAGCTAGATGCCTTGGGCTGGGCTTCCAGCGTCGCGCAAAAAGCGCCATAAAAGTCTCTTATGCAACTCATTTGGACTTGTATCTAATTCTGCTGCGGCTACTGACAACGGGACATGGCCCTCACCGACCAGCGCAATCTCGACAACCCGTAGTTCGATGGATTTCACCTTTGCCGACCGCGAACTTAAAACGGGTTGGCACGCAAAGCCGAACAAAGTAGATGCCGCTGCTGCGACGGTAGAGGTACTGTGATCCAGACACATTGGTCCACACTTTCGTAGTGGACTTGCAGAACGGAGCGATCTACTCAAAAAAGTGTAAGTAAATCATGCACTTACGAAACTATGGAGCGGGTGATGAGAATCGAACTCACGTATCAAGCTTGGGAAGCTGGCGTTCTACCATTGAACTACACCCGCACAGACTGCATTCTAGCGGCGATTACTTCAGAATGTCCCCGATGCAGAGGTACTTGATCTCGAGGTAATCGTCCATGCCAAAGTGGGAGCCTTCGCGCCCCAAGCCAGATTGCTTTACGCCCCCAAAGGGAACATGCTCGGTCGCAAGGATACCGACATTGATCCCGACCATGCCGTATTCGAGCGCCTCGGCCACACGGTAGATGCGGCCGATGTCGCGGCTGTAGAAATAGCTCGCGAGGCCAAACTCGGTGTTATTTGCCGCTGCAATTGCCTCGGCCTCGGTCAGGAACTTGAAGATCGGCGCAAAGGGCCCAAAGGTTTCCTCCTTGGCGCAAAGCATGTCGGCGGTCGCGTCTGCGACCACCGTGGGCTCGAAAAACTGGCCAGACAGGCGTTTGCCACCCACCAGCACACGGCCCCCTTTGGCACGCGCATCTTCGACATGACGTTCCACTTTGACCAGGGCGGCTTCTTCGATCAGGGGGCCCTGGTTGACATCGGCATCAAACCCGTTGCCGACTTTGGCGGTTCGCACTTTGGCGGCGAATTTTTCCACAAAACGGTCATAAACAGCCTCCTGAACGTACAGGCGGTTGGAGCAAACGCAGGTTTGGCCGGCATTGCGATATTTGCTTGCGAACGCGCCCTCCACCGCACTGTCGATGTCTGCATCGTCAAAAACGATAAACGGCGCGTTGCCGCCTAATTCGAGCGACAGTTTCTTGACAGTCGATGCACTTTGGGCCATCAGAATGCGGCCGACTTCGGTGCTGCCAGTGAAGCTGATGTGCCGCACCGTGTCACTCGCGCACAATACTTTGCCGATTGCGATGGAGTTGTCCGCATCGGCACTCAGGACGTTGAGCACTCCTGCGGGAATGCCAGCACGCATGGCGAGTTCAGCTGCAGCCAGCGCCGTCAAGGGGGTCAATTCGGCCGGCTTGATGATGACCGGGCAACCGGCAGCCAGGGCGGGTGCCACTTTTCGGGTGATCATCGCCAAGGGAAAGTTCCAGGGGGTGATCGCTGCGCACACGCCTATGGGTTGCTTGAGCACCATCAGGCGGCGGTTATTGTCAAACTGGGGCAGGGTTTCGCCGTTGACACGTTTGGCTTCTTCGGCAAACCACTCGACGAAGCTAGCGCCGTAGGCGACTTCGCCCTTGGCTTCGGCAAAGGGTTTTCCTTGTTCGGCGGTCATCATACGCCCCAGGTCTTCCTGGTGGTCCATGAGCAGGTCAAACCATTTGCGCATCAAAATGCTCCGTTCTTTGCCGGTTTTGGCGCGCCAGGCGGGCCAGGCTGCGTTGGCAGCGGCAATTGCGGCGTGGGCTTGCTCTGGCCCCATATTGGCGACATCGGCCAACTTCTGGCCAGTGGCGGGGTCCAGCACGTCGAACCGCGTGTGACCGGCCAACCATTGGCCATTGATGAGGGAGTCGGTCTTCAACAGGCTGGGGTCTTTGAGCAGGGTAAGGGGAGATGGGTTCGTGTTCATGGTAAGGGTCAACAAGATGAGGGGGCAGCACGCAATTCAAGCAGCCACTTAAAAAGTACAGACCCCTAGATTAGCCGCTTTTCGACTTACGATCCGCTCCGTGCGCGACTTTCGTCAAGCTAGCACTTAAAATCGCGGGTTGCCTTACGGCAAACCCAGTGCATTTGCACCTGCTAAATTATCCGAGCCCACCACCATGAGTAAATCTGCCGTCACTGTTGCCGACATTCGCAAGACCTTTCTCGACTTCTTTGCCTCCAAAGGCCATACGGTGGTTGCCAGCAGTTCGTTGGTGCCCGGCAATGACCCGACCCTGATGTTCACCAACTCGGGTATGGTGCAGTTCAAGGACGTTTTTTTGGGTACCGACACACGCCCCTATGTGCGCGCCGCTTCGGTGCAGGCGTGCTTGCGTGCGGGCGGAAAGCACAATGACCTTGAAAACGTGGGCTACACCGCACGCCATCACACGTTTTTTGAGATGCTGGGCAACTGGAGCTTTGGGGACTATTTCAAGCGCGAGTCGCTGATGTGGGCTTGGGAGTTGTTGACCGAGGTGTACCAATTGCCGGCCGAAAAGCTCTGGGCCACGGTCTACATCGATGATGACGAAGCTTACGCCATCTGGACCCAGGACATCGGTCTGCCGCCCGAGCGCGTGGTGCGCATTGGCGATAACAAAGGCGCAAAGTATGCATCGGACAACTTCTGGATGATGGCCGACACCGGACCCTGCGGTCCATGTTCTGAAATCTTCTATGACCACGGGCCCGAGATCGCCGGCGGACCTCCCGGTAGCCCGGAACAGGACGGTGATCGCTACATCGAGATTTGGAATAACGTGTTCATGCAGTTTGACATGCAACCCGATGGTTCGGTCAAGCCCTTGCCGGCGCCGTGTGTCGACACCGGTATGGGTCTGGAGCGTCTGGCGGCCATTTTGCAGCATGTGCATAGCAACTATGAAATCGATCTTTTCGACGTGCTGATCAAAGCGGCAGCGCGTGAAACGGGTTGTTCTGACTTGAAAAACAAGAGCCTCAATGTCATTGCCGACCATATTCGCGCGACCGCCTTTTTGGTCAGCGATGGCGTCATTCCCGGCAACGAGGGTAGAGGCTATGTGCAGAGGCGCATCATTCGACGTGCCATTCGACATGGCTACAAGCTGGGTCAGAAGACCCCGTTTTTCCATAAGCTGGTTGCCGACCTGGTTGCGGTAATGGGCGATGCCTATCCCAACCTGGCGGCGCAACAGCAGCGCATTGCTGATATTCTGAAGGTCGAAGAAGAGCGGTTCTTCGAAACCCTGGCGCATGGTATGGAGATTCTCGATGCCACGCTGGTTGACGGTGCCAAGGTATTGCCAGGCGATATAGCGTTCAAATTGCACGACACCTATGGTTTCCCTCTGGATTTGTCGGCCGATGTGTGCCGGGAAAGTGGCGTCGAGGTCGACGAGGCCGGTTTCCATGCCGCGATGGACCGGCAAAAGGCACAGGGGCGTGCGGCCGGCAAGTTCAAGCAGGACCGAGCCCTTGAGTATTCAGCCCACTCGAACAAATTTGTCGGTTATGACCATCTGACCTACGCCACCAATATCGTGGCGCTGTACGAAGGCGGCACTCCGGTCGACACCCTGGCGCAGGGGCATTCCGGCGTGGTGGTGCTCGACTCGACCCCGTTTTACGCCGAGAGCGGTGGACAGGTTGGCGACGAAGGTGCCATTTTTTGCGACCATGCCTTGTTCATGGTGGATGACACCCAAAAGATCAAGGCCGACGTCTTTGGGCACCATGGAACAGTCAGCACTGGGAGTATCCAGGTCGGTGATCTGGTCACCGCCCACGTGAATGCGCCGATTCGGTCCTCGACCATGCGCAACCACTCGGTTACCCACCTCATGCACAAGGCTTTGCGCGAGGTATTGGGTGAGCATGTGCAGCAGAAAGGCAGCCAAGTCAATGCCGAGCGCACCCGCTTTGACTTTGCCCACAACGCACCCGTGACGGAGCGTCAGATGCATGAAATCGAGGTTCGGGTGAATGCTGAAATCATGGCCAATGCGGCCACCCGCGCGCAGGTAATGGACATCGATTCCGCCCAAAAAACCGGTGCCATGATGCTGTTCGGTGAAAAATACGGTGAATCGGTGCGGGTGCTCGACATTGGCTCCAGCCGCGAGTTGTGCGGCGGAACCCATGTGCAGCGCACGGGCGACATTGGCCTGTTCAAAATCGTCGGCGAGAGTGGAGTTGCGGCCGGTATTCGGCGTATCGAGGCGGTCACCGGACAGAACGCCCTGGCCTACCTGCAGCAGCTCGAAGACACCGTCGCTGCC
>JAIPCE010000030.1 GCA_021738345.1 Rhodoferax sp. | reverse complement strand
CCAGCGACTGGATCTGCGACTGGGTGTTTTCCACCGGTGCAGCAGGGGCAGGTGGGGGTGCGACGGACAAGGGCGCGGGAGGGGGCATCGGCGTTGCAGCGATGGGTGCGGCAGCCGCAGGCTGCGTGACCACCTCAGCCTGGGGTACAAAGGGCAGTGGCCTCTCCATGGGTGCTGCCTGCGTTGGCACCTGTGCAGGCACCCGGGCCTTGGGGGGCGCAGCCAGCGGCGGTAGCGGCGGAATAATGACTTCCTGAATGACCACGGCCTGCATCGGCTTTTTGAGCAGCTTCAGGCCCTCTTGTGCGGTACCGCTCAGCAACAACCAGAAAGCACCCAGGTGCAACACCGTGACAAACCCCACGCCCCAGACGTGACGCGCGTAGTCCGTGCTACGGTAGCGCAACGCTGCATGGGCGTGCGCCGGGCAGGGGGAGTTGACAGGAATGGAGGCGAGCGCTGGGTGCACAGTCAGTATCGCAATCGTCCGGAAAGTGGGTTGGCAATTCAGAGTGAACTCGGCGCGAATGTACGGAGTCCGAATGACACTTTGACGACACCCAACCGATGGTTAAGTGGTCACATCCGTGCCACATCACTCTGATACCCACGAGACCGCAGGCAGGTGTCCCTTCATGGTGTCGTTGGTAAGTGTCTTTCATCAGCTTGTCACATGTCGAAGGCGTAATCTGCGCTTTTAGATGAGGACTGAAAATGAAGATGAAGAAGCGGGCAATCGCGGTTGCTGTCAACTCTGTGCTGTCAGGTCTGCTGGTAACGGCGTGCGGTGGCTCTGAATCCACTTCGCAAGGACGCTTTGTAGATGGACCGGTTGCCGGGCTCTCTTACAGCACATCTGCTGGTAAGAATGGTGTCACCGACGCCAACGGAGCATTCAGCTACGTGAGTGGCGCGTCTGCCGACAACGTGACTTTCAAGGTGGGTGCGCTTATGCTGGGCGCGGCTGCTGCGAGCGATTTGCTGACACCGTTGGATCTGGTGGTGGGTGCCACAGTGAGCGATGCACGCGTGCTCAACCGTTTGCAACTGTTGCAATCGCTAGACAGCGACAAGGAAGTGGACAACGGCATCGTGATTGACACGGCCCTGGCGGCCAAACTCAACGACACGGTCAGGCCCGACGAGACCGATGGCACCAAGTTTGAAGCTGCGTTGAAAACCGCGCTGGGCACTACGCCCGTGGCACGCGGTCTGGCACGCGAGAGTTTTGAGAGCAGCCTGGCCGCCTTGGGGCGCAGCGTCACGACCGCGAAAGAAGCCATCAGCGGTGGCGACGTGGTGGTCAGCAAGCACCGCGTCAACGTGCCCACCAGCATGAATGTCCCGTACGAGGGAAGCAGTGCCGAGTTGAAAGCCGCCTTCCCCAAGGGATTCCCTCTGGCCGTGGGCTCGGCGATGGCGCTCAAGTCAATCAACAGCGATGGCAGCATCGACTTTTACGTGCTGACCGATCGCGGTTCCAATGCCGACGGCCCCAACATCATGGTCGGTGGCGGAACCTACGGCACCAAAGTGTTCCCGGCACCGGGCTTTGCGCCCACGTTTGGTGTGCTGCGTCTGGCCAATGGCGTGGCCACTGTGACCGGCATCACGCCCCTGCTTAACGAGAAAGGCGGCAAGCTCACTGGCCTGCCGCTGCCGGTGGGCACGCCAGGCTCGTCGGCCGAAGTGGCCCTGAACGAAGCGCTTGTGGCATTGACCAGCGACCCCATGGGCCTGGACCCCGAAGGCATTGTGTTTGACAAGACCAATAACAAGCTTTACATCTCCGACGAGTACGGCCCATTCATCATCAAGGTGGACGCCGCCACCGGCAAGATTGAGGAGCGCTTTGCACCGGCCATCGCTGGCAGCACCGCCAGCAAGCCGGTGTTGCCAGCGGTGTTGAACTCGCGCCGCGCCAACCGCGGCATGGAAGGCCTGGCCATGGATGCTGCGGGCGAACTGCACGGTTTGGTGCAAAGCCCGTTGGATGCCAAAGTCACTGCGGACGACGGCACGACGGTGTCGGTCAGCAAGACCGCGCTGTTTCTGCGCTGGCTGATACTGAACCCGGCTACTGGTGCGACCAAGACCTACGCCTTTCCGTTGAGCAAGACCGATTGGTCCAAGTCCGACACCGGGCAGGCCAAGATGGGTGATATTGCCTATGTCGCGCCCGGCAAGTTTCTGGCTATCGAGCAGGGCGTGAACGCCGCTGGCGCTCTGGTTAATAAAATCATGCTGGTGGAAATTCCTGCGGATGCGACCGACATCAATGCCCTGGGCGCCGAGCTCGAAGCCAGCAGCGCCACTGCCAAGTCGGTCAAGGGTGCCGACTGGACCAAGGTGGTGCCGCTCAAGCGCACTCTGTTGCTGCAACTCAACGATGCGGGCTGGCTGGCCGAAAAAGCCGAGGGCCTTACGGTGGTGAATGGCGACACGATTGCGCTGATTAACGACAACGACTTCGGCGTCACACCCGCCCTGTTTGATGCCCAGGGCGTGGCCGTGAGCGGCGACGTGACTGCCTGCCTGACGGAAAACGGCAAACTCGTGAACAACGGAACCAAAGTTTGTCCGGCTGCTGCAGTACGGGTAGCGCCCGGCACAGCATTGGAGCGTCCGACGCGTTTGTACACCTTCAAGTTTCCAAAGGCCATTGCCAGCTACAGCGTGAAGTAGGTTTTAGCGGAGAGCCACCGCCACGCTCCTGACGTCAAGTTGAGACAGGCACTCGATAGGGTTACGTTCTCAACTATTCTTCCGCGTCAGAGGCTTGGTACGCGCGCCACTGTCGCATGGCATTGCGCATGGTGAGTATCTGGCGCTCAAAAACTGGGCAGGTATCGCACAGCTTCATGTGGATGCGCAATGCAATGCGATCGGGCAAGGGCAAAGCGCGGTCCTCGCGCGCTATGACAAGCGCGGTGACCTGCTTACAGGTACGGTGGAGCGGCATCATGGCTGAGAGGTCCTAGCAAACCAGTGGAGCTCCAGGCAGGCGCGCAAACGCAAACGGGCGCGGTGCAGTTGAACATACAGGTTGGTCGGGGTCAGATTCAAATCCTTACAGATTTCCTCAACAGAGAGCTCCAGCCATTCGCGCATCAAAAATAAGCGGCCTTGCACGGTGGGCAACTTCTCGGCACAGGCATCCATGATCGCCATGAACTGGCGGCTACTGAGGTCCTGCTCTGGGTTGCCCCAGTCAGCGGGTGCCTCGGTGAAATGCCCATCGGTTTGGTAGCTGATCAGGTCCAGCGGGTCCGCCTCATCGTCTTCGTTGGAAAGGCTGCTGACGCTCACTTCGCGGCGGTGCTGGCGAAGCAGGTCGATGATTTTGTGTTTGAGAATGCCAACCAGCCAGGTTTTGAGTTGCGAGCGATGGTCAAAGGCTAGTGGTTTACTGAGCGCCGCAAGCACGGTCTCGGAAACCGCGTCCTCGGCCCATGCGGCATTGCGCAATTGCAGTTGTGCGAACTTCAGCAGATCGCTACGCAGCTCAGCAATTTGCTGGTTGAAGTCCGACATGATGAGCATCTGGTTTGCGCGGTCTTGAAACACACATTGTAAGAAAGTGATCGTTGCGTCGACCAATGCATAAAAGCATGCCCTGAAATCATTCAGGGCATGTAGCAGCAATTCCCATACCTGAAAGCGGCATAGATCCGCACAAAGGAACACAGTGAAACTTGGAACGAAACTTCTGGCAGCCCCCTTGCTGACGGCGTTGGTGGTTTTTTCGGTGGGCCAACTCACGGTGCTGCTAGTCCATCTGCAAGCCAAGCAGGTCGAAAAAACCGTCCTGTCACAAAGTGACGACTACCGCACGCTGAGCAATGCGCAGGAACAGATCGCCCAACTTCATACCGGCGTTTACCGCAATCTGGGGCTCATTGGGGCGATGGACTCCAACCAACTTAAGCAGCTGCGCGCAGATATGGCGCAACAATTGGCGGGCTTTCAACGCGTGGTACAGGGTGCATCCAGTCTTGCTGAACGTGACACCGTGTCTGCACAGTCGGTCAGTGACATAACCAAGCTAGCCGACCAATACGCAGCCCAGATCGATTTGGCAATTGGCAGATCGTCTGCCGAAACCGGTGCCGGTGCGGGTTTCGCTGTGATGCGCGAGGCCGATGTCACCTTTGCTGCCTTGGCAAGCGCGACCCGAAGCCTGGTTCAGCACGTGGACGAACTGTCGGAAGCGTCTGTAGCGGCATTCCAGCTACAGGCCCGAACCATTGTGCTGGTATTGGGTCTCCTTGGACTGTCCATCGTCCTCGCGTCGGTCTGGTTTAGTTGGCGCACGCAAAAAAATATCGTGCGAACGCTGCAATATGCCAACGAAGTGGCCGGCCAGGTCGCCCAGGGAAATCTCAGTTTGCAGGTGAACAGTGATCGCAATGACGAGCTGGGGGATCTTTTGCGGTCACTTGGAAGCATGAGCGCTCAGCTCCACCAGATCATCTACCAGGTGAGCCAGTCGGCAGAGTCGCTGCAAGGCACCAGTGCCGAGATCTCAGCCGGCAACAACGATCTGAGCCAGCGCACCGAACAAGCAGCAAGCAACCTGCAAGCCGCAGCCTCAGCCTTGGAGCAACTGACAGCCACCGTCTCTCAGACCGCTGCCGCTGCCAGCCGAGCCAATCAATTGGCCAACTCATCGGCCGAGGTGGCTGCACAGGGCGGGTCTGTGGTGGCGCTGGTGGTGCACACGATGGACGGTATTAACACCAGCTCACGTCGCATTGCCGCCATCATTGGAGTGATTGACGAGATCGCATTTCAAACCAATATTCTCGCGCTGAATGCTGCAGTGGAGGCGGCGCGCGCGGGCGAGCAGGGTCGCGGATTTGCAGTGGTTGCCACCGAGGTGCGCAGTCTGGCCGGACGGTCTGCCAAGGCAGCACGGGAAATCAAGACACTGATCACTACCAGCGTTGAACGCGTCCAGACTGGCTCCGGTCAGGCAAGCGATGCGGGTCAAACGATGTCCGACATCGTCGTATCGGCGCAGCAAGTGGCACAAATCATTGGCGAGATTAGCTTAGCGACTGCCGAGCAGAGTACTGGCATCCAGCACGTCAATGCCTCGGTGCTGCAACTTGACCAGATGACGCAGCAAAATGCAGCGTTGGTCGAGCAGTCTGCAGCCGCAGCAAGCAGTCAGCGCGAACACGCGGAACGTTTGGCGCAACTGGTACGCCGGTTTCGCCTGGCCGCCTGACCAGAAAAATACAAAGCAACGACAAAAGACTGTAAGAAACAGACTGCAACCCAGACTAATCGTTAACCTTTACCGAGGCTGCACCAGTGGCAGCACGGTGACTGGTTGAATCACCGTTCACTTTCCTAAATTTTGTTTGGAGTATTCCCATGAATCAACGTGCTCTCATCGCCTCTGCTGCCGCCTCCCTCGTGTCGCTAGCCTTGGTCGCAGGCCCGGCTGCTGCGGCTGAAAAAGAGAAATGCTTCGGAATTGCCAAGGCGGGGCAAAACGACTGCGCCAGCATCTCAGGCGTGCATTCATGTGCCGGCCAGTCCAAGGTCGACATGGATAAGGGCGAATGGAAGTATGTACCGGCGGGCACTTGCAAGCAAATGAAGGGCCTGACCATGGAGGAGGCCAAGGCGATGGCCAAGAAGAGCTAAGGGTTTGTTCAGCATGCCATTGCCTGGCAAAATTGATGCAATGGCTGCAGAGCTAGCGGGTGCTCCGGTCGGCATTGGCTGGCGTCACCCGCATTACGCTGAACTGCTAGAGCGCATGCCGGAGCTGAACTTTCTGGAGGTGCACTCCGAGAATTTTTTTGCGCAAGGGGGTGCGGCTCTCGCGGTGCTGGAGCGGGGACGCAGGGATTACGCCATGAGTCTGCATGGTGTCGGCTTGTCGCTTGGCTCTGCCGCCGGTCTTGATCTCTGGCATCTGGAGCAACTGGCGCAATTGGTGGAGCGCATCGACCCGGTTCGGGTCAGCGACCACGCCAGCTTTGCCAGGGGTCGCTGGTCGGGGCAAGGTTTGGGCTCGGTGGTCCACGCGGCCGACCTGTTGCCCCTGGCTTTCAGCACAGAGGCGCTGGGTGTGTTGTGCGCCAATGTGCAACAAGTCCAGGACCGTTTAAAGCGCTGTTTGATGGTGGAAAACATCTCCAGCTATCTGCGCTGGTTGCCCCAGCCAGCAGAAACCTGGGTTCACGAGACCAAATTTCTAAATACCTTGGCGGCACGCACGGGTTGCACGCTGTTGATCGATGTGAACAACATTTATGTCAACGCCCTCAATTCCAGCATTCAGGGGGTACCCGGCGACCCCATTCGACATTGTCAGGATTGGTTGGACCAGATCAAACCTGCCCACGTGGCCGAGATCCATCTGGCCGGGCATTGCCGTGTGGCAACCCCGCCTTCCGAAGATGCGTGGGCTGAAATGGTGGTCGATGACCACGGCAGCCGGGTCTGCAGTGCGGTCTGGCAGCTCTACCAACATGCGATTGCGCGTTTTGGGGATGTACCGACCTTGGTCGAGTGGGATTTGGACATCCCCGCGCTGGACGTGTTGATCAGTGAGGCGGACCGTGCCCGAACCATTGCCTTGGCGAGCCGGTCTGTCCGTGCCACTGGCGCCGCAACCGAGAGTGCAGCTGCAAACCTGCTGGGAAAAGCGATATGACGACGCTTGCGCAACAGCAACAGGCCCTGCTGGCGTTTTTGTTTGATCGCCCCAATGGTGCGGCGGCGCAGCGCTTGGGCAAAGTTGCAGACATGGCGTGGTTACGCGGTCTGCAGGTCTACCAGGCCAACGGCCACGCACTGGCGCGCAGCGCTTTGCGGGCTGCCTATCCGGTGATAGCGCAGATGCTCGGGGAGCCCAGTTTTGACGCACTTGCCGTTGCGCTATGGCACGCCAAACCGCCGACGCGCGGCGATGTGTCGCAATGGGGTGGATCGCTGGCAGAATTTCTCCAGACCCACGACTCGCTCACAGACGCGCCCTACCTGGCCGATGTAGCGTTGGTCGAATGGGCGCTACACCGACTTGCCAGTGCTGCCGATGGCGACGTGGATGCCGGGAGTTTTGCGCTGCTGAGTGAGCACGATCCGACGGAGCTTGACTTGGTGCTATCGCCGGGTTGCGCGGTGTTACGCAGTGGCTGGCCGGTGGTGAGCATCGTCAATGCCCACCGGTTGGGTGGTCCGACGCTGGAACAAGCAGGCCAGTTGCTACGCTCTGGCGTGGCTGAGGACGCGCTGGTTTGGCGGGCTCATCTGCGTGCGCAGGTACGCCTGGCGCAACCTGGCGAGGCCGATCTGGTCTGCGCGCTGCTGGCCGGCAACACTTTTGGCACAGCACTCCATCAGGCACCTGCGTTGCTTGTCGACGAATGGCTTCCGCTGGCGGTGCAAAGCGGCTTGCTGCTCGGCGTGAGCCGTACCGCGCCCACAAGCGCCTGATTTTTGACCATCCTTCCCGATTGCACTCCATGCACACTATATCTCCGGCGGCTGCTTCCAAGGCAGCACTGCTCCGTTGGCTGAATCGCATTCTGGGCTTGTTTCATGGCCTGCATACCGCCCTGGATGCGTTGCAACCGGTGGCAGCACTGGCCGCGCGGGCCTATGTTGCCGAGGCATTCTTTAAGTCGGGCTTGACCAAACTGCGCGACTGGGACACCACCCTGGCACTTTTTCAAGACGAGTACAAGGTTCCCTGGCTTCCGACGGAGCTTGCCGCGGTGCTGGGCACGGGTGGCGAACTGGTCCTGCCAGTTCTGTTGGTGCTTGGTCTGGGTGGGCGCGTGGGTGCGCTAGGGCTGTCGGTCGTCAATGGAGTGGCCGTGGTGTCCTTGGCAGACATTGCCCCCGCCGCCCTGCAACAGCACATCACCTGGGGGGTTCTGTTGGCGGCGCTCGTACTGTTTGGTAACGGCCGCTGGGCTCTCGATAGCTGGCTGGTCAGGCGCTGGCCGGACATCGGGCGATAAACTCAAGGGAAGTACCTCAAAAGTGTCGATGCAGTCGATCATTCACAACACATTCTCGGGCCAGTGGCGGGCTCGGCTTTGGCCGCGTCGTATCGCGCATCGGCTCGGCCTGGGGTTTGGCTCCTTGGTGGCATTGATGCTGCTTGCCTTGTGGAGTGCGGCCATGCCGCTGGGTTTGGTCGCCGATGCGACCGAAAAGTTTGCCACCGTCGATATGCAGCGCTTGCTGCGCGTACAGGCCTTGTCCTTGCAGACCGAAGGCGCTGGGGGCGCTTTGGTGCGCCTAATGAACGCGCCCCGAGACAACCGTGTGCTCGAATATGCCGATGTGGACGAACGTAACCGCCGCATCGATGGAATCATGGAGTCGCTCAAGGAGGAACTGCATGACCCCGCGCAGGAGGAAACCTTGAAACGACTGGAGACCGCCCGCGCCATTTATGGTGAAGCGTTCCTTGCCACCGTCGATCAAGTTGAAGCCGAAGAGCCCGCTGCGGCGGCCATACTACTCAACCAACAGGTCAACCCCGCAATCAAGGCGATGCTGGTCGAATCCAACGCCCTGCTGAATCGGGAACGACAGCGCATTGAGAACCAGTTGAAGGAGTCGCAGCAATTGATTGCTCGCATCGCAATCACTGCGGGAGGGTTTTCGCTGCTGGTTATCGCGATGGCGGTCGGATTGGCCTGGCGCACCACCAAAAGCGTGGTGGTGCCACTGGCCGAGCTGGAAGCCGCTGCACAACGCATTGCAGCAGGCGACTACCACGGTCACCTGCTAACAACACGTACAGAAGAGGTTGATCGGGTCGGACATGCACTCAACACCATGACCCGTGCCATTGCTGCTCGCGAACTGGAAATTGAGCGATTGGCGTTTCGTGATCCCCTCACGGACTTACCCAATCGCACCTATTTGCTCAAGACCGGGGCCGCAACGGTATCCGACCCGAACGGAATTGCGTCTACTGGCCTCAGTTTGCTGTTGTTTGACTTGGCACGCCTCAAAGCGATCAATGAAACACTGGGCTTTGGCACCGGAGATACCCTGATCAAAGAGGTGGCCATGCGTGCGCAGGCGGTGGTGATGTCCGGCTTCGCAGCCCAATCGCCCGGACTGCCAATACCCGGTAGCACACCTGCGCTGCTGTCGCATATCTCGGGTGGCAAGTTTGCCATTGTTCTGGGTTCCAGCGACCGTGCTGTGACCGAGCAGTTGCGCCAACACGTGGTTGATGCAATGGTCCACCCTGTCCAATGTAGCGGCCACAGCGTTGATTTGACTTTGGTCTTTGGTTTGGCTGATGTGCTGCCCGGTGACGCGACACCCGCCATCACCTTGCTGCGCAACGCCGAGGTGGCCTTGGATTCGGCGAAACAGGCGGCAAAAGGCTTCAACTGGTACAACCCGGCGCTCGAAGCAGCACGGCTGTCGCACCTGGGGCTCTTGTCGGACCTGCGGATCGCGGTCGCCGAGTCGCAACTGCAGATGTGGTTGCAGCCCAAGTTCTCGCTACAAACCGGGATGGCAGTGGGTTTGGAGGCGCTGGTGCGCTGGCAACATCCTACCCGTGGCTTTGTTTCTCCCGCCGAGTTTGTCCCGTTTGCCGAGAAGACTGGTGCCATCACCTTGGTCACGGACTGGATGCTGGAGCAGGCCCTGGCCACTTTGCAAGGCTGGACCCGCACCCACCCCCACTTGAGCATCAGCGTCAACGTCAGCACCCGGGACCTGCAAGACAGCAACTTTTGCCAGCGCGTGAAAGCGCGCATGCAGCACTTTGGCATCGTCCCCGGGAAGCTGAGGTTAGAGATCGTTGAGAGTGGCCTGATGCAGGATGCGCAATCGAGCATCGCGGTTTTGCACCGCTTGCGCGACGCGGGTGTCGAGCTCTCGATTGACGACTTTGGCACCGGATACTCGTCGCTGGCCTACTTGCAGCAGCTCCCGGTGAGTGAGCTCAAGATTGACCGAAGCTTTGTGACAGATATCGACAGCAAACCGGGCAGCCTGCAGTTGACCAAAACCATGATAGAAATGGGCCACGGTATGGGGCTGATGGTGACGGCTGAAGGCATTGAGACAGCTGCCGAGCGCAACACCCTGAGCCAGCTGGGCTGCGATGTGATGCAAGGCTACTTTGGCAGCCGCCCGCTGTTTGGCGCACAACTACAGGAATGGCTAACTGGCGGTCAAGCCACGTCTGCGTAAGGTCTTGGTGGCCGAATTTGGAATGGTCGTTCATCGCAAACCTCCGGCAGAGCATGGCACCAAAATGGATGCGGGTTTCACTGAGGCAAATCGACTTTTTGAGGGTGCGCCTTTGGTCTATGGTGCTCTTTCCACAATTTTCCGAATCCCAGCGTAATGGCGATCGTCGATTGGCACGAACCCGCTCGACTCAATCCCGTCAAGCAAACTCCGCAGAGCTGCCGGATCATCAAAATACGCAGCGCGAATTTGCTTCTTGATCGGTTCGCACAACTGGCCACGCCAGACCATGGGGTCGTAGGGTATGGGTGCAGAGTGCCAGAGCGACTTGATGGGGCGCGCTGCAAATTTGCCGGATCGAAGCGCCTCCTCCAGTTGGGTTGAGGCCACAAAGGCGGCATCGACATCGCCCCGCAAGAGGGCATCGATGGATTTGACATGGCTGCCAGCGTACGACACCGCGCCGAAAAAACTCTCGAACGCCATACCCAAACGAGGAGCCAACTCATCCCTCGGCAACAGCGAGCCAGAGGTACTGCCAGGATCGGGCAGCGACAGGCGCGCATTGCGCAGTTCCCCGAAACTTCCATAGCGGCCGGCGGCCAACACAATTAGGTGCGAGTGATAAAAGGGTCCTTGTGTCTGGTAGACACCCGCACGCTTTTCGAAGGTGGCAAAGGCGGTAACCTGAGGGTCGCCATTCTTCGCCTCGATATAGCCCGCTGGACCGATGGAGGCAATGTCGATCCGGCCGCTGATCAGGCCCTCTGCGACGGCAGCGTACGAACTCGACCGCACCACGCGCAGTCGCCGTCCTGTCAGGGCTTGCAGACGGTCGAACAGCGGTTGGTAGAGCATGATGCGTTTTTCGACATCGCCAGCGGGTATCACGGAAAAACGCAACTCGTCTGGCGATTCGCACTTGGCCGTGGCACGAGCGGAGCCGCCGAACATCAAGAGGCACAGAAGTCCGGCGGCCGCATGCCGGGCAGCCATTTTGTTCCGATATGGCATCAGGAAGGTCATGGTTCGGCACTCCATAGGTTGTCTTGGTCGGTCAGGGTGGGCCGCATCAGCAAACCTGGAATCTCGTCGTGGGGCAGTGGTTGGGAGAAAAAATAGCCCTGCGCCTGATCGCAGCCATTCACCCGCAGATGGGCCACCTGCTCCCGTGTCTCGACTCCTTCGGCGATGACCAGCATGCCCAGGTTGTGCGCTAGCGAAATCATGCTGGTGACAATCTTGGAGTCGTTGACATCATTGCGAATGTCCTTGATGAAAGATTGATCGATTTTCAGATGGCTCACCGGTAGTTCGCGCAAATGGCTCAGACCCGCGTAGCCGGTACCAAAATCGTCAATGGCAAGTCGGATGCCCAGCGCTCCGAGATCCCGCACCAGCTGCATGGAACCGTCTTCGGCACCAATCAGCCCGGTTTCGGTAATCTCTATTTCTATACACTGGGGTGAAACCCCGTACTGTGCAAGTGAAGACTTGATATGGTCGTAGAGCCTGGTGGAACGGAGATGGCGTGGCGATATATTCACCGCAACGGGCACGAGGGTCAGGCCGGCTTGCTGCCAACGCGCCATTTGCGCACAGACCGCGTCGATGACGTATTCGCCAAGTTCGACAATCAGACTGCTGTCCTCCGCCACGGCAACAAAGTCGGTAGGAGCAATCTGCCCAAGTTGCGGGTGGTTCCAGCGTGCCAGCGCCTCCAGCCCGGTGACGCTGAAATCAAGCAAGGACACCTTGGGCTGGTAGTGGAAGTAGATATCGTGGTTCTTGAGGGCACCAGGCAAAGATGCCTGAATCTGACTTTTCAGATCGTTGCGCCGATTCAGAGCCGAATCGGCAAATGCGAAGGTGGCACGCCCTCTTGCCTTGGCCAGGTACATCGCCGCATCGGCTTGTTTCACCAGTTCATCGATTTCGTTGGAATCTTCCGGAAACAGGGCAATGCCGATGCTGGGAGTCACAAAAAGCTCGGTTGCGACGATGCCGGTAAACGGCTGGCTCAGCGTCTCGATAATCTTGATGGCGATGTCTTCCATGTCGTGGCTGCCATGAATGTCGGAAACAAGGACGACAAACTCGTCGCCACCGAAGCGCGAAACAAGATCAGCCTGCCTGACACACTGCTGCAATCGCTCGGCAACCTGGACTAGTAAAACGTCACCTGCCTTGTGACCATGCATGTCGTTGATCGGTTTGAAATGGTCCAGATCGATGAACATGACACCAAATCGGCCACGAATGCGCCGCGCACGCATCAGGTAGCGACCGCCGATTTCCCTCAGCAACATGCGGTTCGCCAAGCCCGTCAGCTTGTCGTGGGTGGCCTGGTGAAAGACCGCTTGCTTCTCTCGCTGGAGCTGTTCGATCAACCGGGAGTTTTCCTCTTCGGAGTGTTTCAGGTTAAGCATCAGCTTGTGCTTGCGGCGGTCAGACAGCCACCCGAGCAAGGTAAAGAGCAGCATCGCGAGTGTCATTGCGATGGTCGAAGCCAGATAGCCCCGATGCGTTGCCTTGTTGTTGAGCAGAACATCGTATTGCGTGCGGCTGACCAATATGGCAAACGGACTGTCAGTTACGCGGCGAAAGGCATAAATGCGATCGTAGGCGTTGTGCACACGCTCGGTGACGGTGCCTGAAACTTCTGCAAACGCTCTGCGTAGGCGCACCGTACCCGCAATGGAATCGACAAAGTCGAGTCGCCCCTCTTGCATGCGAAATATCTCGTTCCCATCTGTCTTGACCATGACGATTTCACCCGTCTTTCCGAGCAGGATGTCTTCGAAAAAGCGTGGGAAGTGCCCGAGATCGACCAGCCCCATGACAAAACTGCCAGTGCTGCCCAAACCGTTTTGCGGGCGGAAGAAAATGGGCTGAATCCAAACGTTCCTGTGGCCGGCTGGCGGGTGGGTTCCCGCGTAAATCTCGTCCTTGCTCCCGTCATGAAGGCGAGCTGCAAAGGAAAGTGCTTCGTCAGATTGCCATTTCTCAGGCTGTCCACCGGTGGTCACGAGTAAGCGACCTTTGGAATCGAACAGCATCAGCCGCAAAAATACCATGTCCTGGGCCACCATACTGCGTATCAGAATCTGGTTGGCCGGATCTGCCCCACCATGGATGAGCTTGCGGCTGTAAAACCGAAATCGGTCGAGCAAGTGCGCTGTATGCACGGCAACCGCGTCTGCAACATTGTGGTGGTTAACCAGCGCCTGGTTGACCACGGCCGTGTCATCCTTCTTTTCCCTCTCGAACATGAGGACCCACATGGCAACGATCAGGACAGCCACCAACAAAGGCGACCACCAGACCGGATAAATTGACGAGGGCTTGCCAGGATGAGATTGGGACATTGTTGGGAGGTGAGCATCGGACGCCAAAAATAGTCTAGCAGTTTGCGGTTGCATCGCTATGACAGAGCGCAGCGCCCAGTCATTGACGGCAACAGAGGCATCCCCATGCCGTTAGCGCGTCACACTCTGGTCACATACCGGGCGTAAAAGTGCTAGGCTGGTTTAACGCTGGGGCATCAAAAGCGCTTCCGGATGCCAGCCGTTCAAAACCTGACGAATCAATACCCATGTCCATCGACCCAGCGCGCGGTGCTCGGCCAACTGGCACGCGCGAACCCCGTTTTGTCAGCCAACTCACGCGCAATACCTTTGCCATGATTCTGGAGGGCGAGCGTTGCGGTAGTTTGCATGAGCTGACGGACTGGCGCTCCAAACCCGCGGTAGCCTTTGGCGGCAAGTTTCGCATCATTGATTTCGCGCTGTCGAATTGCGTGAACTCGGGTGTGCGGCGTGTGGGCGTGGCGACCCAGTACCGCGCCCAGAGCCTGATACGCCATCTTCAGTTGGGCTGGAGCTTTCTGGATGGACGCTTGGGGGAGTTCATCGAGATCATGCCTGCCCAGCAGCAAGTTCATGAGGGGCAGTGGTATCAGGGCAGCGCAGACGCGGTGTTCCAGAATTTGCGGGAAATTCGTCATGCTGCACCGGCATATGTGCTGGTGCTCCCCGGCGACCACATTTACCGTATGGACTATGGCAACACCTTCGCTGCCAAGGTCTCCAGTTGGATTGTTCCGATGATTGTGTTAGCCGAAATCTGCTCCTGGTATGCTGTATTGACAACTTCCAACATTGGACATGTGTTGGAGGAGTCACTTTGGGGTTTTAGCCCTGCCTTGCTCGTAGCCAGCTTTCTGTTTCTCTGGCCGCGAAGTGACCGGAACCATCGGACTTTTCTCGTGATGGTCAGCGCATTTGGTACATGTTACGTTGTCCACAAGACCCATAGTCCGCAAATTCAGTGATGCTCGCTGCGCAAGGCACCAAGGAACCACACTATGCGATTCCCACTTCTTACTTTCGTACTCGCTACCTTGTCAGCCCTACCTGTTGTAATCTGGGGTGCCTTCAAGCCGATACGCGTTCTCGCCCCTCAACTTGCCGGGGTCCAATGCACGGTAGGAAACATCTGTATCGACGACTTGACCAAACTCGACCAAGTCCTTGCACTAAGGGACGAGTCGGTTAGCTTCGTAGAATCTCGGATCGGAAAGCTGATGGAAGTTCCACGATACGTTTTTTGCTCGTCTAATGAGTGTGCAAAGACCTTTGGTTTTGCAAGCAATGCTGCTTACCACGTGGGTACTTTCGGAATTGTCATAGGTCCGAGAGGGTGGCAACCGCACTTCGCGAGACACGAACTTATCCATCACCTTCAGATGGAGAAAATCGGGAGCTTGCACGCCCTTCTCTTTACGCCCACTTGGTTTATAGAGGGCATGGCGTACTCGCTGAGCGAAGACCCTCGCGAACCACTACCTCAGCCTTTAGAGACTTGGCGCACCCAGTTTGTGCGCTGGTATCCATCTGTTCGGAGTCAAGACTTCTGGGCAACGGCGCGAGCACTTCGCTGATGCGAACAAGTAAGCATACGTCGCACGAGTCCTTAACTACAAAAACTCGGGAAAGTCGCGAACCCGGAATCGTACAAGAATCTTCTGTACAACGCTGCCATTCCTGGTGTCTAGGTGAACGCAGCTGGAATTGCCTAGAGTCATCGTTTTCTGTTAGGTTGAAAGTGGACACTGACCACACGATTTATCCAACGATGGCAAGCCCAGCACTGAACTCCTCGAACGGAAGTCTTTGATAGATGTCACAATCGGACCCATTGTTGGGTTCAAAAGAAACGAGACTGAGTCACATGTACAGCAACAGCGAGCGACTAATCATCTTTGACGCCGATGGCACAATCATAGACGCTTTCAATGCCATCAACCAAGCATTTTCTACCCATGGAATGGATCTCGGCGATTTGGATAGATTCCAGAAAAGACACAATCTTTTCAAATATTTGGGCGGAATCAAGGAGTTCCCCTTGAATCTTAAAAGGCAGTTGGGCAAACAGAGTCGCAACGCGATTCTCGCTACGCTGACGGATGTGTATCGCGACAATGCAAGGCTTTATCCAGGTATAGCTAATCTCATCCGAGCTCTTATTGCCGCACCCGAAATTCGGGTCGGAATAGTCACTCGCAATATTACCAATGAACCTGCACTGACAATTCGCAAGTTGTTAGCGCGACACGATATCGATGTCGATACATTGGACTTTTTGGAGCAGGTGGCGTTGGGTCAGGAGAAGACATCGGCGTTTAAATCCATCAGAAGGCGCTTCGACATCAATCCGGCACGTTCATTCGCGTGTGGCGATGAGCACAAAGATTTCACTGCCGCCATGGCGGCGGGCATGCATTCCTTCATGGTGTCGTATGGATTTGAAGACTTCGCACGCCTGACAGAGAAGTTCGAAGTGCCAGAGGATCTGATTTCGAGAACCCCAGAGGAATTTTGCGCTCGTGTTCGGCATGCCATGGACTTACACATTGCCATGTGATTGACGCGCTTGATGCGGCAATCACCAAATCCCTACTGCATCTTGTTTTCAGTCATGGTGTTGCGACAAGGGACCCGTGACGATTTGGTCCAAATCAGATATATAGCCAACATGGTGCATGTCACAACGGCACCGAATCCTATGAGTAAAGTTGACAAGGGCACATTCAGCGCGATAGCGACCGCATAAATGCCAAGCATGAGGAGCATTGCCGCGTTTTCGTTGAATCCCTGTACGGCTATCGATCGCCCGGCGGTAAGCAAGGTGTGGCCGCGATGCTGCAACAATGCGTTCATCGGAACCACGAAAAACCCCGCCAACGCGCCGACGAGCACCAGGAGGATCGATGCTACAAAGACCGTTTCTACCAGCAATAATAATGGTATCAAACACCCAATCACTATGCCCAACGGCAACGTGCGAGTGGCGTGCATCAGAGGGATTGTATGGCTTGCGGCAAACGCTCCAGCAACGACTCCCAAAGCCGTGACACCCTGCAGGTAGGCAGCCTGTGCAAGTGGGAGACCCAACGATTCGTTTGCCCACCGCAGCACAATTAACTGCAAAGTTGCGCCAACACCCCACAGCAATGAGGTAACGGACATTGAAAGCCCGCCTTCACGATCGCTCCAAAGAGCCATGTTTTCCCGACGAAAGCGCTGAATTAACTGTATTGGGTGAAAAGAATGACTCACATAGCGCGCGCCGCTGTCTGACACTTGAAAACTCAGCGTCAAAGCTGCTGCATTGAGAATCAGCAAGATGAGCATGCCAGCAATGAACTGTGAATGCGATAGTCCACAATCGGCCATCGATTCCAAAAGCACAGCATTCATCATTGCGGAACTAATGAGCAGACCTCCCAATACGGTTCCAAAAATCACCGCTGTGACCGTGACGCCTTCGAACAGCCCATTGGCGACGACCAAGTCACGCGGCGGCAACAGCTCCGTAATCAATCCATATTTAGCTGGTGCATACAAGGTTGCTCCCAATCCGGCCACAGCAATTGCGATAAGTGGATGTGCGCCAGAAATCAGCACTAAGATTGCGGATACCTTCAACAGGTTGGCAATCACCATGACGTGCCCTTTGCGCATCAAATCGGCGACGGGGCCGACAAGGGGCGCGAGAATTACGTAGAACAAGGTAAAGCCTATCTTCAAGACAGGAATTAGCCATTCGGAACCTTTCAATTCTACGGTTCGGGCAATTGTCACAATCAAGAATGCGTTGTCAGCTACCGTAGAAATGAGCTGCACTGCCAGCACAAGAAAGAACGTTTTTGGCATTGAGAGCTCGCCTATCCTGGTGGTTTTGCCAAAAATCACTTGGTATTGCTGACACAGGTATTTCAACAGTAAATCAAATGAATCGCGTCTGGAGACAGTCCCAAGGGCATCAGTACGCAGATCCATTACACCGATGAACTTGAGGCAGCTACGCTCTTTGAAGTCCGTGAACACAGGATACTAATGGCTTTATGTGACTCATCTGTGAAAAATTCTGACACCTTGTCTCTCTTTCAAACGCTTGAAACAGTTGTTGTCTTGTTGTCTTGTGGTCTCGGGTGCTCACATTGACGATGTTGCTCAAATGCGTGTGGGTGTCTAGCCTTGCAATGAGACCTGGGCTTGTTTCAGCATCCAGCCCATGACCCAAGGTAATGCCGCCGGTCTTCCCTGCAAAAAGGGACAAACTCAGCGCGCGAAGCGAAGCTACGGGTCAATCGTTGTCAACGCACCAAGATATATACATGCACCGCAGTACTTGTTGGTCGCGAGAACTTGGCTTGTAACCGCAGCTGCAACTCCGACTGTGCAACCGCGGTCATGGTCGGTGAGGTTGCTCAGGTTGAGCTGCGCATAGGCTAGTCCTAGTCAACGCAAAATAGACATTGCCTGAGCCCAGCGCCGGGTCATGGCCGGTGTGTTGAAGCAGGTCGTGACCTCACCCGCGCTGTAGACCGCACGATCGAGCAGTTGAATGTCTGCTTCATGTTGGCGCGCCACGTGCGGATCTTCAAAGAAGATGACCTTCTGGCACCGCCGATCGAGCACCAGCTCCGCAATTTGGGCATCCCCTCCGAGCGGGCCACTTTGGTAGCAGGTGACCCACGGCTGAGACGCAGGCCAGCCCCTGGACCAAGCCAGGGCATTGAGCTTGCTGCCTGTGGTGCCCGTGGCAACGCGGCCGCCAAAGTGCGTCAGCAAATCAAAGTACTCGGCAGCAAACTCCAACATCTCGGCCTTGCGCGCGTCGTGGGCAATCAGCGCGACGACTTGGGATGGCAATGTGTCGTTTTCGTGTGTTGAAGTTGATGCGCGGCCTGCCATAGCCATCTCGACACCCACCCATTCAATCGCGCCCGCCAGGGTGGCGACAAACGGTTTCCCATGAATGACACACTGGCGCTTGAGCGCAAGAGTCTCAGGGTAGGTAGACGTTGGATTGACGGGATCGATGAAGAAAAACACACCGCCAATTGCGTCTTGTGGTGTCAAACCACCGGCAGCGCGTGACACCAGGCGCATCAATCCACCATCGCGGCCATGCCCGATCGAGACAAGGTGACCAGGTAACAGGCCGTTGACCACCAGCGCATCGTGTGCACCGCCGGTGGCATGTAATTGCAGGCCCAGGGCGAACATGTCTGACTCACACCGCCTTGCCCATCGCAATAGGGCGCAGTCCGCTCCCAAACGATGCAGACGGTGGGCTACAAGTCCAAATTTCATGATGCAAGCCTTTGAAACCGTTTCAGTGTAGCCAATTCGCCAGGGGAGTGCCCAGACCCTGTATGCGCCGTGGATGCTTGTCGAGCTCACATCGTGCTTGTCACGCAACTGACACATTTCCGTGGGAACATCGCGCCATGCTTGACCGACACTTGCCCATCGCGATTGATGCCGAACTTTGAAGGCTTGGCCGCAGGGTCGCGCGACAAAGTGGCCGAGCTTCTCAGGAAGCAAAGACGGGTTGAGGACATGGTCCGCGGTCAGACCATGCCGCGACAGGACGTGATCGAAACCCTGGTGCACCGACAGCACTCGGTAGAACTGCAAAACTTCATTGCACAGATGCCAACGCAGGAACTCGGCGGAATTCTGGAGGCGCTAGCGACCGAAGACGCGGCACTGTTTTGGCAACAGGTTCCCGAGTCCCGCCAAAATGAAGTGCTTTGGGAGGTGTCTGATGCCTGTCGTGAACAACTGGTTGGCAGCCGGGAGCCGACCTTCGATGCCACCCAAATTAATGCATTCGAGTTGCGGGCTGGCAAATTGCAGCAAATTGCGATCGATAGCCGAAAAAACCTTGAAGGCATAAAACCGGTCTGGATCGACCTGATCAACGCCACCCGGTCCGAGCGCACCTATGTGGGGACGCACTTTGGCCTGGAGCTGCCAGACCCCGGTGACTTCACCGACCTGGAGGTCAGCAACCGATTCCATGTCGAGGAGTCGGCCGACATTTATCTGCACTCCAACTTTCTTCTGGACCGGGAAGGCAAATCGCGTAGCGTGCCGGTTGTATTTATCGTCCACAACGGCATTTTGTTCTCGCTGCGCAATGAAGAATTACCGGTGTTTCGATTGCAGCGCCGCCGTGCCGGAACCCAACCTGGTTATGTGGCGGATTGCAATGACCTATTGCTGGACCTGTACGGAGCCGACGTTGAGTATTCCGCCGATTCCCTGGAAGACATTTACTCCACACTTGGCAAAGTCGGGCGCCAGGTCTTGAGCGAGGCCATCAGCGATCGGGAAGCGGCCGCCATTTTGGGGGACATCGCCGAAGAAGAAGATCTGAACGGCCGCATTCGCAGCAATATTCTTGACACCCAGCGCGCGATCCATTTTTTGATACGCTGCAAGATACTCTCACCTGGGCAACTCGACGATGCCCGACAAATTCTGCAAAACATCGAGTCCCTTAACAGTCACACCTCGTTTCTGTTTGACAAGATCAACTTCCTGATGGATGCGACCATCGGTTTCATCAACATCAACCAGAACAAACGCGTCAATCAACTGACGGTTTTTGGCGTCGTCTTTATGCCCATCAACATCCTTGCTGGCGTGGGCGGCATGTCGGAGTTCTCCATGATGACGCAGGGCATACCCTGGCCCCTGGCCTACGGCAGTTTTCTCATTGGCGCCGTGCTGGTGGGGGCCTTGACCTATGTGGCACTCAAACATTTCGAGGGGCGGCAGGCAAAAAAAGGCAAGTCTGGCTAGCCGGGGTAGATGCTCAGGGCATTGCCGAAAAGACTCATTTTCTTGAGTTGGACAGCACATTTCCGCTATCGTGAGTCTGTCTACCAGGTGCAAGAGTTCGGCGGTCTGTGTGGTGAAGACACATAAGTTCTTCGTGCAGTTTTCATCAATTTGAAATGTTGGCTGGGTAAGGTCGGGGTTTTCACTCCCTGACCCTTTAAGGACAAGCCAATGAACAAGCGCATAGACTTTAACGACGAAAACTCCAACACCAGTGCCAACCCAAGCTTTGACTCGGTACTGAGTGCGCGTCTGAGCCGCCGCGGCCTGCTGCGGGGTAGCGTGGGCACGGTGGGCACCGCGGTGCTCGGCGGTATGGCGGTCTCGGCGTGTGGTGGTAGCGACGATGCAGTCGCCGCTGCACCTACGGTAGCGCCCACAGCCGCACCTACGGCAGCACCCGTGCCCGCTGCCGCCTTGCTGGGCTTTACCGCCGTGGCCAAGAGCCTCGCCGACACCGTGGTGGTGCCCGCAGGCTATACCGCCAGCGTGCTCTATGCCCTTGGCGACCCATTGACTGCCGGCACACCCGCCTACAAGAACGACGGCACCGACACCGACTTTGCTAACCGCGCTGGCGACCACCATGACGGCATGGAGTGGTTTGGCCTAGATGCCAACGGCAAACCCTCGACCAGTGCCACCGAGCGTGGCCTGCTGGCAATCAACCATGAAGCCACCACAGACGAGAAGCTGAGCTCTTTCTTCCTGCATGCCAACGGTGGTACCAGCGCGTTGCCGCGACCGGCTGCCGAAGTGGACAAGGAAGTGGCCATTCACGGCGTATCGGTCGTGGAAGTCAAAAAGACGGCAGACAAGTGGGCGACGGTGCAGGCCTCGGCGTTCAACACCCGCTTCACGCCACTGAGCGACATGGAAATGTCGGGGCCGGCGCGCGGCAATGCCTTGTTGGTCACCAAGTACTCGACCAACGGCACGCGCATGCGTGGCACCCTCAACAACTGCGGCACCGGGAAAACACCATGGGGCAGTTTCCTGACGGGCGAAGAAAACTGGGCCGGCTACTTCTTCCGCATCGCAAGCGACAACGCGGCGCGCGGCAATGATAAGAGCGTGACCTCGCTCAACCGCTACGGCCGCAGCCAGGGCGCCGCTAGCCGCCACGGCTGGGAAACCGGTGGCACTGCCGACCAATACGCCCGCTGGAACAACAGCAAACTAGGTACCAGCACCGACGGCAGCGACGACTACCGCAATGAGCTCAATGGCATGGGCTATGTGGTCGAAATCGATGCCTATGACAAGACCCGCACCGCCAAAAAACGGACCGCACTGGGACGTTACGCCCATGAGAGCGCGGCCTTTAGCGTACCGGTTGCGGGCAAGCCACTGGCCGTCTACATGGGCGATGACTCGCGCGGCGAGTACATCTACAAGTTCGTGTCCACAGCCAATTGGGAGGCGGCCGACGCCGACCCGGTCAGCCGCATGGCGACGGGTGACAAGTACCTCGACAGCGGCAAGCTGTATGTGGCAAAGTTTGCCGCCGACGGTAGCGGCCAATGGGTGGAACTTTCGATTACCAACACGGCGATTGCAGGGTATGCAAGCTACCCCTTTGCCGACCAGGCCGATGTGTGTGTCAACGCGCGGCTGGCAGCGGATGCGGTAGGTGCAACCAAAATGGACCGACCTGAATGGTGCGGTGTGAACCCCGCCAATGGCGAAATCTACTTCACACTGACCAACAACAGCAATCGCCGCGTGGAAGCGTCGTCGAGCAGCCAGGCAGCAGTGGACGGCCCCAATCCCCGTGCCTACACCGACATGAAGGGCACAAGCGCCCAGAGCGGCAACCCCAACGGCCACATTTTGCGCATGAAGGAAGGCACGCCGGGCTCGGCTGCCACCAGCTTCACCTGGGACGTCTACGCCTTTGGCGCGCAATCCGATGCGGACCCAAGCAAGGTCAACCTCTCCAATCTGACCAGCGACAACGACTTCTCCAGTCCGGATGGCCTGGTATTTAGCCCCAGCACCGGGGTCATGTGGATCCAGACCGACGATGGTGCCTACACCGACATGACCAATTGCATGATGCTGGCCGCCTTGCCAGGTACCCAGGGAGACGGCGCCAAAAAGACGCTGGGCTACACCCGGGCCGATGGCAGCGCGCTGGCGGTAGATACTTTTGTGGGCAAGGCTCCAGGTGCGCTACTCAAGCGCTTTCTGGTTGGCCCGGTCGCGTGCGAGATCACCGGACTGTGCGAAACACCGGACGGCAAGGCTATTTTTGTCAATATCCAGCACCCCGGAGAAACCACAGCGCAGGCCGATATTGCAGACCCTAGCAAGTACAAGAGCCTGTGGCCGTCGAGCGCTGGTTACGGTGCCGGCAAACGTCCCCGCTCCGCCACCCTCGTGATCACCAGGAACGACGGCGGCAAAGTCGGCACCTGATTCGGCAGCAGCGCCCCAAAAGGGCGTTTACCCATCAATTGATTGTTGCTGGACCACCTAGGAGTCATTGGCCTCCAGCGGGTCTTTCATGTAGGCCTTGCTCGGCAAGTCGTGTTCAAAAATGTGGTGCGACATCCAGTCGACGATGACCTGCGACAGCGCGCGTGCGTCGCCCTTTCCAGCGCCAATGTCTTGCAGCAGCGCCTGCAACTTGCTCAATGACACTTGGTGAATGGCTTGGTGCTCACGCAGGGTGGGGCAAGCGTTGCGCTTGAGGATCGACTCCTCAAGCGCGTTGTGTTGTGCAGACTGATTGATGATGTCTTGCAGGAGGTCGCGCACCGGCTTGCTGTCGCAGGGATGCGCATCCAGCAAGCGCACCAGTTGGCGCCCCAATTCAAGCAAGGTAATGTGTTGCTCATCGAGCTTGGCATTGCCCACGCTGATGACGGGTATCCAGTCGGGTATGGATGGCATGGTGATTCACCTGTTTGGGTGTCTGATGTGGCTGTATTGTGCGTCGCCTCTTGGGGCATGACCCCAAGCTGACCCAACGGGTATGTCAGTGTGGCCGCAAAGCTAAGGATTCGAGCAACAATAATTTGAACAGTCTGGACGTTCTGGCGGGCGCACTGCGTCGTTGCAAACCGCTTGTGCAGCCTAGCTGCACGGCGCGCTTTGCGCCTCGCATTGCATCCCTCCAGTACGCCCATCTTTGTCCAACTTATTATTGCTCGACCCCTAACGAGACGGCAATGACTTGACACCATACTGTCATCTTTATGTGAAAAAATCCGAACATGGTTATGACCAAATCTTCAGCCAGGCGAGCGTCCTTCGCGGGGACGGCAACCATGCCGCCGCGCGAGCAGGTGTGCCTGTCACTCATAGAGCAACTCCAATTGCTGCGCAAGTCGCTGCACGAGCGTGAAGCGGCCATGCAGTCCGAGCTCGGCCGCGTATCGCCGCGCTACCGCGAGAGCGCAAGAAATCTCATTCATTACCTGGCCTTGCGGATGCATGATCTTCGGCCCTTGCAAGAGCAGCTGGCCTGGCTTGGGCTGTCGTCCCTGGGGCGGTCCGAGTCCCATGTAATGGCCAACCTAGACAAGGTTCTGGGCAACCTGCACAGTCTTACCGGCCAGCAGTGGCTGGACAAATCGGCCGAGGAGCCCGCTGGTAGTGTCAGCAGTCGCCGTTTGCTGGATGGCCATGCAATCGACCTGTTGGGTACCTACCCGCAGGGTCGTCCGGTGCGGATCATGGTCACATTGCCGTCCTCGGCGGCAGCGGACTACAGCGTGGTGCGCGAGCTGGTGGAGGCCGGCATGGACATTGCGCGCATCAACTGCGCACATGACGACGCATCTGCCTGGACCGCCATGGCGCTGCATGTGCGGCATGCGGCAAAAGCGCGGCAACGCGCAGTCAAAATCCTCATGGATCTGGGTGGGCCAAAGATCCGCACCGGAGAAATCGCGCCACGCCCTGCCGTTTTACGCATGCAGCCGCGCCGTGACGTCTACGGACGTCCCTACAAGCCTTACCGTCTGGGCCTGCGACCCATCGCCTCGACCTACGCATTGCCCGATGTCGATGCCTGCATTGGTGTGGCGGACAAATGGCTGGGGCACCTGCAAATTGGCACCCAAATTGATTTCTCTGATGCGCGCGGGGCCAAACGCCATCTGCTGGTGGTCCAGTGCGACGCGCGCGGGGCCATCGCGCAGGGCTTGCAGACGGCTTACTTCACGCCTCAAACCTGCCTGACCATCCACGGCGCGGAGGGCAAGAAATGGCGCTCGGTGCTGGCGGGGCACATCGAGAGCCTGCCTGGCACGCTGCACCTTCACCGGGGCGATCTGCTTCAGGTGACCCGTGACGGACTGGGTCAGGCGGCCCTGATCGATGAAGATGCGCCTAGTGTCGTCATTGAACCTGCCCATATTGCCTGCACCTTGCCGCAGGTGATAGAACAGGTCCGGGTGGGCGAGCGCATGTGGTTTGACGACGGGAAGATTGGCGCTGTCATACGTCAGGTGAGCGGGGACGGCCTGGAAGTCGAGATCACGCAGGCTCGCGAAGGCGGCGAGAAGCTGATGGGTGACAAAGGCATCAATTTCCCGGACAGCGAACTCGACTTGCCGGCACTGACTGAAAAAGACCTGCATGACCTGGCCGCCGTGGCACAGGTGGCAGATCTTGTAGGGCTCTCGTTTGTGCAGCGCGCGCAGGACGTGTACGCATTGCGTGACCATCTGAACCAATTGAACCGTGCAGATATGGGTGTGATCCTGAAGATCGAGACCCTCAAGGGGTTCGAGAATCTGCCCGAACTCATGCTGGCGGCAATGTCCGGTGGCTGTGCCGGCGTCATGATCGCACGCGGCGACCTGGCGGTTGAGTGTGGCTATGAGCGCCTGGCCGAAGTTCAGGAAGAGATACTGTGGTGCGCCGAAGCCGCACACATGCCCGTCATCTGGGCCACACAGGTGCTTGAAACGCTGGCCAAGACAGGAGTGCCCTCGCGGGCCGAAATATCTGACGCAGGCCTGGGCGTGCGTGCCGAGTGTGTCATGCTCAACAAGGGCCCCTACATCACCGATGCCATTCGCACTCTTGACGACATCTTGCGCCGCATGGGCAACCACCAAGTCAAGAAGCGATCGATGCTTAGGGCGCTACGTGCCTGGAACGTATAGGGTGTAAGCGGAGGTCAATCGGAGTGGCCGGGAGTTGCCCCCTTCCGTTTGATGACAAACACGCATTGACACATTACTGACACAAACCCAGGTAAAAATGGTCTGAGAGTTTGAGGAAATCCAAATGGGTATTACCAAGAGTGAGCGTATTCGGCACGTCGTGACCAAATTGGCAGCGCGCTATGGCAACGATGACACCGATGTGACGAGGTTGCAGGCCGAGCTGGAAGCAATCGAATCGTATGAGTTTTGTTATCCCGATCTTTTCGCCCGGCGCCCCAAGTGCCTCGACGCCCGAACGCCGGCCAGGCGTGCTTACTTCAACAGCGCACTCCGTTCAGGCCCGATCTAGTTCGGGCGCAGCGCCCGTTACAGCCCAGGCAATCGCGTTGTAGGCCTGGGAGCACACCTGGCGCCGGTCTGACTCTGCGGTTTCGACAGTGGCGGCATGGCACACCACCGCGCGCAAGCCGCGGCTGCGCACAATGCGCCACAGGCATCCAGCCAGGGTATCTTCCCCGACATAGGCCGCAGCCGTACTTGGATTGCCAGCTGCGTCAAGGTAGCTCAGCGCAATGCAGATGACCGGCTGACGGGTGTCGATTGCACTTTGCATGAGGGCCGGATAGAAAGTCTGCACCAGGTAACCCAGCGTCGTCGTGCCTTCCGGAAATACCGCCACCCGTTGCCCCGCAGCAAGCGCCAGGCGCAGGCCCTACAGGCTGGAGCGAGCCGCACGCGCACTCCCGCGCTCCAGAAAGACGGTCCCGGTACGGGCGGACAACCATCCCACCACCGGCCACCGCGACACCTCGCGCTTGGCCACGAACCGCAGGGGCAGGCGGGCGTTGAGTACCAAGATATCGAGGAAAGAAATATGGTGGTGCTGGAGGGATGCAGTGCGAGACGCCCTGAGTGCAAGTGAGCTGCACGGCACGCTTTGCGCCTCGCATTGCATCCCAACTCTGACGGCCAAATGCACAGCTTATTCATGGACAAGCCCTAACAGGGGACGCCACCTTGTTCGCTCCCGCTTAACCAATAGCCTAGATTTCAATTGGGGGTCTCCCCAAGTGCGTGGAACTGAAATTGCGGGTACTCTCAGGGCCATGACTCCTGCATATATCCCTCAGATCCGGCTCTACCAAGAGTGGCTTGCCAGCCAGCATGGCCTGAAGTTTGTCGACTATGGCGCGCTGTGGAACTGGTCTATTACCGACCTCGATGCATTCTGGCAAAGCATCTGGGACTACTTTGATCTGCATTCACCAACCCTCCATACGGTGGTATGTGACCATGCGACCATGCCGCACACCCGGTGGTTTCCCGGCGCCCAAACCAATTATGCGCACCAGGTTTTGCGCCATGTGGAGGCGGCCCACGCGGCCGGCTGTGCGGCAATTCTCAGCCACGACGAGGCGTCGCTGGGTGTGCGGGCAGCGCAAACGCTGAGCTGGCCGGCGCTGCGCCAGCAGGTCGCTGCCCTGGCGCTGCACCTGCAGCAACAGGGCGTGCAGCCCGGCGACCGCGTGGCGGCCTATTTGCCCAATATTCCGGAGGCGATCGTGGCATTTCTGGCTACCGTCAGCATTGGCGGCGTGTGGAGCATTTGCTCGCCCGATATGGGTACCCAGGCCGTGCTCGACCGGTTTGTCCAGATTGGCCCCAAGGTGCTGATTGCCTGCACCGCCATTCGTTACGGTGGCAAGGTGCAAGACCGCCAGTCAGTGCTGCAGGAACTGCTACAGGCCCTGCCCAGTGTCGACCACCTTTTGGTGCATGGGAGCGCGCCCCACACCGTGCCGGCGCTGGCGTCCCGTGCGGTGTCTCAGGCCGATCTGGCGCTTGTCTGCGCCCGCAACGACGCCCAGACCAAGGCGTTTGAGCCACGCTGGCTGCCCTTTGACCATCCACTCTGGATTGTGTATTCGAGTGGTACCACTGGCCTGCCCAAGCCGATCGTGCACGGCCATGGCGGCACGGTACTGGTGGCGCTGGCGCTCAAGATTTTGCACAACGACGTGGGCTGCAGCTACGCGCCAAACTCTTTGGGCGAGCGCTACCACTGGTACAGCTCCACAGGTTGGGTGATGTGGAATGCGCAGATGAGTGGCTTGCTCAATGGCACCACCTGCTGCATTTTTGATGGCAACCCGGCCGGCGCCACGGTCGACGCGCAGGGCCAGAAGTGCGCGCCCGACTGGACTACCTTGTGGCGCTTTGCGGCCGAATTGGGAGTCACCTTTTTTGGTGCGGGAGCGGCTTTTTATGCCAACTGCATGAAGGCCGGTCTGGACCTGTCGACGCTTCCCGGGCTCTCTTGCATCCGTGCCCTGGGTACCACTGGCTCACCGTTGAGCGAGGAGGCGCAAAACTGGGGCACCGACCAGTTTGTGCGCTTGGGCCACCCCGATATCTGGTGGTGCAATATCTCGGGTGGTACCGATTTTGCAGGCGCCTTCATTGGCGGCCACCGCGAGTTGCCTATGGTGCCGGGAGAAATGCAGTGCCGCCTGCTGGGCTGCGCGGTGTACGCCTGGAACGAACAGGGTGAGCCGGTACAAGACGAGGTCGGCGAACTGGTGTGTACCCAGCCGATTCCCTCGATGCCGCTTTATCTGTGGGGCGACACTGGCAAGCAGCGTTATCTGTCGAGCTACTTCGACATGTACCCCGGGGTCTGGCGCCACGGCGATTGGCTCAAGGTGAACACGCACGGCGGCTGCATCATTTACGGTCGCTCGGACACCACGATCAATCGCCACGGTTTGCGTATGGGCACCAGCGAGTTGTACCGGGCGGTGGAGGCCTTGCCCGAAGTGCTCGATAGCCTGGTGGTCGACCTCGAATACCTGGGGCGCGAGAGCTATATGCCCTTGTTTGTGGTGTTGCGCGACGGCCTGCTACTAGACGACACGCTGCGCGAAAAACTCAGGCAAGCCATTCGCACCGCCTTGAGCCCCCGCTTTTTGCCCAACGAGATTTTGCAGGTGGCCGAGGTGCCCCGCACCTTGTCGGGCAAAAAGCAGGAACTGCCGATCAAGAAACTGCTGCTGGGTCAGCCAATAGAAAAGGTCATCAACAAGGAAGCCATGGCCAATCCTGGCTGTCTGGATTGGTATCTGTACTTTGCCCGCGAGCGCGCGCAAGCGCATGCTGCAGCGGTCTCCTAAGTCCCAAGCCTTATCCACGGGCGAAATTTGCAGCCTGCTGAAACAGGGCGTCACTTGGCCGAATACCCGTGTACAGCACAAACTGCTCCACCGCCTGAATCGCAAAAACTTCGGCGCCGGAGATGGTTTTTTTGCCCTGAGCCTGGGCCACTCGGATCAAGGGCGTGTCTGGCGGTGAGGCGACCACGTCAAAGATTAGCTGCGCTGCACGGATCGCTTTCTCGCTGAATGCCAGTATCTGCGCCTCCGCGCCACCTGCCATACCCAGGGGTGTGGCATTGATGAGCATGTCGGCCTGCACCTGCTCCATGCTGGGCTGCCAGTCGAAACCATAGAGCTCGGCCAGATGCTTGCCCCGGGTGGCATTCCTTGCGACCAGGGTTCCTGCGCTGAAACCTGCATCTCTGAGTGCGCAAGCGACTGCCTTGGCCATACCGCCGCTGCCGCGCAGTGCAAAAACCAGATTTTTGTCCACCTGATGGGCAGCCAGCAATTGGCGAATGGCCATGTAGTCCGTGTTGTAGGCGGTTAGCCAACCGTCTGAATTGACAATGGTATTGACCGAGTCGATGGCGCTGGCCGACGCGTCAAGCGTATGGACCATCGGAATCACTGCTTCTTTGAAAGGCATCGAAATTGCGCAGCCCCGAACTCCCAGCGCTCTGACCCCACCTATGGCAGCGGCCAGGTCCTGCGTGGTGAAGGCCTTGTAGATGTAGTCAAGGTTCAAGGCCTCGTACAAATAGTTGTGGAAGCGGGTTCCAAAATTGCTCGGCCGCGCTGCAAGCGACATGCAAAGCGTCGTGTCTTTGTTAATCTGTCTGACCATGCACCAGGTTCCCTTCTCACTTCCATGGACCCAAGCCCACCACAAAACATGAAACTATAGCTTCCGAATTGCCTGGGGCAATCCAATGACCGCGGCCTTGATGCCGGTTTCCAGCCCGCTCAGCCGCCATGAAGGTGTAGGCAATGCCCGTGGGCAGCAGGTGATGGCAACTAGTCTTGACCGGGTTTGCTTCCTTTGGACGGGTGAATTTTTCGGATTGCCGAGGGTCGCGCGCAGTGGCGAAGGTTTT
>JAIPCE010000029.1 GCA_021738345.1 Rhodoferax sp. | reverse complement strand
GGTCGAGGCCGGCGCAGCCGCACGCATGCGGCGCACGGTGGCCAGCCCGCTCGAGTCCGGCAACGACAGGTCGAGCAGCACGGCATCGGGTGGGTGGCTCTGGGCGCTGGCCACGGCCTGACCCAGCGTGGTGCTCCAGACCACGTTGTCGGGCTGCGCACCGCCGGCAAGCGTGGCTGCGCGCAACAGGGCACGCAACAGGCCAAAATCGCCGGGCTCGTCCTCTACCACCAGTATTTGCAGGGGTGCTTTAGCTTCGGTCATGGGGTGGGTCCTGGGTCGGGTCGCGGCGTGGCAGGCTGAAACTGAAGGTGCAGCCCAAGTTCTCTCCGGCTGACGCCACCGCAATGTGGCCGCCATGCAGTTCGACTATCTTGCGACAGAGCGCCAGCCCGATACCGGTTCCCGGGTATTGGCTGCGCGCCTGCAAACGCTCAAACACCTTGAACAGCCGCTCGGACTGGCCCGGCAACAGGCCTATGCCATTGTCCTGTACCGAAAAGTGGTGCGCCTCGCCGCTGCTGTGGGCGCGCAGCACAACGTCGGGGCAGCGCTCGGGCAACCGATACTTCAGCGCATTGCCCACCAGGTTCTGCAGCACGCGCACCAGGTCGTCGCGCCGAGCGAATAGCTGGGGCCAATCGCCCTCGATGCGAATCTGTGCCTGTGCTGCGCTGATTTCGGGCTGCAAGTAGCGCAGCGCCTCGTCGAGCAGGGCGTGGCTGCTCTGCCAGGCGAAATGGTCGGTTTCGCGCCCGACCCGCGCATACTCCAGCAGCGCGCTGAGCATCTGGTCCATGCGCTGTGCGCCGTCAATCGCGTAATGCAGGTTGTGCCGCATCTCGTCGGTCAAAACCGGCTGCAGTTCGGCTTCCAGCAATTGCAGGTAGCTTGACACCATGCGCAAGGGTTGGCGCATATCGTGCGATGCCGCATAGGCAAACTGCTCCAGATCGGCGTTGGAACGGCGCAGGTCCAGCGTCATGGCCTGTGCCAGTTCCTCGGCGCGCTTTTGCTGGCGCGCAATCGATCCGATGGTGGCAAACAGCAGCACATCGACCAGCAGGCCGCCGACGGCCACCACCAGTGGCTGGCTCTCCTCGGCCAGCGACAAGAAGCCCGGGCGCGCCACCACAGAGAGTGTCCAGTCGCGGCCTGCCACCTCGATCTTTCGCAAGGCGCTGAACTCGGGGACCAAGCCGGCCCGGCTCGCAAACAAGGCGCCGCTGTGGGATTGGTGCAGCAGCTTGTCGGCCGCCTGAGTGTCGCCGTCGTACAGCTCAAACTCGATGTCGCCCTGGTCGGCAGCCAAAATGCCCTGCATCAGGTCGCGCATCCGAAAGGGCGCATAGACGAAGCCTTGCAGGGCATTTTGGCGCTGTTCGGGCGTGCCATGGGGCACGCCCCGGCGGTACACCGGCACATACATCAAGACGCCATGCTGCACATCGGTATCGGTCTCCTGCACCAGCGTGACGCGCCCCGACAAGGCCGCCTGACCGGTGTCACGCGCACGTTCCATGGCCGTACGCCGGGTTGGCTCGGAAAACATGTCGAAGCCAAAGGCCCGCTGGTTGCGCGCGTTGAACGGTTCGAGGTAAATGATGGTTGTGTAGAGCGCGCGCTGGCCCGGCGGCCGGATCGTGTAATCCGGGAAACCCTGCGCCCGTATGTGTGCCTCGTGTTGCGCGCGCTGCGCCGGTGGCACCAACTCGCTGAAGCCAAAGCCCTGGATGCCAGGAAAGTACTTGCCCACCTGCACCGCCCGTACGAAGGCATGCCAGTCCTCGCGCGTCACCGTGTCCGAGGCTTCAAACAGCCCGAGGCCGGCGCGCAGTGCGGTCTGATACTCCAGCATACGTTCAGCGATGCGCTCGGTGACATCGGTCACCTGGAACTCGAAGCGGTCGGCGGCGCGCTGGCGCACATAGCTGTCCGACAGGTGCCAGGCCGTCGCCGTCAGCACGAAAGACGCGAGCAAGATCACCCAGGCTGTCGCCCGGTGGTGCAGCAGCCGGCTGACACTCCAGCGGGACCCTGCCTTTGGCGTCATTCGATCAGTTCCGGCAAACGCACGAGACCACACCAGTAGCTGCACAGCACGCCCACCGCGGCCACAAAGGCGTTCAGATCGGCAGGTTTGTTGATGTAGCCCGCCGCACCGAGCTGGTAGGCCCGCGCCACATCGGATTCGAGCCCCGAGGTAGTGACGACCACGACCGGGATGGCGCGCAGGCTGTCGATCCGCTTGATCGCTTCCAGCGTGTCGAGGCCACCGAGGCCCGGCATTTTGAGGTCGAGCAGGATCAGGTCGGGGCGGATCGTGGTGCCGCGGTACTCGCCCTGGCGCGTCAGAAAATTCAGTGCCGCGCGGCCGTCAGGCACCTGGACCAACGCGATCGGGAAGGAAGATTTTTTCAGCGCAAACTGCATCAGTCCGGCGTCGCCGGGCTCGTCTTCGACCAGCAGTAGCTGTCGGGGCTCAGGCTGCTTCATGGGTACTCCGACGGTTTATTGCGTCGCCTTGCAAGGCAATCTCCACCGAAAATTGGCTGCCCTGGCCCTCACCGGCCGATTCAACCCAGATGCGCCCGCCATGCTGCTCGGCGATTTTTCGACACAGTGCCAGCCCGATGCCGGTGCCTTCAAAGCGGGCGCGACTCTGCAAGCGCTGAAATACCTGGAATAGCCGATGCGTCTGGTCGGGGGCAATGCCCACCCCGTTGTCGTGCACGTCCAGCCGCCACAGCGCTTCGTCGACGCTACTGCGGATCAGTACGCGCGGTGGGCGCTCGGTCAGGCGGAATTTGAGCGCATTGCCGATCAAATTTTGCATCAGCCTGAGCAGCTCGTCGGGGCGGGCCAGCAAGTGCGGCCATACACCCTCGATCTCGATAGTGGCGCGGGCCTCGGCCACCAGCGGCTGCAAGAACTGCAGCGCCTGGTCGAGCACACTTCGGGTGTCGACCTGTACAGCGGGCTCGCCCAGACGCCCCACGCGCGACATTTCCAGCAGGCCCAGCAGCATGGTGTCAAGCCGCTTGGCACCGTCAATGGCAAAGCCAAAGTACTCGCGGTGTTCGCTATCGAGTGCGTCGCCGAGCTTGATTTGCAGCAGTTGCAGATAGCTGGAAATCATGCGCAGGGGCTGGCGCATATCGTGCGAGATGCTGTAACTGAACTGCTCGAGCTCGCGGTTCGAGCGGCGCAATTCCTGCTCGGCTTCGCGCCGCGCCATGACCTCCGAGGCCCGCAGCGCCGTCAGGTCGCGTGACACACCAAACAGCGCGTCCTGTCCATTCCAACGCCCCGGCACAATCTTGGTTTCCACCGGTATCAGTTGCCCGTCCTTGCTGCACAAGGGGACCGGGCAGGCATTGCGACGCCCGGCCAACATCTCGTGCACGATCTGCTGCGCTTCCTGCCGACGGTCTTCGGGGTGCACCATGAGTACCGATTGACCCCGCAGCTCGGCGGCGCCAAAGCCTAGTTGTTCGACCACATGGGCATTGGCGTACAAAATGTTGCCTTGCATATCGAGCACAAACAGAAAGTCGCGCACCCCGTCAAAAAAGGTATGAAAATTTGCCGCGTTCTCGGCCAGTTTTTCGGCTGCTTCGCGCGCACGCCGTTCTGACTCCCGCAGACGCTTGGTGGCAATGCCAACGGCGAGCATCAGCAAGACAATGACCACCAGCACCGCCCTGGCCTGCGCCAGCCATGCCGCAAGGTAGTGCGACCGCGCCACCGCCACCTCCAGGTAAAAAGGAAAATGCTGCAGCACCACGAAGCTGGCCATGCGCGCTGCGCCGTCGGCGCCGGCAGGCAGCGCCAGCGTACCGGCACGTTCCCCCGCCATGATGCGCTGGCGCACCGGATGGTCCGCTGCCAGGTCGGCATTGAGCTCGGCTGCCGGCAGGCTCGGGTTACGCAGGATTTGTCTGAAGTTGTCGGCGCGGTGCAACAGGGTAGTTCCACCGGGACCGACGTCCAGACTGGCAAACAGCCCAGCAAAGGCATCGAGGTTGATGACGGCGCTGGCAAAGCCCACTAGGCGGCCCTGAGAATCGTGAATGTTGCGAATGAGGATCAACGCGAGCTGCCCCGAAGAGCGCGACACGGTGGCGTCGGTGAAGTACCAAAGGCGTTTTGGATCGCTGGTCAATTCCTTGAAAAAGGGCCGGTCGGCCATGCTGAACTGTGGCGCCGCAGGGTTGGATGAGTAAAGCAGCCCGCCGCTGGCATCAAATACATTGGCAACCGCCAGATCGTCAAAGCGCCCTATCAGGGCCGCCAGGCGCCGCGACATGGCGGCGCCGTGGGTGGCCGCCGCGCCTGGCAGCAATTGTTGGGGCGGCACATCCTGCGCGATGAACTCCAGAAGGCCTTCGACGCGCGCCAGATCGCCCGACACGCGCGATTCGATCACCCCGACCAGGTTCTGGGTGGCCACTTCGGCCGAGCGCACCGCCTGCTGGTAGCCCGCCACCAGAAAATAACCCAGGGTCAGCAGCAGACAACTGAGTACCAGCGCCACCAGCGACAGGGCCGCAACGCTGGGCGTTGGCGCTTTGGGGGCTGAGGGGGCCGTGCCTGGGGTCGCAGACGGGGAGGTCATTGCAAGGGGGCAGCAGCGGCACGCTGCCGGTCTGCCGATAGGTCCCAGGCCAGCACCACCCGGTTACGGCCGCTATTTTTTGCCACATAGAGGGACTGGTCGGCCTCTGCAATCAAATGGTCGGGGTTGGGCAGCCCGGCGTGCCAGGCCGCGATGCCCAGGCTGATGGTCACCTGCAATGAGGTGCCAGAGACCGGAATGCGCAAGCGATGGATGGCGTCGCGCAACCGAAAGCCGGCCAGCGCCGCATCGTTGGGCTTGAGGTTGGGGCAGATCAGCAAAAACTCTTCGCCGCCCCAGCGGCACACCGTGTCCTCGCGGCGCGCGGCCGTGCGCAGCGCCTGGCTCACGGCCTGCAGCACCAGGTCTCCGGCCGCATGGCCCCAATGGTCATTCACGGCCTTGAAGTGGTCGATGTCGATGCTGATCACGCACAGCGGGCTCTGGTAGCGTGCCGCCGTTGACCAAGCCTGGGTCAGGGCCTCGTGGCCGGCGCGGCGATTGCACAGGTCGGTCAAGGGGTCGCTCAGTGCGGCGTGCTGCAACTGGCGGTTGGTGAGCGCGAGCGCCTGCGCGGCTTTTGTCAGACGTTCGTGGTCGCGCTCCCAGGCCTCGCGCAGCCGCACGAAGCGCCAGGCCGCGGTCAACCGGGCGCTCAGGGCGCGCATATTGACCGGCTTGGTCAGGTAGTCGTCGACCCCGCTCTCGAACGCGGTCACCAGTTCACTTTCGGAGACCATACTGGTGAGCATCAGCACATAGATGCTTTGGCCCCATTCCGTCGCGCGCAGGGTTCTGCACAGCTCGAGTCCGTTCATGACCGGCATCAGCCAGTCGGTCAGGATGACATGCGGATTGAATTCGGCGGCCAGCGCCAGCGCCGCCCGACCGTCGCCTGCGGTTTTCACCGTGTAGTGGCATTCGTCGCGCAGCCAGGTTTCCAGCACGCGGCAAATGATGCGGTCGTCTTCGACCACCAGCACCCGCAGCCACTGTGCATCGGGCTCCTGGTCGGGCCGCACACAGGCCTGGGCCAAGGTTGCAAATGGCTGGATCGGCTGCGACGGCAGCTTGAAGCGCGCAGCGCTGGCTTGCCACTCGGCACTGATGGCGTCCACCCCGGCGTAAAAGTCCGGCTCTGCCAGGCCGAGCGTACCGGCCAGAAGCAGCAGGTCCGGAAAGCTCTGGCCCGCGCTGACCTTGGGCTGCAGCAGCACGTTGGCCAGTCGCCATGTCAGATGCAGCAGTTGCAGCAGACTCCAGGAGCGCGTGCCATGCTCAAAGTGGGCCGCCGCAGGGTCTTCATGGTGCGCAATCGGCTGCACCAGCGGCGCCGGCAGTCCCCAGCGGGTCTGCAACAGTGTGGACAATTGCAGGTGGTCGGTTCGTAGAACCGCTTGTTCGTGGCGCAACAGCTCGGACTCCGATTCGTGCGCTGCCAAAATGCTGGCGTATTCGTCGGGGTAGGCCGTGGCCATCGCAAGGCAGCCGACACGCGCCAGCAGCCCGTAGCTGAACAGCTCATCGGGCGAGCCCAGGCGCAGGGCGGCGCCAAAATGCCGCAGAGTGACGGCCATGAGCAGGCTGTGGCTCCAGAAACCGGGGTAATCAAAGGCGGCGCAGCGGCCCTGGCTGTACTGGTCAATCAGCGAGAAGCTCAGACTCAGTTGGCGGGTGGCGTGCAGGCCCACGCGGGCAACCGCGTCCTGCGCCGAAACGCAGGGGCGCATGCCGGTTTGGGCCGCGTTGGCATGGGCTAGCAGCCGTCCCATTAGCGCCGGGTCCTGTTGCACCAGGCGGGATATCTCCTGCACCGAGACATCGTCGCGCTGGCAGGCTTGCATGATGGCCAGCGCAATGCCCTGTGGGCTGGGCAAGGGGGTTTCGTTTTCTTTGTCCAATGCGGTCTCTCAGGTCGGTTCAGGGCGCTCAGCGATGGGAAGCAGCCCACGAAATCAGCTCTGCGCCACTCTTGAGGCCCAGCTTCTTCTTCAGACTGGCACGGTGAATGTCTACCGTGCGGGCGCTGATGCCCAAGTCAAAGGCGGCTTCCTTGGTGGTCTTGCCGACCCCAAGTTTCTCGAGTACTTCGAGCTCGCGGGTGCTGAGCCGGGCCGGCATGTGCGCAAGAGGGTGCGCATGCTTGCGCGGCGTAAGGCGCCCGAGCAACTGGGTATTGACCGCCGGGCTGACCCAAAAATTTCCGTTCAACACGGCAAGCGCCGCCATCAGGGCAAACTCCTGGGCCCTTTCTTTCATAAGATAACCCTTGGCACCGATTTCAAGGACCTGTTCGGCGTAAATCAGCTCGTCGTGCATCGAAATGATCAGCACCGGCCGGCCCGCTTGCGCGGCGACCACCGCCCGCGCTGTTTCAAGGCCCTGGGAGGCGTCCATTGACAAATCGCTGATCACCAGGTCGGGCTGGAAGTCGGCAATACCCCGCACGCCCTCGAGCACACTGGCCGCCTCGCCCACCACTTTGAGCTCCGGGCATGCGTCAAGGAGGGTGCGCAGACCAAACCGCACAATGTCGTGGTCGTCGATGATGAATACAGTACGCATGTCTCGGGGCCGCAAGCCCGGTAGCGTCCTGCAACAGGCTACCGAGTCTCGCGATGAAGGATCGAAGTTTCAAGGTTACCCCATGCGAAGCCTTTTTTTCTACTGCATTCAACTAGTCGAGCTAGGTACATTTACCTAAGAGCCCTCGCCGAGCCTGCGCTGTGCGGTGTTGCGACGTCCCTTCAGTTTGGCCGCTTCGTCCATGCTGAAGCGCACAAACTCGATGTGTTCGCGCGCCACCCGCGACGCAGCCGCCGCGTTATGCTGGCGTACCGCTCGCCAGATCGCGCGGTGCTGCTCCCGGATGCGCAACCATTGCTCGGGTGTGGCATGCAGATGGGTCAGGTTGTCGGCGACATGGTCGTGCACCACCCGCATCAGGCTCGCGGTCAGGTGGCCGATCATGGCGTTGTGCGAGGCCTCTGCGATGGCCTGGTGAAACACCACGTCCTGATCAATGCAGTCTTGCAGGCTGTCGGTGTCGTAGGCCACTTCCAGGGCCTCAAACGCCGCATCGATGCGCGCAATGTCAGCTTCGGTGGCACGTTCAGCGGCGAGCCTTGCTGCCTCGCCTTCGAGCATGTGGCGAAACTCGAGCAGGTCGCTCTGCAACAAGGGGTGGCCCCGGAGCATGTCTTGCCAGGGGTCGGCAAAGGTCGCCTCGAGCCGATCGGTTACCACGGTACCGCCGCCGTGCCGGGTGAACAGCAGGCCCTTGGAGACCAGCTTTTGAATGGCCTCGCGCAAGGTGGGACGCGATACGCTGAACTCAACCGCAAGGTGGCGCTCTGCCGGCAGCCGGTCCCCCGGTTTCAAAGAGCCCTCGAGAATGCGCAGCTCCAGGTCCTTGGCCACCACATCGGCCATACGGGTCACAACGGGACGGTTTTGGATCATGGTGTGCGTGAAGTGGTATGACCATTTTAACTTAATTCCTGCAGCACCACCGCATTCCGGGTGCGATTCAAAGTGATGTGGCATCCTATTCCCTCGCCCCAGCCCTCTCCCCGCTGGGGCGAAGGGGCAAAACTGAATTGCCACAATCACCCCGAATCGCGCCCCCGAATTCCAAGGTTGCAAGGGTTTTTACCTATATTCAGCAAGAGGCTTAGGCGATTTAATGGATAGCCTATTGGTATTACCACTTTACCAAAATTTCACCACAACCAGGAAAACTGATGGCAATCCGCATGCTCCCACCGCGACACTACCCGGCCAAGCCGAGCGACGTCTACCTGTTTTCCACCTGTCTGATTGACCAGTTCACCCCGCAGGCCGGCTTGGACACCGTGCGCCTGCTAGAGCGCGAGGGCATTGCCGTGCATTATCTGGAGCAGCAAACCTGCTGCGGCCAGCCCGCGCACAGCAGCGGCTACCCCGACGAGGCGCGTGCCGTGGCGCTGCAGCAACTGGGCTTGTTTACCGAACCCTGGCCAGTCGTGGTGCCGTCGGGCTCGTGCGGCGGCATGATTCGCATGCACTATCCGCACCTGTTTGCCGACGATCCTGTGCTGCATGCCAAGGCCGTCGACCTCGCCGAGCGCACCTACGAGCTCACCGAGTTTCTGGTGCATGTGGTCAATTTCAGCCAGCAAGACAGGGGCGAGGCCTGCACGGTGGCACTGCACACCTCTTGCCACGCCCGACGTGAAATGGGTTCGCACGAAACCAGCGTGGCGCTTCTGTCCACGCTGGGCCAAGTCAATGTGGTGGAACAGGCGCGCATTGAAGAGTGCTGCGGCTTTGGCGGCACCTTTGCCATGCGCTATCCCGAAATCTCAGAGGCCATCGTGTCGGACAAGGTCGCTGCCATTCGCGACACCGGCGCGCAACGAGTGGTCAGCGCCGACTGCGGCTGCTTGCTCAACATCACCGGGCGCGCGGCCAAGCAGGACGAACTCGCGGGTCTGGCCGCGCCATCGCTGCCAGGTGAGCACATCGCCACGTTTATATGGCGCCGCACCACTGGGGAGGCCGCATGAGCACCTCCGCCAACCCTTCCAGTGTGTCGCGCACGCAGATTCTGGACCGCCTACGCTCTGCCAAGGTGACCGACACTCCCACGCTGCCCGATGTCAAGGGCTGGTTTGACGCGCACCGCCGTAATGAAGACCTGCCGCAGCGTATAGAGCGTTTGCGTGCCGCCATGCAGGCCGTCAAAACCGAGTTCCACGACACCACCGAGGCCGAGTGGCCCGCCACACTGCTGCGCGTCGCGGCTAGCAAAGGTATTCGCAATCTGCTGATTGGCACCCAAACGCCGCACGGCGCGACGCTGGAGGCACTGCAGCCCCCTGGTTTGGAGCTGGTGCGCTACGCCCAAGCCATTGAGTTCTGGCGCGACACGCTGTTTGACACCATCGATGCCTCACTCACCGGTGCACGCAGTGCGGTGGCAGAAATTGGCAGCCTGGTCTTGTGGCCCACGCCCTCTGAGCCGCGTCTGATGTCGCTGGTACCCCACATCCATTTTGTATTGCTTGACGTAGCCACCATCCACTCGGACCTGCACAGCGCCATTACCACCGAGGGCTGGGCCGACGGTCTGCCCACCAACGCACTGTTGATCGGCGGCCCGTCCAAGACCGCCGACATTCAGCAAACCCTGGCCTATGGTGCACACGGCCCACGGGAGCTGGTCGTGCTGCTGCGTCACCCCACCGGAGCATCTCTATGAACAAGGTCATTGCCATTCACCCCATGGACGACTTCAAGGAGCGTAGCCGAAGCGTGCTCAATGACCCGGGGCAGCGCAAGAACTTTCGCGGCGCCATGGACTTTTTGCAGGCCAAACGCAAGTCCCAATTTCCGGACCAGGACGAGCGCGAGGGCCTGCGCGACCTCGGCTCGGCTATCCGAAAATACAGCCTGGCCCACCTGCCACGGCTGCTCGAACAATTGGAAGCCAAACTCATTGCCAACGGGGTGCAGGTGCACTGGGCCCAGACGCCCGACGATGCCAATGCCATCGCGTTGGGTATTGCGCAGCGCGTCAACGCCAAACGCATCATCAAGGGCAAGTCCATGGTCAGCGAGGAGATTGAATTCAACCATGCCATGGAAGCTGCGGGCATCGAGGCGTTCGAGTCGGATATGGGCGAATACATCGTGCAGCTCGCCGGCGAGAAACCCTCGCACATCATCATGCCGGCCATCCACAAGACCAAGCGCGACATTGCCGAACTGTTTGCGCAAGAGGTGCCCGGTGCCGGCTACACCGAAGACGTGGACGCGCTGATCCAGATCGGTCGCCGCGCACTGCGGCGCAAGTTTGCCGACGCCGACATTGGCCTCTCGGGTGCCAACTTCATGGTGGCCGAAACCGGGACCCTGTGCCTGGTTGAGAACGAAGGCAACGGCCGCATGTGCACCACCGTGCCCAAGGTGCATATTGCCATCACCGGCATCGAGAAGGTGGTGGAAAAGCTCGAACACGTGCCCCCGCTCTACAGCCTTTTGTCGCGCTCCGCCACGGGTCAGGCAGTCACCACCTACTTCAATCTGATCAGCGGTCCGCGCAAGCCCGGCGAGCTCGACGGCCCCGAAGAGGTGCACCTGATCCTGCTCGATAACGGGCGTACCCAGGCCTATGCCGACGAACAACTGCGCGCCACCTTGCAGTGCATCCGCTGTGGTGCCTGCATGAACCACTGCCCGGTTTATGCGCGCATTGGCGGCCACGCCTACGGCACCACTTACCCCGGACCGATCGGTGCCATCATTTCGCCGCACCTGCTCGGGCTGGAGAGCACTTACCCGCTGGCCTTTGCCTCGACCCTGTGCGGTGCCTGCTCCGAAGTCTGCCCGGTCAAGATTCCGATTCCCGACATTCTGGTGCGCCTGCGCAACGAAGCCATGGCCAAGCCCGACAGTGAAGACGCCACCCTGCGCGGCAGCGGTGCCGCGCGTACCAGTTCGGGCACCGCAGTCTGGAGCGTTTGGTCGCAGGTCTACAGCCGCCTGGGCCTGTACCGGCTCGCGTCCTGGTTCATGAGCCGGGGGCGTGCCATGTCACCCTCCGAACAAGGGGCCTGGACCCGCAGCCGTACGCCGCTGGTACCGGCACCCAGGCGCCTGCGCGATTTGCTCAAGGACCGCAAGCCATGAGCCAATTGCTGGACGCACTGGCGCGCATCCTGCCAAAAGAACAGGTCATCAGCGATGATCTGCGGCGCCTGGCCTATGGTACCGACGCCAGCTTTTACCGCCTCACACCCGAGGTGATTGCGGTAGTGGAATCGGAGCAGGAGGTGCAGGCGCTGCTGCAGGCCGCACAGACCCTGGGTAAACCGGTCACGTTCAGGGCAGCGGGCACCAGTTTGTCGGGGCAGGCGGTGACCGACAGCATCCTGGCGCTGATTGGCGAAGGCTTTTCTACCTGCGAAATTGGTCCCGACGCGGCCACGGTGCGCGTCGGCCCCGGCATGATTGGCGGTGAAGTCAATTACCGGCTCGCTCCGCAGGGTCGCAAGATTGGCCCCGATCCCGCGTCAATCAACGCCTGCAAGATTGGCGGAATTGCCGCCAACAATGCCTCGGGCATGTGCTGCGGTACCGCGCAGAACAGCTACCGCACCTTGGCGGGCATGCGTGTGGTGCTGGCCGACGGCACGCTGCTCGACACCGAAGACCCGTTTGACGTGGCGCGTTTTCGCCAAAGCCACCTTGCGCTGATCGAGGGCCTGAGGCAACTGGGCGCCTCGACCCGTGCCGACCCTACGCTCTCTGACCGCATCCGGCACAAGTACCAGATCAAAAACACCACCGGCTACAGCCTCAATGCGCTGATTGATTATGAGGACCCGATCGACATCCTTGCGCACCTGATGATCGGCTCCGAGGGCACGCTGGGCTTTATCTCGCGCATCACCTTCCACACCGTGGCCGAAGACCCGTTCAAGGCCAGTGCGCTGGTGTTCTTTCCCAGTATCGAGGTCGCGTGCCAGGCCGTGATGGCGCTCAAACCCCAGCCGGTGGCGGCTGTCGAGCTGCTCGACCGTGCGGCTTTGCGCTCGGTGCAGGACAAGCCCGGGCTGCCGCCGGTCATGCGAACCCTGGACGACGCAGCTGCAGCGCTGCTGATCGAGGTACGCGGGGAGACTGGCATTGCGCTGCAACTGCGCATGGACGTAAGCCTGGGCGCGTTGGCGGGCATCGCGACGATTGAACCTGCCGCCTTTTCTACCGACCCCGCCACCTGCGAGATGTACTGGAAGGTGCGCAAAGGCACTTTCCCCTCAGTCGGTGCCATGCGCCGCGCCGGCACGACGGTCATTATTGAAGACGTGGCCTTCCCGATCGAGATGCTGGCCGCTGCCACGCTCGATTTGCAGGCGCTGCTTCGTAAGCATGGCTACCCCGAGGCCATCATCTTTGGCCACGCGCTCGAAGGCAACCTGCATTTTGTATTTACCCAGGACTTCTCGGACCAGGCAGAGATTGACCGCTATGCCGCACTGATGGACGATGTCTGCACACTGGTGGTGGACCAATACGATGGCTCGCTCAAGGCCGAGCACGGCACCGGTCGCAATATGGCACCGTTTGTCGAGAAGGAATGGGGCACGCAGGCCTATGCGCTGATGCGCCGCATCAAGCAGTTGCTGGACCCGCAGAATCTGCTCAACCCCGGCGTCATCCTCAACGACGATCCGGCGGTGCACCTGAAAAACCTCAAGCCCATGCCGGCCGCCGAAGAACTGGTCGACCGCTGTATCGAATGCGGATTTTGTGAGCCCCTGTGCCCCTCGCACCGGCTCACGCTGTCGCCGCGCCAGCGCATCGTGAGTTGGCGCGAGTTGTCGCGCCGCGCCGCCGCGGGCGAGAGCGGCGGTGAAGTGGAAGCCGACTTTGCTTACTTCGGCCTCGATACTTGCGCTGGCTGCGGCCTCTGTTCCACCGCCTGCCCGGTAAGCATTGACACCGGTGCCTTGACGCGCTTGCTGCGGGGCCGTGGCATGGGCAGCACCTCGCAAAAAGTGGCGCAGTGGACGGCCGGTAATTTTGGCAAAGTGGCGAGCGCATCGCGTGTGGGTTTGAGCCTGGGACATGTCGCGTCCAGCATCGTCGGTGACAGCCTGGTGGCGCGCTTGTCAGGAGGCACCTGGAAGCGCGGTATGCCCCAGGCCGGCAAGGTGCCTGCAGCTTACAGCGGCGGCGGTGACCCGGTGGTGTATTTCCCGGCCTGTGGCGGACGTATTTTTGGTGCCAACAGCGCGGACGAGGCGACACTGCCAGAAGTCATCATGGAGTTGCTGGTGCGTGCCGGCTATGCGCCACGTCTGCCCGAGGGCTTCGACAAGCTGTGCTGCGGCCAGATGCTGGCCAGCAAGGGCCTGGCCGAAGAAGCCGACGCGATGTCCGATGCGGTCACGGCGGCGCTGCTTCAGGCGGCAGATAACGGCCAGGGCGGCTATTACCCGGTCATCATGGACGCGAGCACCTGCTCGGCACGCATGCAAAAAGTGATGGGTGGGCGGCTTGCGCTGCTCGATTTTCATGAGTTTGCGCTCGACGCCCTGCTGCCACGTCTGCGCATCACCAAAAAGCCCGGACCGATCGCACTGCATATCAACTGCAGTGTGCGCCGCACCGCCACCGATGCCAAGCTGCGCCGCCTGATGCAAGCCTGTGTAACCGAGATTGTCGAGCCCGCGGGGGTGACTTGCTGCGGCTTTGGCGGCGACCGCGGCTTTGTGGTGCCGGAACTTAATGTCCATGCGCTGCGCAAGGTGCACGATGCACTGCCTGCGGCCTGCTGCGAGGGGGTTTCCACCAATCGAACCTGCGAAATCGGCCTGACCGCCGAGACCGGTCGGGCCTACCGCTCGATTGCCTACCTGCTCGAGGAATGTAGCCGCGAGGCGGCGCCAGTTCCCGCATGAAGGCGGGCCGCAGGCGCGTGCTTAGCGCGTTGCCGATCGGGTTCGGCGGGATGTCCGGGTTCCCCAGGAAAGTAACACGGTGATGCCGCCCTGGTCGTTGGCGAGCCAGCGCAAGCTGGCGCCAATGATTTTTGCCCGTGCGCGCATCGACTTCAGTCCTATGCCGCCAGAGCCCTGGGACAGCTTGGGCAGCTTGGCCGGTCCGGTACCGCTACTGTTACCGCTACTGTTACCGCTACTGTTACCGCTACTGTCTGCCACGCAAAGAGAGTATTGCTGCCCCTGGGCCTGCAGCCGGACGCTGATTTTGCGCGCGTGCCCATGCTTGACGGCATTCACCATGGCCTCTTGCGCGATGCGGTACAAATGGTTGGCGGTTTCTGGGGCAATGTTCTCAAAATCACCCTCCTTGGAAAACTCGCACTCCACATTGGCAAGCGCCTGGTAGTCCAGACACAGCCGCTCCAGCGAGCGCCAAAATGCGCCCCGTGAGGCATCAACCGGCATCAGACCACGCGCCAACGCCCGGCTGACTTCGGCCGCCGTTTGAAGGTGGGTCAGTACGGTTTTCAACTCGGTGCCCATTTCCGGGTATTTCTGGCCAATCCCGGCGACCAGCATCGCAACGCCTGCCAGTCGTGAGCCCACGGAGTCGTGTAATTCACGTGCAATATGGGCTTGCTGCTCTTCCAACTGGCTCACCAGTAGCCGCTCAAACCGTGCCTCGGTGGCGCGCATCTCCAGCTCCACGCTGTCCGATTCCTCTACCGGCGTGACCGAGGCCAGCAGTCGCGGTACCCCGTTCCAGGGCACCACCGAGCCACTGACCAGGCAGACCAGGATCGAGGCATCTTTTTTCCGCAAGCGCATGATTCTGGGTGACATGGGCACGCGACCCGCCAGGAATTGCTCGTGAATTGCATTGAACAATGCCGGCTCTGTCGCCACCGCGAGCGAGGACGCCGTCAGGTATTGCAGTGACTCGTCGGCGCTGTAGCCGAGCATCAGCCGAAATGAATGGTTGCAGTACAACAGCCCGTCCCGTGCAAAGACCGCCACGCCCGGGTGCTGGTTGTCAAAACAGATCTGCAGCGAATTTTGCTGTTCCTGCAACGCCTGACGCGCCAGCACTTCGGCGGTGACATCGTGGGCCGACCCGTAGATGCGCTCGACCCGTAACCCCGCGCGCTCCACCTGGCTGCGCGAATGAATCCACCGAACATTGCCGTTGGCAGTGCGTGCTTCGAGCAGTAGGTCCCAAGGGGAGCCGCTTTCCAGCGCGCTGGCAATGGCATCGCGAACCCGCACCTGGCTCTCGGGTACATAGAAGTCAATCGCGTTCTCGATTGCCTTGTTGCCAGACGGTTCGCACTCGAAGATCCGAAACACTTGTTTCGACCAAAGAACGGTCATGGTTGGCAGGTCGATTTCCCAGCCGCCGACATTGGCCACTTCTTCCATCTGCCTGAGCAGTTCATTGGCCTTTTGCAGCCGGGTCTCGCTTTCGATGCGTGCGCTGATGTCCTTGGCCACCACATAGCTGCGCAGCAGCCTGCCCTGGGCGTCGTAGATAAAGCGGGTGGAATCCTCGCGCCACAGGTAGTGGCCTCGCTTGTGGCGGGCACGGTAGGTGTAGCTGCAATCCGCCGCCCCGGACGCGATGGCAGCCTGCACCTTGGCCAGCGTGGCTGCCCGGTCCGCGGGGTGGATGATGTCCAGAATGGCGGCGGCGTTGCGGCCCAACTCCTCATGTTCCGCATACCCCAGCACCTGAAGGTAACTGGGTGAGGCATAAATGATGGTGTTGTTTTCAATAATCGCCAGACCGTCGCTGGTGTTTTGCGCCAGCAGACGGAACATGTCGCTTCGCATCGCTTCCATCTCGGACTGTTTTTGTTCCGTGATTTCCGTATGCACGATCACCGCGCCTGCAAACGCCTGGGCCGGACGTACCGTCATGCTGAACCAGCGTTTTCGGGTCGGAGAATGGCACGGGTAATGGTGCTCAAAGTGGGGAGCCTGGCCGCGCAGCACGTTCAGGATTCCTGCCTTGGCCGCATCGGCATTGGCGTCGGCGTCTTCAAAGCCGGCGTCCATCCTGCAGGCCGCGAAGTAGTTGTCGCCCACACCCGTTCGCTGGGCCGGTACACCGGGTTCGGCGCTATTTTCAAGGGCAAACCGATGCCAGGCGGGATTGGCCGCCAGAATGACGCCATGGGCGTCGATGACAACGATCTCAGCCTCGACTGCCGATTGCATCACTGCATCGAGCTGCGACGTCGTGGGGGCGCACTTGGAGGTCATGACAGCCTACTGGTGCCTGACAAAGGATGGCAGCAAAGCCAGTAAGGCCAGTCCGCACAACGCGGCTCCGGCGTAGAAAGTGAAGGCAGCGCCGAGTTGATCCCACAGCAGCCCGGCCAGCACGCTCGCGACCAGCATCGCCACACCACTGACCAGGTTGAAAAACCCAAACGCGGTGCCGCGCAGGTCTGCCGGAGCGGTGTCGGCCACCATGGCAGCGAGCAGGCCCTGGGTCATGCCCATGTGAACCCCCCACAGGGCCACTCCGACCAGCACCACGGCCCAGTGGTTGCTGGCAGCTAACACCAGATCTGCCGCAACCAGCACCGCCAGGCCCCAGGCCAGCAGGGTGCGTCGCGGCATCTGGTCCGACAGCTTGCCAAAGGGATAGGCAGAGGCCGCATAGACCAGGTTCATGGCCACCATGATGAGGGGTACCAGCGCCATCGCCATGCCACCTTGCTGAGCGCGCAAGACCAGAAACGCCTCGCTGAAGCGGGCCAGGGTCACCAGGGCGCCCAGACCGACCACCCCCCAGTAGTCCTTATTAAGGCGTTTCAGGTTCGCGCGCTGTATCGGGTTGGTGCGTGGCATACCGGCGCTGCGCGGGGGTTCGCGCACACCAAAAATCAGTAGCAAAACCGCCAGCAGTCCGGGCACAAAGGCCACCCAAAACACTGCCCTAAAGTCGTTGACCCAGAGCAGCATCAAGCCGACCGCAAGTAATGGACCCAGAAACGCCCCGACAGTGTCTAGCGACTGGCGCAGGCCAAAGGCGGCACCACGCAAATGGCCCGGCGTGATGTCGGCGACCAGCGCATCGCGCGGCGCGCCACGAATGCCCTTGCCGACCCGGTCCATCAGCCGCGCGGTCACCACCATGGAGGTGGAAGTGGCCAGCGCAAACACCGGTTTGGTCAGTGCTCCGAGCGCATAACCGACCACGGCCAAACCCTTGCGCTTGCCCAGATAGTCACTCAGGGCCCCAGAAAATACCTTGACGATCAGCGCCGTAGACTCGGCCAAGCCTTCGATGATGCCCACGGTCAGGGCGCTCGCCCCGAGCGTGGTGACCAGGAACATGGGCAACAGGCTGTGCACCATTTCCGAAGAAATGTCCATCAGCAGGCTGACAAAACCCAGCGCCCAGACCCCTGCGGGAATCTGGCGCCAGCTACTCTTGTGCGTTGTCGGTTCTGGTGACATGGGCTTGCGGGGCGGGTGGTTCTGGCATGGAACTTCAGGGGTATTGCCGAGCGGTGTGCAGCAGATTGAAGACGGTCACCGTGGTGTCGGTTTGTTCAAACACCACGATGTAACTGGGGTGCGCCACCAGTTCCAGCGTGCCTGCCTTACGGCCCTTGCGGCGTGGGAAATTGGGGTCAGCCAGGCTGTCTACCTGCTGGTGAATGCGGTCCTGCAAAGCGATTGCGGCATCCACATTGTCCTGAGCGATAAAAATGACGACATCGTCCAGGTCCAGCATGAATCTGTCGGTCTTCTCGACATTCAGCATGCTGGGTTATGCTGGCTGGGCCAGACGCATGGCTTCCAGCTTGGCGCGTAAGGCAGTTCTCCATTGGTGAACTTCCTGCTCGCTCAGGATGCGGTTGGTTCCGTCCTTTAGTCCATCCATCGAAGCCTGCACCTTGGCATCAAACCAGCGCTCGTAATCTGCCTGGGCCTGTGCTGCCTCGTGCGTAGCTTTGAGCGCGGCGCTGCGGTCAGGGCGGGTGGTTTTTTCCAGCGCGCGGTCTTCTGGTCGCCACTGGGTGGTGTCGATGCGGCATTCGTTCCAGCCGGTGCTGCGTAGCACATGCAGGGCTTTGCGCGGGTCGGCAAAGCGCCGGGGCTGCTTGCGCGAGGTGACCAAAATCGCCTCAGCGCGCAGGGTTTGTACACTGACCACAAAGGCCGCCCCGTCGCCGCGCAGGGTGATGCCCGTGACACCGCCGGCTTGGGTGGTGGCTTTGAGTTGTTCCAAATTCAGGGTTTGCATGACGCGGTCTTTCGGGGATCGGTGACAGGATCGCACAGTTTAACTAATTTTCGCTTATCGGACAATTGTTGTTTGCACTCCAGGTTGAGTCAAAGTGCCGTCCCGGCAGGGCATGGCGGCCGCACTGGCGCAGGGTTTATGGCCGGGCGGACGATGGGGCCGGGGCCCGGGCGCGCTGGTACAGCGGCATGACCTTGGGCAAATTGGCCTCGATGTCGGCAATGCGGGTTGAACCTGAGGGGTGGGTGGGGAGCCACTGCGGCGGGGCATTCTTGTTGGCGGCGCTCATTTTTTGCCACAAACTAACCCCGGCACGCGGGTCGTAGCCGGCGCGGGCCGCGAGCTCCATGCCCACCAAGTCGGCCTCGGACTCGTCCGAGCGGCTGAACTCTAGCGTCAGCAACTGGGCGCCGTAGTTGGTCACGGTTTGTCCCAGTTGCCCCAGCCCCAGCACCTGGCTCAGCACACTGGCGCCGATATTTGTGGCGGCGCTTTTGCCCATGCGCTCGCGGGCATGCTCGCGCAGTGCGTGGGCAATTTCATGGCCCATGACCATCGCGACCTCGTCGTCGCTCAGTTTCAGCTTGTCCAGGATGCCGCTGTAAAACGCAATCTTGCCGCCCGGCATGCAGAAGGCATTGATCTGGTTCGAGCCTATCAAGTTGACTTCCCAGCGCCACTCCCGCGCACGCGGGTTCCAGGCGATGGCAAAGGGGATGATCTTGCGCGCAATGGCACGCAGTCGAATGACCTGGGGGTTGTCCTTGGGTGCCAGCACTTTCTTCTCGGCCGCCTGGCCCAGCATCTGCAGGTATTGCTGCGCCGCAGATTGCTCCACCTGTTCGGCCGGGACCAGTTGGGTAAAGGCCGAATTGCGGCCGACGTTGACCCCATCGGGCTCGGTATTGGCATGGCCGCCCTGCGCCGCTGCACCCAGGCAGGCTGCGAGCAGCAGGGCACGGGCGCGCGAAAGCAGCCGGGGCTGGGGGATGTTTTGACTGAATTTCATCACGCTATTATTCCAAGATGACGCAATCAACGCCCGAACCCGAAATTTTGCCGACGGCACCGACCTGGAGTAGTACCCTCAAGGTCTACCTGGAGCCCGCATCGTTACGCATGCTGTCGCTGGGTTTTTCGGCCGGTTTGCCGCTGCTGCTGGTGTTTGGCACCCTGAGCTTTTGGCTGCGCGAGGCCGGCATTGACCGCAGCACGATCGGGTTTTTGAGCTGGGTTGGTCTGGCCTACGGCTTCAAGTGGGTCTGGTCGCCGCTGGTAGACCGTATGCCCATCCCTATCCTGACCCGGCGGCTGGGGCGACGGCGGAGCTGGCTGCTGGCGTCCCAGGCGGTCATCATGGCGGCGTTGCTCGCCATGTCGCTGACCGACCCGCGTGTGGCGCTGGCACCGGTGGTGTGGGGCGCGCTGGCAGTGGCCATCGCGTCGGCCACACAAGACATTGCACTCGATGCCTTTCGCATCGAGTCGGCAGCGGTGGAACGTCAGGCGGCCCTGGCGGCCACCTACCAGACTGGGTACCGGCTGGCCATGATCTGGTCGGGGGCCGGGGCCTTGTGGATTGCTGCGCGCGCCGAGGTACCCGGCGCCGCGGCCGGCGTGGCCGGCGTGGCCGCAGCCTACCAGCAGAGCGCCTGGCAGGTCGCCTATGCGGTCATGGCGGCCAGCATGTTGCCCGGTGTGCTGACGGTGCTATGGTCGCCCGAGCCGGCGCATCCAGTGCTGCCGCCCGCCAAGAATGCGCTCGACTGGTTGCGCGGTGCTTTGGTGGAACCGTTTTCCGAATTCGTGGGCCGCTACCGCTGGCAGGCCGTGCTGATCTTGGCGCTGATTGCCAGCTACCGCATCAGCGATGTGGTGATGGGCATCATGGCCAATCCGTTTTATGTGGATATGGGCTTCAGCAAGGACGAAGTCGCCGCCGTGACCAAAATCTATGGCGTCATCATGACCCTGGCCGGAGCCTTTTTGGGTGGCACGCTGGCACTGCGCTTTGGCGTGTTGCGGGTCATGATGTTGGGCGCAGTGCTTAGTGCTGCGACCAACCTGCTGTTTGCCTGGCTGGCCGGCGTGGGCCACGATGTGGGGGCACTCATTTTTGTGATTTCGGCCGACAACCTGGCCAGCGGTATTGCATCAGCGGCATTCATTGCCTACCTGTCGTCACTCACCAATGTGAACTACTCGGCCACCCAATACGCGCTGTTCAGCTCGATGATGCTGCTTTTGCCCAAGTTTGTCGCCGGCTACTCGGGGGTGTTTGTCGACCAGTTTGGCTACGCCAGCTTCTTTACCTCGACCGCGCTGCTGGGGCTGCCGGTTCTGTTGCTGGTGTGGCTGGCATCTCGTCCAACGGACAAGTGAGATAGACGCAGGCCCCTTGGTGCGAGCACCCCTTCAGCCTCCACCTCCGCGCTGCAATAGGGGTCAGAGCCCGATTTCGTTCAACCTAGATTCATCAGTTGGACGTGCCCGAGTGGGCTGCTGGCGGCGCGTCTGGGTAGGCGCGACGACGCTGCAGGCTACTGCCTGCAAGGAGGAGTAACGACCCCAGGCGCGTTGCCAGCGGCTCAATCGGGTACGTAGCGCTGTCACCCAAAAGGTGATGCCCTTCAAAGCCAAAAAAGTGAGTGTTCATGCGGAGTTACTTAAAAAGTAAGCGGTCAACTGATGAATCTAGGTTCAATGTTTTTTCCCCTGATCAGGCAACCGTCCTGAATCGGGATCCGACCCCCATTGCACCGCTACCCGTTTCACCGACCATCATCGCGCGTAGATACTGCTGCCGCCCTTGCCTACTGCAACATATTGGCCCTGGGCGTTGACCAGGCCCCATAGGTCTGCCGTGGTATTGCTGACCTGGGGCGTCCAGGTGCTGCCGTTGGCACTGGTAAATACTGCGCCGCCTGAACCGACCACCACGAGTTGGCTGTAGTTCGCCACCAGTTTTTGCAGATTTGCTGCCGGGCTCAGCACCTGGCCGGCCCAGGTCGCGCCGTCACTACTTGTCAGCACCACGCCGCCATCACCCACGGCCACATAGTTCGTGGCCGTCGATATCTGCACCGCGACGGCCCTGAGGTTGGCGGTGCTGCCCGAGCTGACGGCGGTCCAGGTTTGACCATCGGTACTGGTAAGCATCACGCCACCCGCACCAACCGCGAGCCAGCGCCCGGTGGCGGCATAGTTCACGCCATACAAATTGGCCTGGGTGGGAACGGCACTGGCTGCAGTCCAGGTCTTGCCGTCGGTCGAGGTCTGTACTGTGCCGGCATCGCCGACCGCGACGGCCAGCACGCCATTGCTGGTGACCGCATTCAGGCGCTGGGTCGTGTTTGCGCTTACTGCAGTCCAGCTCTCCAGGTCGGTGCTGGTGATGATCGCGCCGCCGGCACCGACCGCTATAAATTGATTCAGGGTGTACATCACCGCGTTCAGATCCACCGCCGGGACGCTGCTGGTCCGGCTCCAGTTGAGTCCGTCCAGACCCTGATAAATCGCGCCACCGACACCGACCGCGACATAGCGCAGCGAGGAATCACTAGCGCTGCCAAAGGCAATGCCACGCAGGTCTGCACTACCCAGTACCCCACCCGCTGCCACGGAGGTCCAGACGGTTCCGGCGAGGCGTGGCACGACTGCCACCGAAGGTGTGCCAGGGCCGCCAGGGCCGCCGTCGATCCGGCCATTGACGGCAAACGCGTAGGTAACCCCATTGACCAGACCCGACACCACATAAGGCGAGGTCACGTTGATGATGTCGACATGGTTGGGCACCTTGGACAGGTCCGTGAGCGAAATGCTGGCGGCCGGCGCATAAAACAGCCAGTAGTCGACGCCCGCCACAGGGGTCCAAGTGACCGTAACCTGCCCATCGCCCGGCACCACTGTAATGCCACCCACCGGGGGCGCAGCCGAGCTGCCACCACCACAGGCGACAAGCCATACCGACATCAGAAGTGCGGCCAATTTCAGTCTAAGGGATTGCATTGACATGGAAAAAGTGATCCGGGTGAAGTGATAAGTGTCAGCGAGTTTAGATGACTTTGAAAACCTCGCGTTGACCTGCGTCGGACGGGTCCGGTTTACCAAACTTTACGCGGCAGCACTACAGTGTGCATGCGCACTGCATGCGAGACGGATAGACTTGTTGCATGAGTCACAACCTCTTGATGATCGAAGACGACTCCCGGCTCGCGTCCATGGTGGCACAGTACCTTGGGCAGTCAGGATTCACGGTTCGGCACGCCGCCGATGGCGCCAGCGGAATCGAGCAAATCACCCGCCCTAGTGGGGGTGCGCCGACCGATCTGGTCATTTTGGACCTGATGCTGCCCGACATGGATGGGCTGGAGGTATGCCGCCGTATCCGGGCACTCGCGGCGCCGCTGGCGCAGATTCCAGTCCTGATGCTGACCGCCAAGGGGGACGCCATGGACCGCATCATCGGGCTCGAAGTGGGCGCCGATGACTACCTGCCCAAGCCCTTCGAGCCGCGCGAGCTGTTGGCCCGCATCCGTGCGGTGCTGCGGCGCAGCGGCGATCCACCCACTGCCAACGCGGCGGATGTTTTGCATTTTGGGTCATTGGCAATTGACCGCGATGCGCGCACCGTTTCGGTCGGTGGCAACCCGTGCGAGCTCACCTCCTACCAGTTCGATTTGCTGGTAACCCTGGCCGAGCGGGCGGGCCGGGTACTGACCCGCGACCAGATCATGGAGGCGGTGCGCGGGCGTGAGCTAGAGGCGTTTGACCGCTCGATCGATGTGCACATGGGCCGCATCCGTGCGGCCATCGAACTTGACGCCCGGACCCCCAAGCGCATTCTCACGGTCCGGGGCGTCGGTTATGTCTTTGCCAGGCAACAAGACTGATCGGAGTGGAATTCCAAGTCACTCATGTTGCTGCAAAAGCTCTACATCCGCATCTGGCTGGCAGTGGTGCTCGCGGTGGCCGTGCTGACCCTGCTGGTGGGCTGGGCCTGGCGCATGGCGGCCGATCCGCCCCTGCGTGATGTCGTGGTGCGTAACTCTGCAGGCGAGGTCATCGGGAACGGTCGCCTGCACCTCGGACACCCCCCCGGGCAGCGCATGCGGCGCGGACGGCCGCCGCCCGACGAAGAGGCAGGTGACATGGCACGCGAGAGCATGCCACGTCCGCCAAGAGAGCGCTTTGGAGACGGCCCAGAATTTGATGTGAAGATGCAAAACGGGCAAACCATGCATCTGCACCTGCCACGTCCTGCCCCGTCCAATTGGCGCACCCCGCTGGGCTTTTTCTGGACGCTGGGACTGGTCGCTGTAGCCGTGGCACTTGGCACCTACCCGATTGTGCGGCGTCTTACGCACCGGTTGGAGGCGTTGCAGCAAGGGGTCGAACAATGGGGACGAGGCAATCTGTCGGTGCGGGTCGCCGAAGGCGGCCGCGACGAGGTCGGTAGCCTTGCTGCGGGTTTCAACCGGGCCGCGCAGCAGGTCGAAGCCCTGGTGCAGGCGCGCGATGCCTTGCTGGCGTCGCAAAAGTCCCTGCTCGCCAACGCATCGCACGAGTTGCGCTCGCCGCTGACCCGCATCCGCATGGGTCTGGAGTTGATGGGGGACAGTCCTGAGAGCGCCACCCAGCGCGAGATCAGACGCAATATTGCCGAGCTCGACTTGCTGATCGAAGAAATTCTTCTGGCAAGCCGGCTGGACGCCCGGGAGGCCGACCTCGGAACCGTGGAGTCGGTCGAGCTGGTGGGTCTTGCGGCCGAAGAGTGCGCGCGGACCCAGGCGCAGCTTGAGGTCGAGCTGGAAGGTTCCGAGTTAACCGTGCCGGGTGTCAGCAAGTTGCTGCGTCGGGCGGTGCGCAATTTACTGGAGAATGCGCGGCGCTATGCCCAGGGCGAGGCCAGCCTGCGCTTGCTGCAAGACGCCGACCAGGCCATCATTCAGGTCTGCGACCACGGGCCAGGGGTGCCCGAGGCCTTGCAAGAGCGCATTTTTGAGCCGTTTTACCGCTTGCCCGGAGCATCTGAGCGCGACGGTGGCGTCGGACTCGGCCTGGCCTTGGTCAAATCCATTGCCTTGCGCCATGGGGGTGCGGTGGCCTGTCGCAACCGCCCCGAAGGAGGCGCCTGTTTTGAAATTCGCCTGCCGAAAAACGCAAAGTCTTAAAAAATATTTTTCAAAATTGACCGATGTCATGTGTTTTTGCGAAAAAACAGCAAAAACTCACCCGAACGGGGGATACCGGAAAAATTCGATTCCCTATAAAGTTGCACCTAGCTGCTGTCACAGTTCAAAAGTATCACAGCCCAATCGGTCAAACGTGCGGGCCACATGGTTCCAACCAAGTCTCCAAGAGGCTTTTAAAGCCACCTGTAAAGGTGGCTTTTTTTTGTCCCATTGACTTTGCACGAACCTGCACTTTGATTACGAACGTGGTGCAGCCATCCATGACCTCCTGTGACCTGAACATCGTAGGCCAGAGGGCCGTCGATCAGCAGGCCGACCGGGAGACAGGCAGGCGGTCAATCCAGAGGGATTCCTCAGGCCACTCCAGAAAAGTGCGCGCGTTTCGGGTGCCAACAAAGACCCGAACCGGATGAACCTATTTGGCGGGTCATCGGGTTCAGGACGACCGAGGACTGTCAGCAAGCTTATCGGTTGGCCCGGAAGTTGGTGAAGGTGCGGGTCTGTACCTTGCGGATTGCCTGCGGCAAGGCGTCGGGTGCGATCATGGTTTTGGTGGCCGCTGCGTCGAGGAAAATGGATTTGTTGTCGGCCACCTCTTTCTTCACGAACTTGAGCGATGCGGCGTTGGGGTTGGCATAAAACACCTTGTTGGTCAGCGAGGAGTGCACTTCAGGGCGTAGGATGTAGTTGATGAACAGGTGCGCGTTTTCCACATTCTTGGCATCTTTGGGGATCGCCATGGTGTCAAAGAACAGCGTGGCACCGGTTTTGGGGACCAGGGCCTCGATCACCACGGGTGTTTTCGCTTTGGACTCGGCGGCACGGCTGCGCGCAATGTTGATGTCGCCCGAAAATCCCATGACCAGGCAGGTGGCGCCACTGGCCATTTCCTCGATATAGCCGGACGAAGAAAAACGCGTCACGTGAGGGCGAATCGCCTTCAGCACTTTGGCCGCAGCGTCATAGTCGGCAGCGTCTTTGCTATAGGCCGGTTTGCCGGCGTACAGCAGCGCGGCGGGCACGACTTCAGAGGCCGAATCGAGCACGCTGACACCACACTTCTTGAGTTTGCTCACATACTGGGGGTCAAACAGCAGCGCCCAGGCGTTGTCGGGCATGGGCATGTCGCCCAGCGCGGCCTTGACCTTATTGGTGTTGACACCGATCGTGACATAGCCCCAGAGCCAGTCGACCAGGTACTCATTACCGGGGTCGACCTTGGCCAGTTGCTCCAGCAGCCCTTTGTCGAGGTTGCCCCAGTTACTGAGCTTGCTGCGGTCGAGCTTTTGCAGCAGGCCGGCCTCGATCTGGGTCTTGGCAAAGTGCGACCCGGGCACCACAATGTCGTAGCCGGTTTTGCCAGCCACCAGCTTGGCGTGCAGGATTTCATTGTTGTCGTAGTTGTCGTAACGGACCTTGATGCCGGTTTCCTTCTCGAAATTCTTGATCGTGTCTTCGGCAATGTAGTCCGACCAGTTGTAGATATTGAGCACTTTGGGCTCGGCCGCATAAGCGGCCCCACCGGCCAGCAGGGAGCCAGCGGCCAGCGCGAACGAGACACTTAACATTTTCAGACGCTTGGTCATTGCAATCGGTCCTCAGAAATTTGGGCGTGTGAACAGGCACGCGGGGTGGTTGAACTTCGAAATAATTGTAAACATTTGGCGTGGCGAGGACATCTGCCTTGCCTGAATCTGTCCAAGAATATGTAGATTGGGCTGGCACGCCGAGCTTACGGCCGAGGCGGTGCGGTGCTTGCCATGGGTCAATGGATGAATTTCTTTCAGGTGTCACCTGAGAATTGATCGCTTGAAAGCGCACGGCGGGTCAACTATCGTTGCGCGGTCTGAAACCAATGCCATCACCATGAAAACACTCTTCATATTTGCCAATGTCGTAGCAGCGATTCTTGCGCTGCTTGCCGCATTCAACATGCTCGTTACGACTTCTTTGAGCGTGGACCACCTGTTGCGTGGCGGTATTGCACTGGTCATCGGAATGACCTGCATCTGGATTGCCAGACAGAGCGCCGCGCCGTCCGGTCCTGCATTGCATTGACAGCGACCGGTACACATCCACAGCCGCTTGCCCCAACTCTTTATATTTCAATCGTTATAAACATAGGAAAAACAATTCGTTGCAGTTTTAAGCACCTCTGAGCAAAATCGGAACTTCAGGGGCCCAAGTGCCCCGTTTCCATTTTGATTTCTGCTCCATGAACCTCAAACAGCAAGCCCGGCTGGCGCTCGCCGCCATCGCCGTCTCGGCCAGCCAGATGGCCGGCGCGCAAACCACACTGCTCAATGCATCCTACGACGTGGCACGCGAGTTTTACAAGGATATCAACGTCGCGTTCATTGCCAACTACAAGAAAACCACCGGCAAGGAGCTCAAAATTGACCAGGCCCACGGCGGATCGAGTGCCCAGGCGCGTGCCGTCAACGACGGGCTGGAGGCCGATGTGGTGACCATGAACACCACCACCGACATCGATTTCCTGGCCAGCACCGGCGTGGTCGCGAAAGACTGGAACAAGAAATTTCCCGACAACGCAGCGCCCACCAGCTCGACCATGCTGTTCCTGGTGCGCCAGGGCAATCCCAAGGGCATCAAGGATTGGGACGACCTGGTCAAGCCCGGGGTGCAGGTCATCGTGGTGAACCCCAAAACGGGTGGCAATGGCCGCATGGCCTATCTGGCAGCGTGGGGTTCGGTACGCAAGAGGGGTGGAAGCGACGCGCAGGCGGCGGAGTTTGTCGGGAAACTCTATAAAAACGTGCCCGTGCTGGCCAAGGGCGGGCGCGATGCCACCACCATCTTCCTGCAACGCAATATTGGCGATGTGTTGGTGACCTTTGAGTCCGAGGTGGTTTCGGTCGACAAGGAGTTTGGCGCGGGCAGGGTCGACGCCATTCACCCCAGCACCTCGATCGTGGCAGAAAATCCGATCGCGGTAGTCGAACGAACGGTCGCCAAGAAAGGCACTGGCGATGTCGCCCGCGCCTATCTGCAATTCCTGTACTCCGACGAAGGGCAGGAAGTTGCCGCAAAGCATGCGATTCGTCCGCGCAACGCTGCCCTGTTGAAAAAGTACGCGAGCACCTTCAAGCCGATTCAACTGTTTACGGTGGACGAGTACTTCGGGTCATTTGCCGAGGCGCAAAAGCTGCATTTCAACGATGGTGGACAGTTTGACCGCCTGTACAGTGTCCGTTAAATGGCGGCCGGCAAAAAGGTACTGCCCGGTTTCAGACTGACCCTGGGCTTCACGCTTTTCTACCTGTGTCTGATCGTCCTGATACCGCTTTCGGCGCTGCTTCTCAAGACTTTCACGCTCAGTTGGGAGCAGTTTGCGCTGGCAGTTTCAAGTCCCCGCGTACTGGCCTCGTACCGGCTGACCTTTGGGGCATCGTTTCTCGCGGCGGTCACCAACGCGGTGTTTGGCCTGTTGGTCGCCTGGGTGCTGGTGCGTTACCAGTTTGCTGGCAAGAAAGTGCTTGACGCGCTGGTCGACCTGCCATTCGCGCTGCCAACGGCGGTTGCCGGCATTTCGCTGACCGCGCTGTTGGCGGGCAATGGCTGGGTCGGCAGCGTGCTGGAGCCGCTTGGCATTCAGTTGGCCTTCAACCGCAACGGCATCGTAATCGCGCTGATCTTTATTGGCCTGCCGTTCGTGGTGCGCACGGTACAGCCGGTGCTCGAAGATGTCGAAAAGGAGCTCGAAGAGGCGGCGACCTGTCTTGGTGCGACGCGCCTGCAGACCTTTTGGCATGTCATCCTTCCGACCATTGCACCGGCCCTGCTCACCGGCTTTGCCATGGCCTTTGCGCGTGCCATTGGCGAATACGGATCGGTGATCTTCATCGCAGGAAATATGCCGATGGTGTCTGAAATCACGCCGCTGATCATCATCGGCAAGCTCGAACAATACGACTATGCCGGCGCCACCGCGGTGGCCACCGTGATGCTGGTCATCTCATTTGCCATGCTGCTGGTCATCAACGCGCTGCAGGCCTGGCAACGTCAGCGCGGAGGAGCCCCATCGTGAGCACCCTGCAGCGGCAGGCGCGGGCCCGGGCCGGCACCACCGAGCCCGCATGGGTGCAATGGACCCTGATTACCATCGCGCTGGGGTTTTTGTTCCTGTTTTTGATCTTGCCCTTGGCCGCGGTATTTACCGAGGCACTGCGCAAGGGCATCGGTGCTTTTCTGGACGCGTTTCGCGAACCCGACGCCTGGAGTGCGATTGGGCTCACCTTGCTGACGGCCGCCATTGCCGTGCCTCTGAACCTTATTTTTGGTGTGGCAGCGGCCTGGGCCATCGCCAAGTACGAGTTCCGTGGCAAAGCGTTCCTGACCACCCTGGTGGACTTGCCATTTTCGGTCTCGCCGGTTGTGGCGGGTCTGATTTACGTGCTGATGTTTGGCGCGCACGGCTGGTTCGGACCCTGGTTGCAGGCGCACGACATCAAGGTTGTGTTTGCGGTGCCCGGCATTGTGTTGGCCACGATCTTTGTGACTTTTCCGTTCATCGCCCGCGAGCTGATACCTCTGATGCAAGCGCAAGGAACCGAAGAGGAGCAGGCGGCGCAAGTGCTGGGTGCCAGCGGATGGCAGACCTTCTGGCATGTGACGCTGCCCAATATCAAGTGGGGTCTGATTTACGGGGTGATTTTGTGCAACGCGCGGGCCATGGGAGAGTTTGGCGCGGTCTCTGTGGTGTCAGGCCATATTCGCGGGCAAACCAACACCATGCCGCTGCATGTGGAGATCTTGTACAACGAGTACCAGTCCGTCGCCGCGTTTGCGGTGGCGTCGCTGCTGGCCTTGCTGGCCCTGGTCACGCTGGCGATCAAGTCCTTTGTCGAGTGGCAATTTGAGCGCGACCGCCAGGCTCTCGCAGCGCTGCCGCCAGAGCGCCCCACGCCATGAAGCTGGCGGCATTGTTTCACGTTAAAAAAAGTAAACCATGAGTATTGCAGTACGCGACATCAGCAAGAGTTTCGGCAGCTTCAAGGCGCTGCGCGATGTGAACCTGGACATTGAATCCGGTGAACTGGTCGCCCTGCTGGGGCCTTCAGGCTGCGGCAAGACCACGCTCTTGCGCATCATCGCCGGCCTCGAATCAGCCGATCGGGGCAACATTCTCTTCAGCGGCGAAGACACCACCGCTGTGCACGTGCGCGAGCGCAACGTCGGGTTCGTGTTTCAGCACTACGCGCTGTTT
>JAIPCE010000028.1 GCA_021738345.1 Rhodoferax sp. | reverse complement strand
CACTGCGCCTGGTTCCACAAGCTCGCCATGGCCGCACGGGGGTAGTCTTGCAGCCGGTGGGGGAAAGGAACCGTAGCGCAAAGGCGATTCTTGGCCTGGTCGCCGTCGTAGCGCGCTTCCACATAGGCGATCACGGCGGCGCTGAAGGTGGGCAGTGGCAAGCGCACGAGCTGAAGCACGATCTTGTTCGCCTGAAAGATGGGCTGCACCGGGCGTGGCTCCACGGCCGACGCGGTGCAATCCACATAGAGGGCATGGGCGGGCATGGGTTCGCTGCCTTCGTCCAGCACCAAGCGGTCGGGTTCGATGGCGCGTACCCGGCCTTTGCGGATCACGTGGCGAATGCTGCGCAGCACCTCGACTTCGCCGGGTGCCACGGTGGCCAGGTGAAACATGCTGGGTTGGCGCGTGGGGTCGATGCGCGTCAAAAAGCCGCAAGCCTCCAGCCGTTGGTATAGGTCGTCCAGAGACTGGGCCTGGGCGAAGGACGCCATCTGCTTGACCTGGCTGCCGATGGAATCGAAAAAGAACTCGGGCGCTGGCTGCGTCGTGATCCGGTTCACCAGCCATGAATCGCGTGGCACCACCCAATGGATGCTGTCGGGGTGAGCGCCCGATTGTATGAGCCACACGCAAGCGTCCATGGCCGTCTTGCCAGCGCCCAGAATGACATAACGCTGTGGGGTCGCCAACGCCTTGTGCGTGATTCCCAACTGGGGCAAGGCATTGGGCGGTACCAGCCGAACGCCTTCTGCCACAGCGAATTTGGGTGTGTGGGTAGAGGGCACCGACGGGCTGGAATAATTGGCATCCACCACTTTTTTGCGCACTGTGACCTGGGTGCGCTGCCCCGACAGCAGGGACTCGAACTGGCCGTCGCCCAGGTAGTTACACATCGGGTGGTAGTCGACCCGGCCGCTGGACAGCAGATGCTGGTTCATCACACGGTCAAAGTACCCACAGATCTCGGGGCCAGAGGCCAGCTCGTACATGCCACGGTTGGTACCACGGGTGTCTTTGCGGCGCGTTCCCAGTTCCATCGAATTCACGCCATAGAAGGCCGAGGGCTGGTGCAGCGTAACGAAGGAGTAGGCATCGTTCCAGTGACCACCGGGCTTGCCATGGCGATCAACCAGCGTGACGTGGGCCTCGGTTTCGCTGATCAGGGTGTCCACAAAAGCCATGCCGGCAGCACCACTGCCGATGACGAGATAGTCGGTTTCGATAGGGGCAGCGGACAATTTTGTTTCCTCTGTTTGGATTGGGCCGTTTTAGGTCCAAGAAAGGCGAGTGTGCCACTAGTTGGTGGTGAACGCTGGCGTAAGCTGAATACCTCAGCGACGGGTCTGCATTCACCGTCCGCCGCAAATTGCAAAAAGGGAAGCGTCCCCTTTTCCCCCTTTTATCTTTTCGTCCTCCGGTAGTGACTACCAGGCCGCGATCGCTCCGTCGGTACGTGGCTCGGTGCCGCCGCACAATACACCGTCGGCGTTGCGCCAGATGATCTGGCCCCGGCCAAAGGCCAATCGGTTGGCGGACCAGACGACGTCGTGATCCAGCCCGGCCAGGCCGCGGAACAGATGGTCTGGCGTGGCGTGTTCAATGTTGACGCGCAGTCCGCTCTCCCACTCCCACCGTGGCGCGTCCAGCGCAGCTTGTGGATTGAGCGCAAAGTCCACGGTATTCATCACCACCTGCACATGGCCCTGGGGTTGCATGAAGCCGCCCATCACGCCAAACGGGCCCACCGCCGCACCGTCCCGCGTCAGGAAGCCCGGAATGATGGTGTGATAAGGCCGCTTGCCTGGCGCCAGACAGTTGGGGTGCGTAGCATCCAGCGAAAAGTTGTTCCCCCGGTTGTGCAGCGCGATGCCGGTGCCGGGCACCACCATGCCAGAGCCAAAGCCCATGTAATTGCTTTGAATCAGAGACACCATGTTGCCTTCGCTGTCAGCGGTGCTCAGGTAGACCGTGCCGCCCCGCGCCGGCTCGCCCGCCACCGGCCGTGCCGCGCGGGTGCCGATCAAGGCCCGGCGCTCATTGGCATACGCATCTGACAGCAAATCAGACACCGACATCCGCATATGGGCCGGGTCGGCAATATGCGCCAGGCCATCGGCAAAGGCCAACTTGATGGCTTCGATCTGGCGGTGGTGGGTGAGCAAGGTGTCGCGCTCGCTGAAATCAAAACCCTTGAGAATGTTGAGCGCGAGCAACGCCACCAGGCCATGGCCATTGGGTGGTATTTCCCAGACGTCATAACCGCGGTAGTTGGTGCTGATGGGCTGGCACCAGTCCACCCGGTAGTTGGCCAAGTCCTCAATTTGGAGGTGTCCGCCAGCACTCTGGACAAAGTCCGCAATTTTTTCGGCCAAGGCGCCGCTGTAGAAGCTGGCGGCCCCGGTCTCAGCAATGGACTGCAAGGTATCGGCGTGGCCTGCCGAGCGCCAGATTTCACCGGGCTGGGGCGCGCGTTCAGGCGCAAAGGTGTCAAACCAGTGTTTGAAATGCGCGGCTCTGAACTCTTGGCGAAACAAGCGCGTGGCCTGTTGCCAGGCATAGGCAACGGTAGGCGACACAGGAAAGCCATCACGCGCCAACTCGACGGCGCGCGCCATTGAGGTGCGCAGTGGTAGGCGTCCAAAGCGTTGCGCAAGGGCGGCCCAAGCCGCAGGCGTGCCAGGTACCGTCACCGGCAACGGCCCGTACTTCGGCACTGTTTTGTGCCCGAGCGACGTGATCGACTCCAGGGTCATGCTGCGGGGTGCAGGGCCGCTGGCGTTGAGGCCGTGCAATTTTCCGCCATGCCAAACCAGGGCGAAGGCGTCACCGCCTATGCCGTTGGCAGACGGCTCCACCACGGTAAGGGCAGCGGCAGTGGCAATGGCGGCATCGATGGCATTGCCCCCGGCCTGCAACACGGACAGCCCCGCTTGCGCGGCCAGGGGCTGCGAGGTGGCGACCATCCCGCGGTTGGCGAAGATCGCTGTGCGGCGAGAGGCATAAGGGTAATGGTTGGTATTGAAATCAGGCATGGTTCTTGATGGTGGCATTTGGCGACACCCATGAACATAAAACTCAAATTATGCAAGCTGAAGCTTGCACGGATTACGAAGATTGGCTAGCAAGGCGTCACCATCAACATTGGCAAAAGATCGGCTAAGGCGCTGAGGCGCTGCAAAAACCGCTAGGGTGGGACCCGCGTGTTCGTGTACGGTGTGTGCGACATCATGCGTTGATGCGCATCTCAGCCAATACTTCCAAAGCACGACAATCTCCTGCTGAAACCGCTGGAAAAGAACCATGAAACTGGAATTACCCCCACTCAAACGGCTTGTGCACACCACGGTCACCCCCATACGCTGGGGTGATATGGATGCCATGGGCCATGTGAACAACACCCTCTATCTGCGCTACATGGAGACCGCACGCATTGAGCTGATGGAGAAAAACGGCTTTCGCACCAACCCGCATGGACACGGGTTTGTGATTGCCAACATCTTTTGCAATTTTCTACGCCAGTTGGAGCATCCAGGCGAGGTGATGATCAAGAGCTATGTCGGTACTATCGGTCGCTCGTCATTCGACATGTACCACGAGCTTATGCGCACGGATGACAGCAGCACCGTTTACGCCAATGGTGGCGAGACCATGGTCTGGATGGATTTTCCCGGTCAAAAGTCATTGCCGCTTCCGAGTCTGTTGCGGGAATGGCTGACTGGGTAGTGACGTTTTGCTTTTTCACAGCCCTGTCCGCAGCAAAAGCAGCGCGCACACCGCATCGGTCACCTGCGCCGTGGTTGCATTACCCCCTAGGTCGCTCGTGTGCAAGGCGGGATTGGCGGTCGCGTGTTCGATGGCGCCCATCAGGCGCTTCGCGCTGGTGAACTCACCCAGATGTTCCAGCAGCATTACACAGCTCCAGAAAGTACCGATCGGGTTGGCCAGGCCTTTGCCCATGATGTCAAAGGCGGAGCCGTGGATGGGTTCAAACATGCTGGGGTAGCGGCGCTCGGGGTCGATGTTGCCGGTCGGTGCAATGCCCAGGCTGCCGGCCAGTGCGGCGGCCAGGTCGCTCAAAATATCCGCGTGCAGGTTGGTGGCGACAAGGGTGTCGAGGGATGCGGGGCGGTTCACCATGCGCGCAGTGGCGGCGTCGACGAGTTCCTTGTCCCAGCGCACATCGGGAAATTCCCTCGACACCTGCATCGCGATTTCGTCCCACATCACCATGGCGTGGCGTTGCGCGTTGGATTTGGTCACCACGGTGAGCAGCTTGCGGGGTCGCGACTGGGCCAGGCGGAAGGCGTAGCGCATGATACGTTCCACCCCGGCGCGGGTCATGATCGACACATCAGTGGCGACCTCGATAGGGTGACCTTGGTGCGCCCTGCCACCCACACCGGCATATTCACCTTCGGAGTTTTCCCGTACGATGACCCAGTTCAAGTCCTCGGGTTTGCAGCGCTTTAAAGGCGCATCGATGCCGGGCAAGATGCGGGTCGGGCGCACATTGGCGTACTGGTCAAAGCCCTGGCAAATCTTCAGCCGCAGTCCCCACAGGGTGATGTGGTCTGCAATGTGGGGATCGCCTGCCGAGCCAAACAAAATCGCATCCTTGTCACGCAGCGCGTCCAGTCCGTTGGCAGGCATCATCTCGCCATGTGCGCGATACCAGTCGCCGCCCCAGCCAAAGTTCTCAAATTCAAAGGTAAATGTGGTGCCGCAAGCCGCTAGCGCCGCCAGCACGGTTTGCCCGGCGGGCACCACTTCCTTGCCGATGCCGTCACCGGGGATGCAGGCGATTTTGTAGGTCTTCATAGGGTGTCCTCAATAGTTGGTCATGGAGTGGCAATATAGCGAGTGTTTGGGCTAGCAGAAAAGCCTGGAGAGTTGTTTAAGGGATCACTTTGAGTTGACAATGTCTGCGCCCGTGCTCGCTGCGATAAAGCTGTGCATACTTCGCATTGAGCGCTGGGACACTGCGCAAACCGCACACTGCCAACCGCAGCAACACACTCTGGAGACTCCATGGCCGAAACGTCAACACCCACCCCACCAAGCGATGCATCTGCCCGCAGTGACGAAAAGAAGCGCACCCGCGAGCGGGTGGAAAAGCTCAATGCGCGACCGCTTGCCACCAGCCAGGGCTGCGTCCAGTTGGCCAGCGGACCTCTGGCCTACACCGCCAACGCGGGGTTTGTGCCGGTGGCGCTGGATATGTCGGACAGCCACAAGGGCGAGCCCGATGCTGCCGTATTTTTCACTAGCTACACCCGGGCCAACGACGGTGTGACGGCGCAAATGGCTGCGCGACCGATCTTGTTTGCCTTTAACGGCGGGCCAGGTTCGTCATCGGTCTGGCTGCATTTGGGTGCCTTGGGTCCGAAACGGGTGCTAATCAACGACGATGGCAGCATGCCGCCCCCGCCGTACGGTGTGCAGGACAACCCACACTCTTGGCTGGAGCACTTTGACCTGGTTTTTTTCGACCCGCCGCACACCGGCTATTCACTCACGGCCAGTGCGCAAGCGCGCAAGAAGATGCTGGGGGTCGACGGCGATGTTGACGCGCTGGCCGAGTGTGTTCGGGTCTATCTGACACGCGCCGACCGCTGGGGTTCGCCGGTATACCTTGCTGGCGAAAGCTATGGCACCACGCGCGGCGCGGCACTGACCGACAAACTGCAGTCGCTAGGCATTGCTCTGGCCGGTGTGATTTTGGTGTCGTGTGCGATGGACCTGCAGACCTTGGTGTTTGAGGGCAAAAACGATCTCCCTTACGCCTTGTTCTTGCCCGGGTTTGCTTGTGTAGCGCAGTACCACGGCAAGCTCACGGGCAGTGCCGGTGCCTCGCCCGAGGCGGCGCGCGCGCAGGCCAGCGCATTTGTGCACGACGAGTACCTGCAGGCGCTGCACCGTGGTGCCGGACTGGCAGCTGCTGACAAAACGCGGTTGGCGCACCGAATGTCCGAACTGCTGGGTCTGCCTGCCCCCCTGATCGAAGACCACAACCTGCGCATCAGCGACGAGTGCTTTTTCTTTGAGTTGTTGCGCACAGAGGGTCGCCAGGTGGGACGACTGGAAGCACGCGTGACCGGTCCCATGGCGGCCCGCAAGACCCGCCAATGGGAGTTTGACCCCGGCATCGAGGCCCTGGCAGCGCCCTACACCATGGCTGCCAACGCCTACATGCACCGGGAGTTGGGTGTTCACACTGACCAGCGCTACGAGGTACTCTCAATGGAAGTCAACAAGCAGTGGAACTGGCTGCAGGGCGACAGCAAGGGCAACAGCTTTACCAGTACCAGTGGCGCGCTGGCGCGTGCCTTGCGCCGCAACCCGCACCTCAAGGTACTGGTGGCCAGCGGTTACTACGATTTGGGTACGCCCTACAGCGCCAGCGACTACGCGCTGGCCCAGCTCGACGTGCCCCCTGACGTGCTGCGCCGCGTCACGCACCGTTACTACGATGCCGGTCACATGATGTACACGCGCGATGCCGATCTGCGTAAGCTCAAGGCCGATGTGGCGGCGTGGCTAGAGGGTGGCTAGCTAGTAGGCGGCATGAGCAAATTCCCATTGTTGGCCGCTTACTTTTTTGTTTAACGGCGGAAGTTCCCCACCTGCGGTGACCTTGACCGCGCAATACTTGAATTCGGGAATCTTGCCAAACGGGTCAAGTGCTGCATTGGTCATCAGGTTGGCAGCGGCTTCGTGGTAGGCAAAGGGCACGAACACGGTACCGCGCGGCGTGCCGTTGTCCTGGCGCGCGCGCAGAGTGACCTGCCCACGGCGCGAGGCGACGGTGACTGCCGCGCCGGGCAGAACACCGAGTTGCGCCAGGTCTTCACTGTGCAGCGATGCGGTAGGCACGGGCTCCAGGGCATCGAGCACGCTGGTGCGGCGCGTCATGCTGCCGGTGTGCCAATGCTCTAGTTGTCTGCCGGTGATCAGGACAAATGGGTACTGTTCGTCCGGGCGCTCGTCGGCTGCGATCAGCGTGACAGGGACCAGATGGATGCGTCCATCTGCGGTGGCAACGCGGTCGATGAAGAGGGTAGCCTGGCCCGGGTCCTCAGCGCTCAGACAGGGGTAAGTGACACTGGACTCGCGCTGCAGGCGCTCCCAGGTAATGCCGCCAATCGCAGCGTGCATGGCTTGGCGCATTTCCTCATAAACCGCTGCCACGCCGTGGTACTCGCCCGGGTAGGCCCATTCCAGGCCCATACCCTTGGCGATTTGTTGCAAGATCCACAGGTCGGCTTTGGCCTGCCCCGGTGGGTCAATGGCCGGCTTACCCAGTTGCACCATGCGGTCGGTATTGGTGACCGTGCCCATTTTTTCCGGCCAGGCGCTGGCCGGCAGCACCACATCGGCCAGCCAGGCGGTTTCGGTCATGAAGATGTCTTGCACTACCAGGTGCTCCAGACTGGCCAGGGCGTGCCGGGCATGGTGCAGGTCGGGGTCGCTCATGGCGGGGTTTTCGCCCATGATGACCATGCCGCGTACCTTGTGCGGGTCGGTGTCGGGTGCCAGTGCCTGGCGCATGATCTCGACCACCGTGTAGCCGGGCTGCGGGTCGAGCCGGCAGTTCCAGAACTTCTCGAACCAGGCGAGGGCACCCGGGTCGCTGACGCGTTGGTAGTTGGGCAACAGCATGGGGATCAAACCCGCGTCACTTGCCCCTTGCACATTGTTTTGCCCCCGCAGCGGGTGCAGGCCCGAGCCGGGTTTACCGATCTGGCCGGTGATGGCCGAGAGTGCAATCAGGCAGCGCGCGTTGTCGGTACCGTGCACATGCTGGCTGACCCCCATACCCCACAAAATCATGGCACCCCTGGCCCGTGCAAAGGCCCGCGCCACCTCGCGCAGAGTGGCTGCCGGAATGCCGCACACTGCGGCCATGGCCTCTGGGCTAAAGGCCTGCACGCTGTCCTTCAGTGCCTGGTAATTGCTGACGCGACGGGCAATAAAGTCCTGGTCGGTCAGGCCCTCGTCAATCACCGTATAGATCAGTGCATTGAGCAGGGCGACATCGGTATCGGGTTTGAACTGCAGGGTGCGCCAGGCGTTTTGACCCAGGTCGGTGATGCGGGGGTCGGCCAGTACGATCCTGGCACCGCGCCGGGCGGCGTTTTTCATCCAGCTCGCAGCAACCGGGTGGTTGGACGTGGGGTTGGAGCCGATCACAAAAATCAGCTCTGCATGCGCAACATCCCGCACCTGGTTGCTGACGGCTGCCGAGCCCACGCCTTCGAGCAGCGCGGCCACGCTGGAGGCGTGGCACAAGCGGGTGCAATGGTCGACGTTGTTGGAGCCAAAGCCGGTGCGCACCAGCTTCTGAAACAGATAGGCCTCCTCGTTGCTGCCCTTGGCGGAACCAAAGCCGGCCAGCGACTTGGGGCCGTGCATTTGGCGCAGGTGTTGCAGCGGACCCGTCGCCATTGCCAGCGCTTCGTCCCAGGTGGCTTCTCGAAATACCGCAGACCAGTCTGCCGAGTTGCGGTTGAGTTGTGTCAGCAGCGCGGGATCTTTGGCCACTCCCACTTTTCGAATCAAGGGCCCGGTCAGGCGCTGTGGGCTGTGTGCGTAGTCAAAGCCGAAACGCCCCTTGACACACAGCCGATTGCGGTTGGCCGGGCCGTCGCGGCCCTCCACGCGCACGATGGTGTTGTCCCTGACGTGGTAGGTGAGCAAGCAGCCGACGCCACAATAGGGGCATACCGAGTCCACACGCTTGTCCACCTGCTTGTCCACAGGCGGGGCACCGATGCCCGTCCTGGCGCTCAGCGCTCCCGTGGGGCAGGCCTGTATACATTCACCACACGCGACGCAACTGCTGTCGCCTAACGCGTCACCCAGGTCAAACACAATTCTGCTGTCGGCGCCGCGCTGTGCGTAACCGATCACGCCGTTGACCTGCTCTTCACGGCAGGCGCGCACGCAGCGTGTGCACTGGATGCAAGTATCGAGCTTGACCGCAATGGCGGGGTGCGACGGGTCGTTCCAGCTTGGCTGGCCGTGCGCGGGAGGCGTCTCCTGGCGCTGCAAGGCGCGCAAAGATCGGCGTGTGCTAACGCCCAGACGTGCCGCCCAGGTGCTAAGTTCGCCATAAGGCCCCGCGGAATCCATCGGTCCGCGGTCAGGGTCTGGGTCGGTCGCATCGGGCAGGTCGCCAAGCAGCAACTCCAGCACCAATTTCTGGCTGGTGATCGCACGCGCGCTGTTGCTATGCACCTTGAGTCCTGGGGTGGCGCTGCGGCAGCAACTGGCTGCGAGGCTGCGCTCGCCCTCGATTTCAACCACACAGGCGCGGCAGTTGCCGTCGGGTCTCAGCCCGTTGCTGTGGCAAAGGTGGGGAATTTCCACCCCGTGGCGCTGTGCCACTTGCAGGATCGTGTCACCCTCCTGTGCCTCGACCGGCGAGCCATTCAGCCAGAGCAGGGTGGGGGTGGTACTCATGCGGCGGGCTCTGTCTGGGTGCCAATCTCGTGCGCAAAATAGCGTTGCACGCAGCGCACGGGATTGGGCGCGGCCTGGCCCAGACCACAAATCGAGGCATCGGCCATGACTTGGCTCAGGTCATTCAAGGTGGCGTTGTCCCACACCGGCGCTTGCATGAGTGCGGCGGCCTTGGCCGTTCCCACCCGGCAGGGCGTGCACTGACCACAACTCTCGTGCGCAAAAAAGCGCATGGCATTCAGCGCGGCATCGCGCGCCTTGTCCGCCTGGCTTAACACCACAACCGCCGCCGATCCGATGAAGCAGCCATAGGGCGCGAGCGTGTCGAAGTCCAGTGGCAGGTGCGAGAGGCTGGCCGGCAAAATGCCGCCGGAGGCACCGCCCGGGAGGTAGGCGTAGAGCGTGTGGCCGGGTTGCATGCCGCCGCAAAATTCCGTGATGAGTTCCTGTACCGATATTCCAGCCGGCGCAAGCTTGACACCCGGGCTGTGCACACGCCCACTCACGCTGAATGAGCGCAGGCCCTTACGGCCGTGCCGACCAAAGCCGCTGAACCAGTCCGGGCCTCTTTCAAGAATGTCGCGCACCCAGTACAGGGTTTCAAAGTTATGTTCCAGGGTCGGTCTACCAAACAGACCACGCTCGGAGATATACGGCGGGCGCATGCGCGGCTCGCCGCGTTTGCCTTCGATGCTCTCTATCATGGCCGACTCTTCGCCACAGATGTAGGCACCCGCGCCGCGTCGCAGCTCGATGGTGGGGAGCGCGCAGGGTGGGTTCGCGCGCAATTTTTCAAGCTCGACCGCGAGCAGGGTGCGACAGCCGTGGTATTCGTCGCGCAGATAGATGTAACAGGCCGAGATGCCCCCCAGGTGCGCCGCAACCAGCATGCCTTCGAGAAACCGGTGCGGGTCGCGCTCCAGGTAGGTCCGGTCCTTGAAGGTGCCGGGTTCGCCTTCATCGATGTTGATGGCCATCAGCCGGGGCGCGGGCTGGTCGCGAACGATGCGCCACTTACGCCCCACCGGAAAACCGGCTCCGCCAAGTCCACGCAGCCCTGAGTCTTCCAGCGCCCGGAGGAGGGCATTGGCGTCGTGTTCGCCGCGCGCGATGGACGCCGCCAGTCGGTAGCCACCGTGCCCGCAATAGGTGGCCAGGTCGCAATAGGCGGGGACTGCAGGGCTTTGGTCCGCCTCCGTCACACTACGTTCGGTCCACGCCGAGGGCTCGAAAGGTGCCACCGTTGGTGTTGGTGGCACAGCCGCAGGGGGTGCAGAGGCCGCTTCAAGTGCGGCAATGACACAAGCACTCGTTGCTGCGGGTAGCGGGGTCTGGTGCACCACGGCCACCGGCGCCTGCTCACAGCGGCCAATACAGGGCGTGGCAATGACCCGAATATCGGAGCGTCCCAACAGCGCGGGCAATTGGGTCAACAGCGAACGGGCACCCGATAGCTCGCAGCTTAGTCCATCACAGACCCGCACCGTCCATGTCGGCGCATCTTCGCCATCCTGCAAGATTTGAAAGTGGTGGTAAAAACTGGCCACCTCAAAGACCTCGGCCATGGGCAACTTTGTGACTAGGGCAAGCGCCACCAGATGGCGCGCATGCAGGCCGTGGTAGCGGTCGTTGAGGCAGTGGAGGTGTTCAATCAGCAAGTCACGACGGCAGATGTCGAGGCCGGCGGTGTCTAACAGGGCGCGAACCTCCGCCAAGGAAACAGGGTCAGCCTGGCGCCCCTTCAAATGGCCGGAGCGCTTGCTCGGGCTGGCCGAAGGTTCTGCCTGGGAATCGACCACGCGCGCCCCTATGCGCCGCTGAGGTCTGGGGACACCGGCGGCGAGCCGAGCGCAGTGGCCCCATTCGTACCGGGCCCCTGTGCCCCTGCGTTTTGCCAGGGCTCAATTGGCGCGCCTGAGGTGGTCAGCAGCACCAGGCTATGGGCGTGCACCTGGCATGCGGAGTTTTCTGGACCAGCCCAGCGCGCATCGCCTCGGGCTTGTGAACTATCCAATACCGCTTGCCAGTGCCCAGGAGGGAGTACGAAATCATGGTCCGTGTCATCCGGATTGAAAAGTACCAAAATGGGGTGTGTCGTACGTCCCGGGTGTCCAATGAAGCAAGCCAGCGTGCACGCGTTGGGGTCATCCCAGGCGGTGCCTTCCAGAGGCGAGCCATTGGCTTGCAGCCATGCCAGGTCCGGCACGCCGGCCGCGTTCGCTTCGCCGCTGTACCAACTGTCGCGAAAAGGCATGGTGCTGCGTCGAAGCGCCAGCACCCGGGAGGTAAAGGCAATCAGGTCATCGTCTGCATGTTCCCAGTCAATCCAGGTCAGCGCATTGTCCTGGCAGTAGGGATTGTTGTTGCCACTTTGGGTGTGGCCGAGTTCGTCACCGGCGCAGAGCATGGGCGTACCCTGCGCCAGCAAAGTGCAGGTCAATAGCGCACGTTGCAGGCGTGACCGCACATTTTTTACTCGTGGGTCGTCGCTGGGCCCTTCCACGCCGAAGTTGTAGCTGAGATTGTTGCCATGCCCGTCCTGGTTGTTTTCGCCGTTCGCCTGGTTGTGGCGCGTGTTGTAACTCAGCAAGTCCAGTAGGCTGAAGCCGTCATGCGAGACAATGTAATTGACCGATTCGGTCGGGGGGCGCTGGCGCCGCTGCCGGTGCTGGTACAGGTCGGAGGAGCCGCACAGACGGCGCGCAAAATCGCCTCGCGAAAGCGATTGCTGGTGGGTGCGCACCCAGTAGCCTCGCATGGCATCGCGAAACTGATCGTTCCACTCCATCCAGCCCAGCGGGAACCCTCCCACCTGGTAACCGCCCGGGCCGGTGTCCCAGGGCTCGGCAATCATCTTGACCCGAGACAGCACCGGGTCTTGCGCAATCGCGGTAAAAAATGCACCACCACGTTCAAATCCATGGTCACTGCGTCCCAGCACCGGCGCCAGATCAAAGCGAAAACCATCCACCCGCATGGAGGTGACCCAATAGCGCAGCGAGTCCATCACGAGCTGCAACACCCGCGGCTGGCGGATGTCGAGCGTGTTGCCGCAGCCGGCATGGTTCTCGTAACGGGCATGGGACTCGGAAGTCAGGCGGTAGTAACTGGCATTGTCCAGACCTCGAAAGCTCAGGTTGGGGCCTGTTTCATCGGACTCGGCGGTGTGGTTGAAGACCACATCGAGCAGCACTTCCAAGCCGTGGCTGTGCATTGCCTTGACCATGGTGCGAAACTCGTCACGCGGGTTGGCAGACTGCTGTTCTGAGGCCAGGCGCGGGTTGAGCGCAAAAAATGCCAGTGTGTTGTAGCCCCAGTAGTTGCTCAATCCCATCTGCACCAGTCGCTCTTCGTCCAATGCGTAATGCACAGGAAGCAAACTGACCGAGGTCACGCCCAGCCGTTGAAGATGGGAAAGCGAGGTAGGGTGCGCGAGCGCGTCAAAGCGCCCGCGCAAGGGATCGGGAACCTGCGATTGCCGCTTGGAGAAGCCCTTGACATGCAGTTCGTAGAGCACGGTATCAGGGTGAGGAACCATTGGTGGCCGGTCGTCGCCCCAATCAAAAGTGTCGTGCACCACCCGAGCCTTCAAGGCGTGATTCGCATTGTCAAGGGTGTTCTGCCGGAGTGGCTGCGCGCGGTCGTAGGCAAAATGGGCCGGATGCCATTCAAATTTCCCCACTACTTCACGCGCGTAGGGGTCAAGCAGCAGCTTGTGCTCGTTAAACCGGTGGCCATGGATGGGGTCCCACTGGCCATAGGCCCGCAATCCATAGACCAGGCCGGGCCTGCCACCGATCAGGTAGCCGTGCCATACGTCACTGGTGTGTGCCGGCAGCTTCAATCGCCCAAGTTCCTGGGTGCCGGTGTCGTCGTACAGACAAAGTTCCATCGCGCGTGCGTGGATCGAAAAAACGGCGAAATTGATGCCTTGTCCGTCCCACGTTGCCCCCAGGGGCCAGGGCTGTCCGCGCTGCAGCGGGGAGTTGATTACGCTTTCCATTCGATCATGACGGTCGACAGGGGACCGAGATTTAATACGATTGAGTAAGGTTTGCCGTGCCAGGGTTTGGGCTCGGCCCGTGCGCGTCCCAGCGGGGTACCGATGTTGCTGCCACCGTAGTGCGAGGAATCCGTATTGAGGCATTCCCGGTAATTTCCGGCGTGCGGGATACCAATGCGATAGCTCTCTCGCACCGCAGGGGTGAAATTGCACACCACCACCATCAGGCTGGAAGGATCGTCGCCGTGGCGAATAAAGCTCAGCACCGAATGCTCGGCATCATCGTGGTCTATCCATTCAAAGCCATTGGGTGTGAAGTCGCGCTGGTACAGCGCCGGCGTGTTTTGGTACAGGCGATTGAGGTCGCGCACCAGGTTCTGGATGCCGGCATGCTGTGGATTGTTCAGCAAGTGCCAATCGAGGCTGAGGTCGTGGTTCCATTCACGTTCTTGCGCAAACTCGCAGCCCATAAACAGCAGTTTTTTGCCGGGGTGACCAAACATGAATCCCAGGTAGGCACGCAGGTTGGCCATCTGTTGCCAGCGATCACCCGGCATTTTGGTCAATAGCGAGCCTTTGCCATGCACTACCTCGTCGTGGGAAATCGGGAGGACAAAATTCTCATTGAAGGCATACACCAAGCCAAAGGTCAACTTGCCGTGGTGGTGCTTGCGGTGGATGGGGTCGCGGCCGATGTAGTTGAGGCTATCGTGCATCCAGCCCATGTTCCACTTGTAATGGAAGCCCAGACCGCCGCCATAGGTGGGGCGCGAAACCGCTGGAAAGGCGGTGGACTCTTCAGCCAGGGTGATGGCTTCGGGGCGTTCAATGCCGATCACTTCATTGACGCGACGCAGAAACGCGATGGCTTCGAGGTTTTCCCGGCCACCGTGCTTGTTGGGAATCCACTCGCCAGCTTTACGGCTGTAGTCCCGGTACAGCATCGACGCCACGGCATCCACTCGCAACCCATCCACACCATGCCGTTCGATCCAGTACAGGCCATTGCCGATCAAAAAGTTTTTGACTTCGGTGCGGTCCAAGTTGTAAATGAGGGTGTTCCAGTCGTTGTGGAAGCCCTCGCGCGGGTCGGCGTATTCATAAAGGTGGGTGCCGTCAAAGCGCCCTAGGCCATGGGCGTCGGACGGGAAGTGTGCCGGTACCCAGTCCAGTAGCACGCCAATACCGGCCGCATGGCAACGCGCCACGAACCTGCCAAACCCATCGGCGCTGCCAAAGCGCGAGGTCGGCGCGTAAAGTCCGACGGGCTGATAGCCCCAGGAGCCGTCAAAGGGGTGCTCGCTAATGGGCATCAGCTCCAGATGCGTAAAACCCATGTCCTGGGTGTAGGGTACCAGCAGGTCGGCGAGCTCATCCCAGGTGGGCCAGCGCTGCTGCCCCGTAGCCGGATCGAAAATACGGCGCCAGGAGCCCAGGTGCACTTCATAAATGCTGACCGGTGCGTTCAGTGCATTGGCCTTCTGGCGCGCTGGTTGTGAGGGCAGCAATGCGGGCATCGGCGCCACGATGCTGGCAGTGGCGGGGCGTAGTTCGGCCTGGCGCGCATAGGGGTCGGAGCGGGCCGACAGCACGTGGCCTTCGCGCGTGCGGATTTCGAACTTGTACTTTTCGCCCAGGCGCACCTGTGGCAAGAATATCTCCCACACTCCGCATTCGCGCCGCAAACGCATGGAATGGCGTCTGCCGTCCCACAGGTTGAAGTCGCCCACGACGCTGACGCGTGACGCATTAGGCGCCCATACGGCAAAGCTGACGCCGTCGATGCCGTCCATCTGGCGCAGGTTGGAACCGAGGATTTCATAGGGTCGCAAGTGGGTGCCTTCGCCCAGCAGCCAGACGTCCATTTCGCCGAGCACCGCACCAAATCGGTAGGGGTCTTCCTGCTCGGTGCTCACACCATGGCTCCAATCCACTTGCAGGCGGTAAGGCTCGCCGCGGGGAAATGCGAAGGCGGCCTCAAAGAAGCCGTCCGGATGCAGCTTTTTGAGGCTGCCGAGCACCTTTCCGGTCGATACGCGCAGTACCTGCACCATGTCGGCGCCGGGCAAAAAACAACGGATCGAGACCTTGGTTGCGCTGTGCGGGTGAGGTCCAAGCACAGAAAACGGATCGCCATGGCTGGCTCGGCAAATCAGTTCGATGTCGTTCTGGCTCAGCATGGAGCGGCCTTTATCGGAGTGGTGTGAAGTGGTCAAAATCGCGGTGGGCTGATGTTCCAGATCTGGCTGGCGTATTCACGAATGGTTCGGTCCGAAGAAAAAACACCCATGCCAGCGACGTTGGCAATTGCGCGTTCGCACCACTTGCCGGGCTGGCGATAGACTGCATCCACTTCGTTCTGGGTTGCCACATACGACTCATAGTCGGCCAGCAGCAGGTAGTGGTCACCGCCCCAAGGCAATGATTCCATGAGGGAGCGGTAGCGTCCGGGCTCATCCGGCGAGAATTCGCCCGCAGAAATGGCGTTGAGCACGGCCTTGAGAGCCGGCAGGCTTTCGTAGTGGCGCATTGGCTGGTAGCCGCTTTGTCGCAGGGCGCGTACTTCGGGGGTCTTCAGACCAAAGATAAAGATGTTTTCATCGCCCACGTTTTGCCGAATTTCGATGTTGGCACCGTCGTCGGTTCCAATGGTCAGTGCACCATTCAATGCGAGCTTCATGTTGCCGGTGCCCGATGCTTCGGTCCCTGCGGTGGAAATTTGCTCAGACAGGTCGGCACCCGGCATGATGACCTCGGCGACCGATACACCGTAGTTGGGAATAAACACCACTTTGAGCTTGTCGCCTACGCGCGGGTCGTTGTTGACGATCTGTCCCACGTCGTGAATCAGCCGAATGATCGATTTGGCCGCATAGTAGCTGGAGGCTGCTTTGCCAGAAAAGATCACGACCCGGGGTACCCAGTCTGCGCCCGGATTCGACAAAATTGCCTGGTAGCGCGTTACCACATGCAGCACGTTGAGCAACTGGCGCTTGTACTCGTGAATGCGCTTGACCTGGACGTCAAACAGACTGTCAGGGCTGACCCGGATGCCGGTGGTGCGCTCCATGTAGTTGGCTAGCCGTAGCTTGTTGGCGCGTTTGACGGCCATGAACTTGGCCTGAAACGCGGCATCGGTGCGGTAGTTGTTGAGGCCCTTGAGCAGGTCAAGGTCGAGCCGCCAGCGGCTGCCAAGCGTTTCGTCCAGTAGCGAAGACAAGCCCGGATTGGCCTGTGCCAGCCAGCGCCTTGGGGTGACCCCATTGGTCATGTTGGTGAAGCGCTCGGGCCACAGGTCGGCAAAGTCGGCAAAGATGGTCATGACCAGCAGGTTCGAGTGCAAGGCCGATACGCCATTGATCTTGTGGCTGCCCACGACCGACAGGTGCGCCATGCGCACACGGCGTTCGCCGTGTTCGTCAATCAACGAGAGACGCTCCAGAAAACCATTGTCGCCGGGGCGGTAGTTGGCGGCGATTTCCAAAAACTCCTTGTTGATGCGAAAAATGATTTCGAGATGCCGCGGCAGCACATAGGCAATCAGGCTCACGGGCCAGGTTTCCAGTGCTTCGGGCATCAGGGTGTGGTTGGTGTAGGAGAAGGTCTTGCCGCAGAGCTCCCAGGCGTCGTCCCAGTCCATCTGGTATTCGTCGCACAGCAGGCGCATCAACTCGGCAACGGCAATCGCAGGATGGGTGTCATTGAGATGGATTGCCACTTTGTCAGCCAGGTTGGCCAGTGACGGGTTCTCCAGCAGGTGGCGCTTGATCAGGTCCTGCACCGACGCGGCAACAAAGAAATACTCCTGCTTCAGACGCAGCTCACGGCCGGCCGGTGTGCTGTCGTTGGGGTAGAGCACCCACGAGATATTTTCAAATTCGTTTTTCGTGCTCGCTGCGCGCGCGTAATCGCCCGTGTTGAAGGCACTTAGGTCAAAGTGCGCCGGGGCAACCGCCTTCCACAAACGCAAGGTGCTGACGTGGTCGGTGCCGTGCCCGGGCACCACCATGTCATAGGCCTTGGCCGCGACCTCTCCGGCGTGGCGCCAGACGGGTTTGCCGTCAATGTGCTCGACCCATCCGCCAAACCGGACCGGGTAAGAAATATCAGCGCGTGGAAACTCCCAGGGCGTGCCATCTTGCAACCAGGGGTCGGGGTACTCGACCTGCGCACCCTTCACAATCGCCTGGGCAAACATGCCGTACTCGTAACGAATGCCGTAGCCAAACGAGGGCAGTCCGATGGTGGCCATCGAATCGAGAAAACATGCGGCCAGGCGACCCAGGCCGCCATTGCCCAGTGCGGCATCGGGCTCGCGGTCCGCAATGTCTTCGAGCGATTGCGCGTGCTGAATCAGGCCTTGTCGGGTGCCTGCGGTCAAATCGAGCGCAGCCAGCGCATTGGACAGGGTGCGGCCCATCAAAAACTCCATGGACAGGTACACCACACGGCGCGCCTTTTCTGCACGTTCCAAGGCCTGGGTCGCGACCCAGCGCTGGGAGAGTTGTTGGCGCGCCACCTGGGCTACCGCCAACATCAGGTCCGTGCGGGTGGCATCATCGGAGGCCACACCCACCGTGTTGAGCAGATGCTCTTCGATTTCGGCGGCAAGAGCATGTTTGGCAATCGGTCGGCTGGAATTCACTGCAATGTCCTTTAGGTGCGATTTCACACGGGCGGGTGACAACCACAATCAAGCCACTCGCCAAAGTGGAGACAATTCTCGCATGAGCCAACTATTTGTTAACTTACGCGAGTTGCCTCCGCATAAACATTAAGATGCTGGGGTTTACCCGGAGAAATTATTAAAAAGGATACACCATGAAAGCCCAAGACATTGCGCAAGGCCTAGAGTTACCCAAACGCACGATCGCGCTGGTGCTCGCAGGCGGGCGCGGGAGTCGCTTGATGAATCTGACCGATCGACGCGCCAAGCCTGCGGTGCTGTTCGGCGGGAAGTTCCGAATTGTGGACTTCGCCCTGTCCAATTGCCTTAACTCGGGGGTGCGGCGTATTGGCGTGATCACGCAATACAAGTCGCATAGCCTGCTGCGACATTTGCAGCATGGCTGGGCCTTCATGAAGCCCGAAATGAACGAGTTTGTCGATCTGATGCCGGCCCAGCAGCGCAATGACGACGAGAGTTGGTACACCGGCACCGCCGACGCGGTGCACCAGAACCGTGATATTTTGGAAAGCTACGGCCCTGATTACATCCTTGTGCTGGCAGGGGACCATGTTTACAAGATGAACTATGCCCTGATGCTGGCTGACCATGTGGACAAGGGGCGCGAATGTACGGTCGCCTGTCTGGCCGTTCCGCGCGACGAGGCGCGTGCCTTCGGTGTCATGGCCGTGGATGAAAACAGCATGATCGTCGATTTTGTTGAAAAGCCCGCCAATCCCCCCGCCATGCCTGGCAATCCCGACATGTCGCTTGCCAGCATGGGAATTTATATCTTCAACGCCGATTATCTTTACCGGGAACTTGCCAAAGATGCGAGTGACCCGAATTCCAGCCATGACTTTGGCAAAGACATCATCCCCAACGCGGTCAGAAATCGACAAGCCGCCGCCCATCCCTATGCCTTGAGTTGCGTCTCCAACAAGCAGGAGCAGCCGTATTGGCGCGACGTGGGAACGATTGATGCGTATTGGGAAGCCAATATTGACCTCACGGCGACGGATCCACTGTTGAATTTGTACGACAAAAATTGGCCGATCTGGACCTACCAGTCGCAGGTGCCACCGGCCAAGTTTGTGCACAACATGGGTGACCGTCGCGGCGAGGCGATCGAGTCCATGGTGTCGGGTGGCTGCATCATCTCGGGGCATGTCAACAAGTCGGTGCTGTTTCCGACGGTTCGGGTGCACTCTTTTGCCCAGGTGAATTGGTCGGTGGTGCTGCAGCGGGTCAACATTGGGCGCGGTGCGCGACTGACCCGTGTGGTTGTTGACAGTGGCTGCAACATCCCTGAGGGTATGGTCATCGGCGAAGACGCCAAGGCAGATGCTGAACGGTTTTACCGTAGCGAAAACGGCATTACCTTGGTCACCGCTGAAATGCTGGCGAAACTGATGCCATGAAGGTCTTGCATGTGGCAGCGGAAATTTTTCCGCTGGTTAAAACCGGGGGGCTGGCTGACGTGGTGGGGGCTTTACCCCAGGCTTTGATTGCGTCAGGCGCCCAGGTGCGCTTGCTGTTGCCGGGCTTGCCCGCGATTGTGCAGGGTGTCAAGCTGCAAAAGGTGGTTTGTACCATTGGTGCCATTTTTGGGGCCGGTCAGGTCACACTGCGTCTTGGGAAAATGGTCGACAGTGGCGTCGAGGTTTACATCGTTGACGCACCGTATCTGTACAAGCGCCCTGGAAGTCCCTACCAGGGACTTGACGGCAGCGAGTGGTCGGACAACGTGCAGCGGTTCGCCTTACTTGGCTGGGTGGCAGCGCATCTGGCGGCCGGCGAGTTTGACACCGGCTGGACCCCCGATGTCTTGCATGCACACGACTGGCACGCTGCCATGGCATGCGCCTATGTTTCGTGTCGCCCGGTCACCAGCGCCGCCACTATTTTTACGGTGCATAACCTGGCCTATCAAGGTGTTTTTCCGGTCGATGACTTTCATCTTCTGCATCTGCCATCGCGTCTGATGGTGCCCGGGGGGCTGGAATACCATGGACAGTTCTCGTTCATGAAGGCAGGCCTCAAGTATGCCCACCGGGTAACCACGGTCAGTCCCAGTTATGCGCGCGAAATTGCCACGGGTGAATTTGGTTGTGGCCTGGACGGCGTCATTCGCGCGCGCGGAGCCCATGTATCGGGGATACTGAATGGGGTCGACAGCACCGTCTGGAACCCCGAAGCCGACACCTTGATCGCGGCCAACTACTCTGCCAACCTGCTTGACGGCAAGGCCCGTTGCAAAGAGGCGTTGCAAATTGAAATGGGGCTCAAGGTAGACCCCTATGCTCCGGTGTTCGCCGTCGTGAGCCGCCTCACCTCACAAAAGGGTCTGGATTTGCTGCTCTCGGCGCTGCCTGCCCTGATGGAGGATTCGCGCTGTGCGGACGCCCAACTGGTGATTCAGGGAACCGGTGAGCTCACACTGGAGGCCGCGTTTACTGCAGCTGCCAAGCTCCATCCGGGCCGTGTGAGCGTGCGCCTGGGCTACGACGAGCCACAGGCGCACCGTGTCATCGCGGGCGCCGATGCCATGCTGGTGCCGTCGCGCTTCGAGCCTTGCGGTCTGACCCAGCTCTATGCCTTGCGTTACGGCACCGTGCCCGTGGTGCGCCGGGTCGGTGGCTTGGCGGATACCGTGGTCGACGCCACACCCGAGGCGTTGCGCAACGATACCGCGACCGGATTCATGTTTGGCCCCGCTACGCCCACCGCGCTAGGGCAGGTGCTGGTGCATACGGTGCAACAATACCGTAACCCAGCCATTTGGCACCATCTGATGCTGCGTGGCATGGCGCAAAATTTTTCCTGGTCTGCGGCTGCCGCCCAATACCTCGTCTTGTACGAGGATGCCATTCGTAACCGCCATTAAGACTCATTTTATTTTCAGATAGGAATTCACCATGCAAGTCAATCCCTCCATTTACAAGGCCTACGACATTCGCGGCATCGTTCCCAGTACGGTGACGGACGACATCGCCGAGGGCATCGGCAAGGCCTTCGGCACCGTTGCCCGCGCGCAGGGTGAAACCACCGTGGCAGTCGGGCGCGATGGCCGACTCAGTGGCCCGGCCCTGAGCGCCGCACTGGTGCGCGGGCTGGTATCGGTAGGTCTGGAGGTCATTGATGTCGGCATGGTGACCACGCCCATGCTGTACTTTGCTGCCACCACCTTGTGCCGCAGCGGCATCCAGGTCACCGGCAGCCACAACCCCAAGGACTACAACGGTTTCAAGATGGTCATGGCGGGGCGCGCCATCTATGGCGATGACATTCAGGCAATTCGTCGCATGATGGAACAAGAGACCTGGGTTCCCCAGGGCGGTGGTTCGGTGCGCCAGGTTGACGTGACCGAAGCCTATCGGGCGCGCATCGTGTCCGACATCCGGCTGGCACGTCCGCTAAAAGTGGTAGTCGACTGTGGCAACGGCATTGCGGGTGCCACGGCGCCGGACATCTTCCGGGCGATTGGTTGCGACGTGATCGAGTTGTTTAGTGAAGTCGATGGCAATTTTCCGAACCACCACCCCGACCCCAGCAAACCCGAAAACCTGCGTGACCTGATTGCTGCGCTCAAGAACAGCGATGCCGAACTCGGGCTTGCCTTTGATGGGGATGGTGACCGGCTGGGGATAGTGACCAAGGGCGGTAACAATATTTACCCCGACCGCCAGATGATCTTGTTTTCCCGCGATGTACTCACCAGGGTGCCAGGGGGTCAGATTGTGTTTGACGTCAAATGCTCCCAGCGCCTGGCACCGGCGATTGAAGCGGCAGGCGGTAAACCCGTCATGTATCGCACCGGTCACTCGCTGATCAAGGCCAAGATGAAAGAGCTCGACTCACCCCTGGGTGGCGAAATGAGTGGCCACATTTTCTTCAAGGAGCGTTGGTTTGGCTTTGACGATGGCACCTATGCGGGCTGCCGTCTGTTAGAGATCGTCAGCCAGTCGCCCGATGCCAACGCCGTGCTCGATGCCTTGCCCACCAGTTATTCCACGCCCGAAATGAATGTGCGCTGCGCGGAAGGCGAGGCCCCCAATCTGGTCGCGCAGGCGGTTGCACTGGCGCAGTTTCCAGCGCCGGCCACCGTCAACACCATTGACGGGCTGCGGGTCGATTGGCCGGACGGATTTGGTCTGATTCGCTCCAGCAACACCACGCCGGTGCTGGTGCTGCGCTTTGAGGGGCACACGCCAGAGGCTTTGCATCGCATCGAAGGCGAGTTCATGGCACTGTTGCGCCAAGTCAAGCCCGATGCCAAGTTTGAAGAGGCGGCGCACTGAGGGGTGGGGCATGCCAGACTTGCCACGTCGCGGCAGCGTGCTGGTATTTCCTGCGCGTTGACCAGGCCCCGTTGCAGCGGCACCCTCGCTGCGAACAGTGGACCGGTTCCGGCATGTCCGGCTTAGCTCTTTTCAGGTAGGCGCTGATTCAGCGCCTCGCAGAGGGCCGCTGCGGCAGGGAAGTCTAGCTGCACCATGGCTATGTCCAGCGGACCCAGAACCGCGCCAAGCGCCGCTGCGTGGCGACTCTTTAACCGCACATAGCTGTCGATGGCCCGCATATCGGACTGATGCAGCAAGGTGTAAAGATCCTGCACAGCCGCCCGGAATGCGTCAGAAGCGGTGGTTTCGGCAGGCACGTCGGGTCCTGGCGTTGCGTTGGCCTGGGGTTGGTTCGGCTGCCCGGTGGCTTGCGCCGTGTGTTTTTCCAACACCTGTTCCAGCGCGCGTCCGGTGGCCGCAATGGCCTGCGCGAGCTGTTCGACCAGTGTCGCGGCCTGCTCCGGCTTCCAATCGACCTTGATCTGTCCCTCCAGCGTGGCGGCGATGCGTGACAACTGCATCGCACCGACGGTCGCCGCCAGGCCTTTCAGGGTGTGCAGGCTGCGGGTGGCATCCGTTAATTGGTCAGCCGCCAATTGCGCGCGTACCTGCTCGGGCACCTGTACCATGTCGTGGGCAAACGACAGCAAGATGCTGGTGTACATGGCGGTGTCGCCGCCCAGTCGCTGCAAGGCTGCCGCTTCGTCGAGCGCGCCCTCCGGCAACTGCTCCTGCGCTTGCCCCTGCGTGGGCCCAGGCACGGGCAGTGCAGGAGTAATGTCCGGCGCCTCGGCCGCGGCAGAAATGGATTTGTGGCCACGGGTTAGCTGGAGCAATACAGCCACCAGGTGGTCCAGCTCGAACGGTTTGCCCACATGGTCATTCATGCCGGCTTCCAGGCATGCCTTGCGGTCGGATGCCATCGCGTTGGCTGTCATCGCGATCACGGGCAAGTCGCGGAGTCCCAGTTGCAAGCGGATGGCTCGGGTGGCTTCATAGCCGTCCATCACCGGCATTTGCAGGTCCATCAGGACCGCATCAAAAGCAGGCTTGGCGTTGGCCACCGTATCGACCCCGATTTGCCCATTGTCAGCGAGTGTGATCAGGGCACCTTCTTGGTTCAGAAGTCCTTCTGCGACCATCTGGTTGATCTTGTTGTCTTCGATGATGAGCAAGCGCAATCCCTCGAGACGGCGACTCGCGCGCGTGTGCCCCGTGGTTTTTTCCGAGGCTGGCGCCTCCAGGGTCGGCAAATCGGCGGTCGGCAGGCGAATCTGGAAATAAAACGTGCTGCCCTGCCCGAGCGTGCTTTCCATTTTGAGTTCGCCACCCAATAGTCTGACCAATCGGCTTGAAATCGAGAGGCCCAGGCCGGTCCCACCAAAACGCCGGGTGGTCGAGGCTTCGGCCTGCGAAAAGCCATCGAAGATGCGGGCCTGGTTCTCCGGGGCAATCCCGATGCCACTGTCGGTCACAGAAAAATCCAGCAACACGCCCTCTGCATTGCGCTGTGCCACCCGAACCCGCAAAACGACCTCGCCATGGGTGGTGAATTTGATCGCGTTGCTGCCCAGATTGGTGAGCACTTGCTGCAAGCGCATGTCGTCGCCCAGCAAGCCCGGCGGTACGGCAGGGTCGATGTCGAAGCGGACTTCAATCTTTTTCGTTGCGACGCTTGCGGACAACACCACGGACAGATCGCGCAGCATCTGCTCAAACCGGAAGGGGCGCGGGTCGAGCGTCATTTTTCCGGCCTCCACTTTCGAGAAGTCCAGAATGTCATTGATAAGCACCAGCAACGAGCGCGCGGCACCTTCGGCCTTGGACCCGTAATCGAGCTGGCGCGCCGTGAGTTCGGTGCTGGTCAGCAGTTTCAGCATACCCAAAATCGCGTTCATGGGCGTGCGGATTTCATGGCTCATGTTGGCGAGGAACTGGCTCTTTGCGGAGCTGGCGGCCTCGGCCGCCTCCTGGGCTTCCTTAAGTTCGGTGATATCAATGCCAAACCCGACTGTTTGTCCGCGCTCGGTCTTACGCTCAATCGTGCGCAACCAGCGCCCGCTGGCCAGCTTTTGCTCCAGCAAGGTGGTCCCGGCGCGGTGCGATGCGAGCCTTGCAGTGATCCAGGACTCGGGGTCCCCGATGGGGCTTAGGTATTGACCCTGTTCGACGCCATAGCGGAGCATGGTTTCAAAGGTTTCGCCTGGCTCTATGGCCGGTGCAGACGCCCGATAGGCTTCACGGTAACGTTCATTGCAAAACAGCATGCGGTCATGCTCGTCAAAAACGATAAATGCCTCATCAATCGCTTCAAACGCGGACACCAGCATGGTTTCGGTTTCGCGCCGTGCCACTTCTGCCAGCAGCAGTTCGCTAGCTGCCTCACGTTGGGCGTTCAGGGCCAGCAGGTGGTTGTTATAGCCGTCCACCAGTTGCCCGATTTCGTCCCGCGTTTGTGCTGAAGGCAAAGCCTGATGGATGGTGCCAGGTGCCTGCTGCAGTTGCTGAAATCCTTTGGACACTGCCCGAATCGGTGCCACAACCAAACGGGCATAGCGCCAGGTCAGTGCCACGATCCCGAGCAAACCCAGCACCAGCAGAAGAAGGGTGGCCTGTGCCAATCGGTCGACCCGGCTGGTCACCAACTTGCGCGAAGTGATCACCACCCGGTGGCCCTGCTCCGGGTCTGCATTGTTGACGTCCATCAGGACATCCTCGCCGTCGAGGGTGAATTGCAGAGTACTCTTCTGTGCCCGAATGATGTCGAGCAGTGCAGGGGCCAAAGCCTGGCCAACCATGGTCCGGTCCGAATGCAGCGCCACCCTGCCATTGCGATCCACCTGCATCAGGCGCTGGCCGGTCGGCAAGGGGACACGCTGCAGGTATTCACGCATGATCTCGTCGGTCAGGCTGATGACCAACACCCCCACGGCGTCGGTCTTGCCGGTCTGGGGCGAAAAATGCCGGATCGTCCGCACCACGCTTGTGACGTGCTTGAAGCGCGAATTGGTGTTGATGTTGGGTCCGACACCACGCCAGAGCGTGGGCGTTTTTGCGCTGCGGGCGGCAGACTGAAGTGCGGCCGCGACATCGGGCAACACCGCGCTGGCATTGAGGGTTTCGCCGACATGGAAATGCTCGCCCGCGTTCGAGAACAAATCCAGCGAGACCAGGCCCTTGACACGGACATAGTTGTTCAGGGTGTAGCCAATCTGGGCCCTGATATTGAGCGCATCAAAGCCGCCGGCGGTGCGCAAATCGGCACTGCGCAGCGCACTGCCTATGGCCTCGTTGCCGGCAATATTGGTGGCCAAGTCTTCAATTTGGTCGTGGTAGAGCCTGAGGTAGGAAGAAAAGCTGCCGACCACCCGAATATTCTCCGCCTGTGCCTGCTCCACCACCACTTGCTTGGCGATCGTGAAAGCGCTCAGACCCAATAAGGTGAGCGGCACCACGGCGGCCACCAGCAAGTAGCCGAGCAGCTTGACGGTAATGTTGAAGCGCAACTTCACAGGGGTGTGGTCACCGCGCTCACTTCAGCTCGGCAGCAGTCATCAGACGGGTGTCAATCACCGTTGTCAGTGGCACTTTTTCGCCCATGATCAGGCGCAACGCCAGGGCGACGCCTTGGTAGCCTTGCTCCGCAGCCTGTTGGTCCACGGTTGCCGCCAGTCGGCCCGACTTGATCTCTGTAATTGCTTCGCTCAGGGCGTCGTAGCCGGCAATACGGACTGACGATTTGCCAATTTCCTGCAGGTATTTTGCGGCACCGAGTGCCATCATGTCATTGGCGGCAAACACCAGTTTGATATCGGGATGCTTGGCAAAAATGGTTTTGGTGGTGCGGTAGGCCTCGTCGATTTTCCAATTGGCGGTCTCGGAAGCCACCAGCTTGATGGATTTGTTTTCTGCCAGTGCGCGTTTGGCGCCTTCCAGGCGCTGTTTGGCATTGTCGGCGCTGCGTATGCCTTCAAGAATGGCGGCTTGGGTGGGTCCGCTTGCGGTCTCTGCGAGGAATTTTCCGGCTTTGTAAGCCCCTGCTTCATTGTCGACGCTGACAAAAGCGACCTCCGCCATTCCAGCCTGCCGAATCGTATCCGGGTCGAGTCGGTTGTCAATATTGACCAGCTTGATACCAGCGTCCGCGGCTCTCTTGAGAGTAGGGACCAGACTTTGGGAGTCGGCAGGCGCGATCACGATGGCATCGACCTTGGCCGCCACCAAGTCTTCCACCAGTTGGATTTGCTGTTCTATCGAGGTTTCTTGTGCTGCCGTCTTTACTTGCAGCGTGATGCCCAGCTCCTTTTCAGCGCGCCGTGCGCCTTTTTCCATTTCGACAAAAAAAGGATTGGTCAAAGTTTTCATGACGAGACCAATATGGCGTGCCGCCGGCGCGGCTGGCGCTGCGGCCGAGGCGGGTTTTTCCGGGCTTGCAATACTACTGACGCTAGGGCTGCTGGACTGACCGCATGCGACCAGGGTCAGCGTGCAAGCCGCAAGGGCCAGGGAGAAGACGTATTTCATGGTGGATGCTGTGGAAAAGTTGAATCGCGAACCACCGACATCGTAGCGCATGCCACCCAAAGGATTGCAGCAATGTTTCGCCACGCGAGACGCGTACTGCCGGTCTGGCATCAGCCGGTGGCTGTGGCGAGGCCTGCCGCGCGTGCCGCCAGCAGCAAAATTTTAGGCCGCTTTTTTGACTTGGCTGGCCGCCAGGTTCAGGGCCAGCAGGCGGCGCAAGATTTCGTCGTCGCTTGTCTCGGGGGTGTAGTCAGCCCAGCCGTAGGCGGCGGCAACGGCTTTGTCGAGGGTCTGGTGGGCCAGCGTGACCTACTACGCGAACTGCATGGGCCTGAAGTAAGCCCTGGCGCTTCTGCGCACTGTTGAAGTTGTCGTTTACTGAAGGAGGACTGGATGGCTTGAATGCCTCCGATGTACACTGTAAATAACAACATACTTCAACAACCATGGTCGCTCCTCACAAGCAAGCAAAACGCCCCGTTGGCATAGACCTATTCTCAGGCGCTGGTGGCTTATCACTGGGATTCGAGCAGGCTGGATTTGACATAAAAGCAGCGGTTGAAATTGACCCCATCCACTGCGCCACACACGAGTTCAACTTCCCCTATTCCAGGACCATCTGCGCGTCCGTTGTTGACCTCACGGGAGCTGAAATTCGGCGCAAAGCGGATCTAGGCCAGGTTGACATAGATGTGGTTTTTGGGGGGGCACCTTGTCAAGGTTTTTCCATGATGGGCAAGCGCGCGTTGGACGATAAACGCAACCAGCTTGTTTTTCATTACGTGCGGTTGGTCGCTGAGTTGCGGCCCAAGTTTTGCGTCTTTGAGAATGTCAAAGGACTCACCTTGGGCAAACATGCGCAGTTTCTAGACGAATTGATTCTGGCATTGAGTGATGCCGGGTACAACGTACTCTTGCCCTACCGCGTATTGAATGCTTCAGACTTCGGCGTTCCGCAGGACAGGCAACGGCTGTTTTTGATTGGTGCCCGTGCGGACCAAGTCCTGCCCGGCTACCCCGATCCAGTCAAGCACAAGACGACGGTGTGGGAGGCTATTGGTGATCTACCTGACGCTGACCAGTTTTCAGAACTGACCGATTCTGATTCTGTTGTCACAACCTGGGACAGCGAGTCCGCATATGCCAAGCGCATGCGTGGCCAAACCCGCGATCCATCCAACTTTGGCTACAACCGGAGTTTTGATGCAGATGTGCTGACTTCCAGCTTGCGCACGGAACATACTACACAGTCGCAACAGCGGTTTCTTGCTACTAAAAACGGTGATACCGAACCCATTAGCCGCTTCAAAAAATTGCACCCCGAGGGTTTTTGCAACACGTTACGCGCCGGCACTGATAGCGCTCGCGGAGCATTCACCTCGCCGCGACCCATACATCCCGCTTTGCCTCGCGTCATCACGGTTCGCGAAGCAGCCCGTTTGCACTCCTATCCCGACTGGTTCCGGTTTCACACTACCAAGTGGCATGGGTTTCGTCAGATTGGCAACAGTGTCCCGCCTTTGCTGGGTCGTGCCGTTGCATCACAAATCATGGCCGCTTTGGGCGCTACCCCAGAAAAACCGAGATTGGTTCTGCAAACGGGGGATGTGCGGCTGCTTTCGTTTCAGATGTGGCACGCCTCACAACACTTTGGCGTTGCAAAAAACGTGATTGCTCAGCGAACTCGGAAGCAGTTGATTGATGAAAAAACAAAATCCATCGAAGAAGCTTATGCCTAATTTGACTCCAAAGTCCAAGACCGCGGAACCAAAAGGCCAAAATCGTTATTCCGCGATCATTGCCAAGGTGTTCGCCAATCATTATGAGAAAAAGGGTGAGTCGTTTGAATTCACCCGAGACGAATTTGAAGGCGTTGCGACCGAACTTGGTGTCAAGTTGCCGAAAAACGTTGGAGACTTGATTTACTCGTTTCGTTATCGGAACGAACTCCCCAAAAGTATCTTGGATACGGGAAAAAATGGGTTGGAGTGGATTATCGAAGGCGCCGGTCGCGCAAAGTATCGATTTCGATTGGTCAAGCTCAATCGCATCGTGCCGCGCGAGGAACTATTGACCATCAAAGTGCCCAATGCTACTCCCGAAATCATTGCGGCCTATGCTCTTGGTGACGAGCAAGCACTGTTGGCCAAGGTTCGATACAACCGGCTGGTGGACGTGTTTCTTGGTATCACGGCCTACTCACTACAGAACCATCTGCGAACCACGGTCAAAGATATTGGCCAAATAGAAATTGATGAAGTCTACGTAGGAATTGACCGCCACGGTCGCCAGTTTGTCGTGCCTGTTCAGGCCAAAGGAGGGTCTGATAAACATGGTGTCGTTCAAACCCAACAAGACGTAGCATTTTGCAAACAGGCTTTCAAGAATCTGGTTTGCCGCCCAGTTTCAGCGCAATTTATGTCGGATCAGCGCATCGCCATGTTTGAACTGGCGGTTGTGGATGACATCATTAAAGTGGTAGACGAAAAGCACTACCAGCTTGTTGCTGCAAAGGCCATTACGGCCGATGATTTGCAGACCTATGGGGTTCATGGGAGTAAGTGACGCCGTGACGCCGTAGATATTGCGGATAAGCATTTCAACCACATGGTGCCAAGTATCGCACCATAGAAGCGTCCTCAATCCACCTGAGACACGCGATTTGCCTTACATTCCGCAGGTGGCCGAACGAATATAGCGTGAATTTCCGGCGGTGCGTTTCTTCCTACCCGAGTAAGCGAAACACCCCTTGAGAGACGCCAAGCAAGCCCAGAACCTGACGCTGTAGGTCTGTGAGCTGGGCATCAAAGACCTGGACGGGTTGTCCGTCCTTGGTTGTCAGCGTGTGACGTTGGGTGAGGCTAAACAATCGCAGGACCTGCTCGGTGGTTGGATGGGCACACTGCCGTTGCTCGGGATAGATCGGCAGTT
>JAIPCE010000027.1 GCA_021738345.1 Rhodoferax sp. | reverse complement strand
GGTGCACTGGTCGGCGCTGCGGTAGGTGCCGATGTGGGCGCTGAAGTCGGGGCTGCGGTAGGTGCCGCTGTGGGTGCCGCTGTGGGTGCCGCTGTGGGTGCCGTCGTCGGAGCTGCGGTCGGAGCCGCAGTTGGCGCTGATGTGGGTGCCGCTGTGGGTGCAGCAGTTGGTGCACTGGTCGGCGCTGCTGTTGGTGCGGCTGTGGGAGCTGACGTCGGCGCTGCGGTAGGTGCCGCTGTGGGTGCCGTGGTCGGAGCCGCAGTTGGCGCTGATGTTGGTGCCGCTGTGGGTGCAGCAGTTGGTGCACTGGTCGGCGCTGCTGTTGGTGCCGGTGTGGGAGCAGCAGTCGGGGCTGCCGTTGGGGCTGTCGTTGGGGCAGCCGTGGGTGGTGCGGTAGGCGCGCCAGTAGGTGCCGCTGTGGGCACCTGGTCCACCACACGTTGAATCGAGGTAAGCGCCTCGCTGGGCGTACTGGATGCCGCGGGCACAGTTTGCAGCTGTTGGGTGACTTCGACCAGGGTTTGCAAAGCGGCATTTGAACCCTGGGCCACGTTGGTCAGCCGCACGGGTGCTGCGCTGGCTGCCGGCGGGGTGGCATTGGCTGTATTGGCAGCGGCCACTGCGCCGGCTTGCAGGCTTTCGATGGCGATCCGTCTGCTGTCGACCAGGTTGCTGATGCCTTGCGCCAGGGCTGGGCCGGCCGCGTTGGGGTTGGACTGTATGAGCTGGCTGACTCCGGCGGCCACCGTCACTTCGGTGAGCTTGGCGACGTCGGCTGCAAGCGCGGCGGTATTTTGCACAGTGCCCGGGTTGGTCAAAAACCGCGACTGGTTGGCCACCGAGCCGGTGACCAGCGCGGCCACGGAAGGTAGCGTGGCTGGCGTGCCGGGCTGGGGCGTGGGCAAGCTTGCGGCCTGACGGACTATCTCTGTACCCAGCGCAGCGGCGACGCGGGACATGGAGGAGGCGTTGGCGCTGGATTCGGTGCTGCTGCGCTCGGCGCTGGCCAGCACATCCATGGCACTTTGGACGGCTACCATCTTTTGGAGCAACATGGGCTCTGTGGCGACCTGTTCCAGGGGGTCTTTGTCGAGCACGGCGGCCGACGAGAGGCCAAAGACCTTGACCAGCGCGTTGCGGGCATCTGCCACGGGAGTGCCTGCCGTCACCATCGCAGCAACCAGGGTAGTCAGCGGTGTGATGGGTAGCGAGGGGCCAGTGGCATCTTCCACAATGGTGCTCATGGAATGGGTGAAGGCGGTGCCGGTGGAGGTGTCGGTACCATCCACCATGACCAAGCGCGCACCTTTGAGCGAGGCGGGCGATCCGAGCAGGCGCAGGTTGTAGTCGCCCTTGGTGCCGGTCTGGGTGCTGGTTTCGCCGGTGTCAAGCAAGCCGTTGTTATTGGCATCCCAAAACACGGTGGCGCCAACAATATAGCCATCGACCACCAAACCCGTGAGTGATGTCGTCAATTGGGGCTCAGGTGCTGGCAGCACAGTGTTACCACCGCCGCCGCCGCAGCCCTCCAGGGCAAAGGCAAGCGCAATTGCAGTTGCCAGGTAAGTACGATTGGGTAGATTGGGTAACTGGTGCATAGCGGGGTGGCTCTTACAGGTTTAGAAGCGATGGTCCGTTTTGCGGACTTATGCGAAGTTTGGGTATCCCCCGTTCGGGTGAGTTTGGTGACTAAATCGCTCAAATCCGTTGACATCGGTCAATTTTTTCCGAACCGCGATTTTTTCTTGTCCCTCCTCCACGGCGCCGAAAGGTTATCCTGCACTGTATGGAACGTATCCGGATTTTTAGAGGTATCGCTGCTGCAACCCTGTGTGCGTTGCTTGTGGCGGGTTGGGCTCATGCCTCTGCGCCGGGCATCGCCCTGGTGCTGTCTGGCGGTGGGGCCAGAGGGTTGGCGCACATTGGTGTTCTGCGGGAGCTGGAGCGCATGCGCATTCCCGTCGCTTGTCTGGTGGGGACCAGCATGGGTGGGGTGGTGGGGGGTGTCTATGCCTCGGGCATGCCGATTGACCAACTTGAACGTGCCGCCCGGGCCATTGACTGGACGCAGGCTTTTCAGGACACGCCAGACCGATCGGCGATGCTGGCGCGGCGCAAGAAGGACGAAAACGGCCACTTTGCGCGCCCGGAGTTTGGCTACAACGCGGGCAGTGTGGCGTCGCCGGCCGGTGTCATTTATGGCCAGAACCTGTCCGAGATCTTCAGCCGCTTCTCGCAACGGGCGGCGGACATTGACCACTTTGACCGTTTGCCAATTCCCTACCGCGCGGTCGCCACCGACATTGTCACTGGTCAGGCCGTGGTGCTCGACAAAGGCTCGCTTGCTCTGGCCATGCGTGCCACCATGTCGGTGCCAGCGGTCATGGCCCCGCTGGAGCTGGAGGGCAGGTTGCTGATCGACGGCGGGCTGGTCGACAACCTGCCCATCGCCCGGGCGCGGGCACTGTGTGGCGAGGTAGTCATTGCCGTCAACCTGGGCACGCCGCTGCTGGAACGTAAGGACATCGGGTCCGCAGTTTCGGTTGGTCTGCAAATGGTCAACATACTGACCGAGCAAAACGTGCGGGCGTCCTTGGCATCGCTTACGCCACAGGACGTGCTGATCAGTCCGCAGCTCGATGGGCTGAACTCTGGCAGTTTTGACCGCATCGATGCGCTGATCGCTGCCGGCGAACAGGCCACCCGGGCCGTCGCCGCCCAACTGCAGCCGCTGTCAGTATCGGCGCAGGCCTTTGCGCTGTGGAAGCAAAGGCACGACCAGAAAGAGGTTTTGGACTTGCAGCCTGATGAGGTGCGGATTACGCCCTTGAAATGGGTCAACCCGGACATTTTGCGCAGTGCGCTGCTACCCGAGAACGTCGACGTGCCCACCGAAGCTCAGCTCATGGAAGGTGTGGCCAAAATTTATGGCCGTGGCGACTTTGAACGTGTGCAGCTCAACTTTACGCAGGACAAGGGCCGACGCATCGCGCTGGTGGAGCCCACCGAGAAGTCCTGGGGACCCAACTACTTGCGCTTTGGTCTGAGCATGGTGGCTCAAAGCGGCGAGAGTACGTCATTCAATGCAGTGGCAGGCTACACCCGAAGCTGGATCAACAGCTACGGCGCGCGCTGGCAAAACATTGTGCAAATTGGCGAAAAAAACGCCTTGCACGCCGAGTTTCACCAGCCTTTGGCGCCCGGCTCTTCCCTGTTCGTGGCACCGCGTTTGCTGGCTACGCAGGACCAGTCGCCGATCTACCTGGGCTCCGCGCAGGTGGCACGCTTTTCGCGCACGCAGGCGCTGACGGCACTTGAGCTGGGAGCCGAATTGGGCCACAGTGGTGAAATGCGCCTGGGCCTGCAGATCGGGCGCGAGGGCTACCAGGCCGATGTGGGGCTGGTGGCCGGGTCTACCGACACGACCCCGATCCGGGCACTCACGGCCCGGTTGGACGTCGATGCGCTCGACAAGGCCAACTTCCCCACGCAAGGTTACCGCGTGCTGCTGGACTTGCATGACGCCTCCAAAAGCCTGGGCAACCAGAACGAGTTCAGACGCCAGGTGCTGGACATCACCCTGGCACGCACCTGGAACCAAAACACTTTCAGTGCCCAGTTCATTGGGGGCAAGGTTGACTATGCGGGCGCTGCAGGAAACATCGTTTTTGACCTGATTCCACTCGGCGGCTTTCAGCGCCTTTCCGGCTACCCTGCCGGGCGCTTCCGGGTCGACCAACTGGCCTTTGCACGTCTGGGTTACCAGCGCAACATCCCGCCGTTGCTGGGACTGAACCTGGGTGGCATCATCAGCCAGACCTATCTGGGCGGCACCCTGGAGTTTGCGCACCTGGAACAAAGCTACGACCCGCGCACGCCCAGTGGTGCCTATCAGTCGGGCTCTGTATTTATTGGCACCGACACCGTGCTCGGACCTGCGGCCCTGAGCTTTGGCCTGAGTCAGCAGGGCACTGGCACGGTCTGGTTGTCGATTGGCGTTCCCTGGACGCTGCGCTAACCGGATCGGTTAAGGCAGCCACCGACGGGCAGCCGCACCGTCCGCGCGGCTCAGGCGCCGTGGCACTTTTTGTATTTTTTGCCGCTGCCACAATAGCAGGGGTCATTGCGACCGGGTGTGGGGGCGCGAAGCACTGGCCCGGTGTTGGCACGTAACACCTGGCCCACCGCGCGCAACTGGTACAGCGCAAGGATCGCGTCTTCAAGCGCCTCGAGCCGGGCTTTGCTGGCACCGGCATGCGCGTCGTCTTGTGCCCGCGCGGGCTCGATGTCATCTTCAGTCAAGTCCTGGATGGCCTCCAAACTTTGCTCGAACATCTGGGCTGCAAGTTTGTCGCGTGGCAGGGTCCAGTCCTCGGACCAGGTTTCGACCACAAACATGAATCCGTAAGCCCAATCCTGGGCATAAGAGGGTAACAATTTGCCCCGAAACTCGGCTTGCGCTGCCTCGGGAAGCAGCGCCAGCATGCCCCGTATATCCTGCACCTGGGGCATGTAACAGGCTGGGTCGTTGAAGCTCGACAACTTTGCATCGAGTGCCACCACGGCCTTGTCCCAGCGCTGCTGCCATAGCTGCAGAAAACGCTGCTTTTGGGACTCTTCGGCAAAAACCTTGTCGTCGTCGGCCGGGTCCACGACGGCTTCTATGTCGGGAACACCCAACAGCAGTAAGAAGTAGTCCTGGGGCTCCACACTGCGTCGCGAACAGATGAGCGCAGCCATGAAGCCGTCAACAAAATCCCACTGGGGAATTTCGTCATCGCGGGATCGCAGGTCTTCCAGAATGGCATCGAGCTCTTCGAGCTCGGCAAGCGATAGTCCCTGGAAGGCAGCGATTTCTTCAAGCTCCTGCGCTGTGAGTTTGGGGTTTTTTTGGGTCATGGAGAGTCATTTTGCCTGCAATCTGCCACACAGATACTGTGCGGGAATCCGAAAATTTTGACAATGCGTGCGAAAACTCGGAATCGATCTCTTGTCCAGCGCGCGGCGCTGCGCGAGTGCGATTCACAGCCCCACCAGCGTGATGGCTTTGCCGTCACAGGCCAGGTCTAGCCAGTGGATGCGAGTGTCCCAGCCCACCGCTTCATCGAGCTCAAACAGCAGCAGGTAGCCGTGGCTCTGGCCCAGACGGGTGAGGTAGCGGCTGAGCTGGCGCTGGCCTTTGTCCAGATCAGCCGGACTGCGCTTGAGCTTGAGCTCTAGCACAAAGGTCTTGCCGCCGTATTCCACCACCAGATCGGCCCGGCCATTGCCGATGGCCATCTCGCGGGTGATGCTGCCCCCGCCATTGACAATGCGCTGCAAAAACGCCATCAACAGCAACTGGCGGCCCACTTCCCGAAAATCGTACCGGGACAGCCAAGCCTCGGAGTTTTCCCGATAAAACTTCTGAAACGCCCTGAGCAGTGCATCCATATCGAGCTGCCCGTCCTTGATGTACCAAAAGGGGTCAGCGTCGTCCTGCGGAATCGATAGCTGCCAGTGGTAGCTCATAACCCGGGGAATAATTTCCTGGTAGATCGGGTTGGCAAAGCGAATCGGCGGCTTGCGGCTGACCAGGCCTAAGTCCTGGCAATAGGCCAGGGCGTCGTTCAGGCGGTCGTCGCTGAGCTCGCTGCCGTCGATGATGGCGTTGACAACGCCCCGCACCCGGTCTTCCTTGAGCTTGTCGATGAGCGAGTCCAGGTGCGTGTCACGCCGCTGGATCAGAGCTTCCTTGGCCTCCCAGACCAGCTCTTTGGTAATGGGGCGGGTCGCATCGTTTTGCAGCATCTCCGTCACCAACTCATAGGCCAGCGCGTTCACCAGCCAGGCCTGTCCTTGCGTCAAGTGCTCAATGGCGGCGATAGCCTCTGGCTCGAATACCTGCCCCGTGGCATCAGTGTGTTGTTGCAGTAGGCTGACGATCTCGTGGTGCTCAAACCGATCCATAAAAAACGATTTGGCCTTGACGTTGAACGGGCTGCCGGTGCCCATGCTGTGCGACTCGGGCCGGATGCGTATCTTGTAGTCGCGCACATCGCGCAGACCGATCAGGCCAACCGATTGTGGAAAACCGCCCTTCAAGCGGGTCGTAAAGCCGGCGCGCAACTGGTAGAGCATGGCCAAAAAGTTGTCATCCATCAGCGCATCCACTTCGTCGAGCAACAGCACGATGGGTTTGGCGTTGCTCTGGGACCATTGCTGCAAGTAGCTCAGCAGGCCATCCTCATAAAAAGGTTCTGGCACCGCCGGTGCCCATTCGGTTTCGGGCAGGTACAGACGGCTGTCTTTGGCGATGCACAGGGCGGCAATCTTCATCGCCTGCACCGGGTCGCGCCCCTGGGCTGCGGGCTGGATCGAGCTGACCAGCACGGTGTAGCGGCCCTCGGCGTTGAGTTTTTCCATCAGCGCCAAACCATAAGTGGTCTTGCCGGTCTGGCGCGGGGCGTGGATGACAAAGTACTGCCCTTGCTCGATCAGCGCCTCAACACCGCGCAGGCGCGCCAGCGGGTCGACCATGTAATGACGTTCAGGAACGCAGGGACCAGTGGTGTTGAAGAACTTTTTCATGCCGCAGATTGTGCACCGCCCCGACAGCAAGGGCCGACACCAGGGCGGCTCGCGATGAGGGTTCGTGGTTCCTGCGCCGTTTCGGTCGGCTCACAAACTTTACATTCCACAGTCAACGCCGGGTCAGATTGGCCGTTAAGGGGCTTTCCATGAACGTTTGAGCCATGACCAAGATCACACCATCCCTCGGAGCCCTGCTGTTGATAGGGGCCATGAGTTGCAATGCGTTTGCCGATCCCGGCCGAGGGCATTTCTACCGGCATGCTCCCGCGCGGCACGGCAACGCAAGCTGGATTGCGCCGCTGGTCTTTCTCGGGATCGCCGGCGCGGTCGTTGGCGCAGCGGCTAGTCAAAACAGCGCGCCCACCGTCGTGCATGTGCCACCCCCGGTCACCTACGCGCCGCCCCCTGTGGCCTACGCACCCCCTCCCCTGGTCTACGCGCCACCCAGCGCTGCGCCCGCGCGTCCGGCTAGCAATGCCTGGTATTTTTGTCAGTCCGTCGGGCAGTATTACCCGCACACCCCGCATTGCCCTGAGGGCTGGCAGGCAGTGTATCCGCCCCAGCGCTGAAGATGGAGTGTCAGGCGGCCTTGACTTTCGACAGCGCCTCATCGAGCACTTCAACCCAATGCCGCACCGGGGTACTGGTGCCGCTTTGCAAATGGGTGATGCAGCCGATATTGGCCGAGACAATGGTTTCGGCCTGCAAGTCACCTAAGTGGCCCAGCTTGCGGTCGCGCAACTGGTAGGCAATGTCCGGGTTCAGCACACTGTAGGTGCCGGCTGAGCCGCAGCACAGATGGGCCTCATTGGCCGCAGTCTGAATGTTAAAACCCAGGGCGGTCAAATGCTGCTCGACACCACCCTTTTGCTTTTGCCCATGCTGCAAGGTGCATGGCGGATGAAAAGCCAACTTGGGAGGCTTGGCCGCCAGCTGCTGGCTTAGCTTGGGCTGCGCCGCCTGGAGTTGCGCCACGATGGTGGGCAGCAGCTCGCTCAGGTCGCGGGTAAGGGCGCTGATGCGCTGCGCCTTTTTTGCATACACCGGGTCGTCCTGCAAAATATGTCCATACTCCTTGACCGTCACACCGCAGCCCGACGCATTCATCACAATCGCTTCAATACCGCCCGCGTCAGTGTGTGAGGAAGCCGAAGGTGATTCGGGTGGCAGCAGTGGCCACCAGGCGTCGATATTGGCCCGCATCTGGGCCTTGCCACCCTCTTGGTCATTGAGGTGAAATTTGACGGCACCGCAGCACCCGGCCTTGGGCGCCAGCACGGACTGAATGCCGCAGGCATCGAGCACACGGGCGGTGGCGCTATTGATATTGGGCATCATCGCGGGCTGCACGCAGCCGGCCAGCATCAGCACCTTGCGCGCGTGTTGGCGCGCCGGCCAGGTGCCGGCCTCTTGCGCGGCCGGCACCTTGTTTCTGAGGCTGGCCGGCAACAGGCCCCGCACCAGTTGCCCGACTTTCATGGCCGGCGCAAACAGCGGCGAAGGCAAGCCTTCTTTGAGCGCCCAGCGCAGCGCGTTTTCTGCGGCGGGTCGCGGCACTTTTTCGTCGACCAGTTTGCGCCCGATGTCGATCAGGTGGCCATAGTCCACGCCACTAGGACAAGTGGTTTCGCAATTGCGGCAGGTCAGACAGCGGTCCAGGTGGAGTTGCGTCTTGCGGGTGGGCGTGACACCTTCCAGTACCTGCTTCATGAGGTAGATGCGGCCGCGCGGGCCGTCGAGCTCGTCGCCCAGAATCTGGTAGCTAGGACAGGTGGCAGTACAAAAGCCGCAGTGCACGCACTTGCGCAAAATGGCCTCGGCGGCCAGGCCATCTGCGGTATTCTGGTATTCGGGGGCCAGGTTGGTTTGCATGCTAGCGTCGCCTCAGGCTGCAGTGGTCAGTCGACCAGGATTGAAGATTCCGTGCGGGTCAAAATTGTCTTTGAGACGGCGCTCGATCGCCGCCAAGGTCGGACTTTTGGTGGCAAATCGATGCTGCGCAGGCTCTGCTGCATTGACCGCAGCGACAAAAAGTGTGGCGTGCCCGCCATGCGACTGGGCCAGCGTTTGCAACTGGGGCATGGCGCTCTCGGGTGCCCACAACCAGCGCTGACCACCATGCCACTCGACCAGTTGCGGCCAGGGCAGGTCCAGCACCGGTGCCGTGGGTGCCACGCTGATGCGCCACAGCGCCATGGCATCTGACGGTCTTTGCAAGAAGAAAGGCAACTGTTGATTGCGGCACAGCTCCCAGTCGGCCTGCGCCTGTGCGTTGTCCATGCAATACCCGGGCTGGTCCGCCAGCATTTTTTTGCACGCGGCCTGCACCGCAGCCGCCGCACCCCGCAGCCGCACAAACAGAAGGTCTGCGGCACGACCCGGCTTTGCTGCGTCGCGCACCCAGCAACTAGCACTAAGGGGCAATGGCTGGCCACCCCAAACATGCAAGGCCTCAAGGGCTTGGGCCTGCCCCAGCGCAAAACACAGCGTGGCCTCGGCCGGCGCCACCGGCAGCACCTTGAGCGAAACTTCGGTGAGCAGGCCTAAGGTCCCCATGGCCCCCACCATCAGACGCGACACGTCGTAGCCCGCCACATTCTTCATGACCTGCCCACCAAACGTGAGCGACTCGCCCTTGCCGTTGACCATTTGCAGCCCGAGCACATAGTCCCGCACGCCACCCACACTAGCCCGCGCCGGGCCTGCCAGACCGCAGGCCACCATGCCGCCCACGGTGGCCACTCTGGCACCATTCCAGGCAAAGTGCGGGGGCTCAAACGCCAGGCACTGCCCCTGCAGCGCCAGTACCAACTCCAGCTCGGCTAACGGCATGCCACTGCCCACGGTCACCACCAATTCACTGGGCTCGTAGCTGCGAATGCCGCTCAGACCCCTGGTATCAAGCAGGTCGCCCTGCTGGCTGTTGCCATAAAAGTTCTTGCTGCCACCGCCTTGCATGCGCAACGGAGTGCGGTCGGTAATGGCGGCACGGATGCGCTCGGTGATCAGTGCAATGGCTCGGTCCATGAAGTCTCTTGGAGGGTGTATCGTTGAACAAATTGGCAGGCAGACCAGAGATCATGACACGCATCAGGAATACCCCGCCACCTCGGGGTAACTTTTCGACGTCTGCCGCGCCACGATAACGGCGCGCCGCGGTGGAATTCCGCGTTTTGAGGTCTACGTTACCCGCACACGGCAGGACTGGGGCACTGGTCCGCAGCGGCGCTCTCGACTTGCGACGTTCCTTGTGATGCAAATTGGCAGGCTCTGTCCTCTCCGTACATCGCTGCAACATGATGTTTCAGCACCACCTTTTGCTCTGCATCCCCTTAGGGGTGCGGAAATGGCTGATGTACCATCTTATTGTGGGGCTGGCGGATGCAGTGCGAGGCGACCTGAGTGCGGTGCGAGCGGCGCCCTCGCGGCGAATGGTTGTTCGGTTCCGGCTAGGCCGGCTTCAGGTCAATCGCTTCCACCGATATTCTCCCCCTTCCCGCCTGCGGGAAAAACGCCGTCTGCGGTGTGTTTCGCGCTAACATCACAAAAAAAGGTCATTACCCATGCCAACCACCCAAGCCGTTCGCACCGTACACCTACTGTGCCTGGCCACTGTCGTCGCCACTCTGAGTGCCTGTAGCGCACTTGCACCGTCCCCTGGCAGTTCTTTCAGGTATGTACTGGCACCACCGGGACAGGTCAGCGCCCCGGAGGGCAGCAAGCCGGGCTGGGCGACCCAGCGGTTTGCCGTGGCCGCAGCCAATCCTCTTGCCACCGACGCGGGCTACCAGGTGCTCAAGGCGGGTGGCTCGGCGGTCGACGCAGCGATTGCGGTGCAAATGGTGCTGACGCTGGTCGAGCCGCAGTCCAGCGGCCTGGGCGGTGGGGCCTTTTTGCTGCATTGGGATGGAACCAAGCTGGTGGCACTCGACGGGCGTGAGACCGCGCCAGCAGCGGCCGATGAAAACCTGTTTTTGCAGCCCGACGGCAAGCCCATGCCGTTTCAAAAGGCCGTGGTCGGCGGCCGCTCGGTGGGTGTACCGGGCGGATTGCGCATGCTGGAGCTGGCACACAAGTCCCATGGACGCTTGCCGTGGGCCGCGTTATTCGAGCCGGTCATTGCCTTGTCAAGCCAGGGTTTTGCCGTGAGTCAACGCTTGCATGCCCAGTTGCTGGCAGAGAAGGATTTGCTGTCCGACCCAATCGCGCGGCAGTTTTACTACCGTGCCGATGGCTCGCCACAAGCCGTGGGCATGGTGTTGAAGAACCCAGCCCTGGCTGAGATTTTTCGCCAAATCGCGCGATCCGGTGCCGACGCGCTGCACCGGGGATCGGTTGCGCGCGACATCGTGCAGCGCGTGCAGGGCCATGCCAGCAATCCGGGCCGTATGACTGAGGCTGACCTTGCCAATTACGCGCCGGTGGTGCGCGAGTCGCTGTGCACCCAGTGGCTGCAGCATTTGCGCGTGTGCGGGTTTCCGCCGCCGTCGTCCGGGCACTTGGCAGTGATGCAAATGCTGGGCATTCTGGAGCACACGCCGCCGGTCCCATCCGCTTTGGAGCAAGGCCTACCCGGACCGCAGTGGCTGCACTATTACACCGAGGCCTCGCGACTGGCCTTTGCCGACCGCGCCCAGTACGTGGCTGACCCAGGATTCGTCAGCGCACCCGCTGGCGACTGGAACAGCTTGCTGGCCCCCGCCTACCTGCGCCAGCGTGCCACACTCATTGGCGCGACCAGCATGAAACAGGCCACCGCCGGGGTGCCGGGCGCGCTGGCAGTGGGCCATGCGCCGCAGGCCGATCAACCCGAGTACGGCACCAGCCATATCAGCATCGTCGACAGCTATGGCAATGCACTCGCCATGACCACGACCATCGAGGCAGTTTGGGGTGCGCGCCTGATGTCAGACGGCGGAACCGGTTTGGCTGGCGGTTTTGTACTCAACAATGAGCTCACCGACTTTTCACTGGCCCCTGCCGACGCGCAAGGCCGCCCGATTGCCAACCGGGTGCAGGCCGGAAAGCGCCCGCGCTCGAGTATGAGCCCCTCCCTGGTTTTTGACCGCCGTGACGGACGCTTGCTGATGACGCTGGGCTCGCCAGGGGGTGCCGGCATCATCCACTACACCGCAAAAACCCTGATCGCCACCCAGCAATGGGGCCTCAATGCCCAGCAGGCGATTGATTTGCCCAACTTCGGAACCTACAACGGCCCGACCCTGCTCGAAGCCGGACGTTTCCCGGCCAGCACCGTGGAGGCGCTGCGAAAGCAGGGGCACACCGCCAATGAAGTTCCCTTGCCCAGCGGTCTGCAGGCGATTCAACGCACGCCGACCGGCTGGTTTGGCGGCGCCGACCCGCGGCGCGAAGGCCTGGTCATGGGCGACTGAGGGCGTTATCGAAGCGCAATATCACCGCTCCTGTCGAAGCCCTTACCTAAGGGGTGCGGAAATAACATGTACATTTGGCTCCTCACCTTTGGCCGCACTGCAGCGTTGCAAACCGCTTGTGCAGCTGAGCTGCACGGCGCGGCCTGCGCCTCGCATTGCATCCCAAATCCAAGGTCCAAATGCACGGCTTATTCATGAACAGGCACTAACCCTCAACACCCTTACTAATCTCTCGAAGTCTTATGCACAATCTACCCGAAATCCCCTGTTACCTCAACGGTGAATTCACCACCTTGCCCCACGCCAAGATCAGCGTCATGGACCGGGGCTTCATTTTTGGCGATGGGGTGTACGAGGTGCTGCCGGTCTACGGCGGCCATCCGTTCCGGTTGGCGCAGCACATGGCCCGGCTAGACCGCAGTCTGGGCGAACTGCGCATGGCCAACCCCTTGACCCGCGATCAATGGAGTGACATTGCCCGCAGCTTGATTGCGAGCTACGCCCAATCCAAAGGCGTGCAGCCCGACCAGTCCGACCAGATGGTCTATATCCAGGTGACCCGCGGAGTTGCCATGCGGGACCATGTCATGCCCAAGGACATCGCGCCCACGGTGTTTGTCATGACCAATGCCATGCGCATGCCCAGTGACGAGGACCGTCGGCGCGGCGTGGCCTGTGTGACTGCCGACGACTTCCGATGGGAAAAGGCCCATATCAAGAGCACCAGTCTGCTGGGATCGGTGTTTTCGCGCCAGATCAGCTTTGACGCGGGTGCCACCGAAACTGTGATGTTTCGCGACAACTTCCTCAGCGAAGCCGCTGCCAGCAACGTCTGGATTGTCAAGGACGGCACCGTGTGCGGCACCCCAAAGGACAACCTGGTGCTAGAAGGCATACGCTACGGTCTGATCGAGGAGTTGTGCCTGGCCCAAGGCATTGGTTTTGCCTTGCGCCGCATCTCCCGCGAGGAGGTCCTGGCCGCTGACGAAATTCTGCTGTCTTCGGCCACCAAAGAAGTGTTGTCGGTGACCACGCTCGACGGCCAAGCGGTGGGCAAAGGCGTGCCCGGCCCGGTATACCTAAAACTCCACGCCGCTTACCAGACGGCAATTGCCCAGTCCAAAGCCGCTGCGCAGACGGCCCGGGAATGAGCGAGATGGAAGGTCGTTTGCAGACGCTGACCCCCCCGTCCAGGCTGAGGACATGAAGCAGAAAATACCCCAGCAGGAATCACTGATCGAATACCCGTCGCGGTTTCCGATCAAAGTCATGGGGGTGCGGGTGGACGGGCTGGTCCACGCCATCACCCAGATCGCCCACCAATTTGACCCCCACTTTGATGCCGCGACCATCGAACTTCGGGAAAGCAAGGGTGGCAAATACCTCGGTGTCACCATTACCGTGACCGCCACCAGCCGGCAGCAACTCGACGAGCTTTACCGCAGCTTGTCTACGCACCCGATGGTCAAGGTGGTGTTGTAGCTGGAGGCTGGTAGCCAGTGAATCCCGAAAACAATTGGAATCTGACCCCCATTGTTTTGGGCCGGGTGGAGTATCTGTCCACCTACGCTGCCATGCAGGATTTCACCGCGCGACGCGACGTGTCACCGGAGTCGACCGAGGCGGACCAGTTGTGGATCTGTGAGCATCCGCCGGTGTTTACCCAGGGGCTGGCCGGCAAGGCCGAGCATGTGTTGGTGCCGGGCGATATTCCGGTGGTGCAGACCAACCGGGGTGGTCAGGTGACCTACCATGGGCCGGGGCAGGTGGTGGCCTACCCGCTGATTGATTTGTGGCGCGCGGGTTATTTTGTCAAGGAATATGTCTACCGAATCGAGGAGGCGGTGATTCGCACCCTGCTGCATTTTGGCGTCACGGGGCACCGGGTGGCCGGGGCACCCGGCATTTATGTGCGGCTCGATGACCCGGCAGGACATGCGCCACTGGTACAACGGCCCCAGAAAACGGCACCTCCCTTAACAGCCGCATCAGGACCCACCCCACCGGATGCCTCAGCCCGATTGGCAGCTGCGCAACCCGACTTTATCGGCCTGGGTAAAATCGCGGCCTTGGGAATCAAGGTCAGCCGCAACTGCACCTACCATGGCGTGGCGCTCAATGTGGCGATGGATCTGGAGCCGTTTTCGCGCATCAACCCCTGTGGTTACAGCGGGCTGCAAACCGTGGATCTTTTTACCATCGGGGTGCAGGTGGGCTGGGAAGATGTGGCCGAGGTGCTGGGGCGTAAGCTGGCAAGCTTCCTCGTACCGTGATTGCGCGCCCGTGCCTGGCGCATGCGCGACCGTTTTGCCGCAAAGTTTTGCGCCTTTAATCTCTAACAAATTCAAACTTTGTAAATGATGAGAAGAATTCGAACACCAAAGTCATTCGCGGCGAGGGCGCCGCTCCAACAAACACAAGGCTCCGTTGGAGCGGCGCCCTCGCCGCGAACGGTTGTTCGGTTCCGGCTCGTCCGGCTTAGGGTTACAACGGAAACCTTCTGGCCAGCGATTGAGCCCCTACACTTTTTTAAAATCAACCAAAGAGCATTCCATGAGCACACCCCAGTCGGTCACTCCCACCCAGCGCGAAGTCCAGTCGGTCGACAACTACGACCCAAGCGTCAAGCAAAAGGCGGCTGCCAAGCTGTCGCGCATTCCGGTCAAGGTGGTGCCCGGTGAAATTCTCAAAAAGCCCGACTGGATCCGCGTCAAGGCTGGTTCACCAAGTACGCGCTTTTACGAGATCAAGGAGACCCTGCGCGCCAACAAGCTGGTGACGGTGTGCGAAGAGGCCAGTTGCCCCAACATCGGCGAATGCTTTGGCAAGGGCACCGCCACCTTCATGATCATGGGCGACAAGTGCACCCGGCGCTGCCCGTTTTGTGATGTCGGCCACGGACGCCCCGACCCGCTCGATGCCAACGAACCCGAAAGCCTGGCCACCACCATTGCGGCGCTCAAACTCAAATATGTGGTGATTACCAGCGTTGACCGTGACGACCTGCGCGACGGCGGTGCCCAGCACTTTGCCGACTGCATCACCCGCATTCGGCAACTCTCGCCTGGCACACAGATCGAGGTGCTGGTGCCCGATTTTCGGGGCCGCGATGATCGGGCGCTGGGCATCCTGAACGCTGCCCCGCCGGATGTGATGAACCACAACCTGGAAACCGCTCAGCGTTTGTACAAAGAGGCGCGCCCGGGCAGCGACTACCAGTTCAGCCTCAACCTGCTCAAAAAATTCAAGGCACTTCACCCGGGTGTGCCGACCAAGAGCGGCATCATGGTGGGGCTGGGCGAGACCGACGAAGAAGTGCTGCAGGTGATGCAGGACATGCGCGACCACGGCATCGACATGCTGACCATTGGCCAGTACCTGGCGCCCTCGACATCGCACTTGCCGGTCAAGCGCTATGTCCATCCGGACACCTTCAAGATGTTTGAGGAGCGCGCCTATGCCATGGGCTTTAGCCACGCCGCGGTGGGGGCCATGGTGCGCAGCAGTTACCACGCCGACCAGCAGGCGGGTCACGCGCTGTCGAATCGCTAGTTTGCTGCTGGCATGGAAGTTCATCCACACACCAGGGGCTTGTTGTTTGCCCCCGAGTCCTTGCAAGGACACGCAGACGATGGGGCCTGGTCGCGCGGGCTCATGCTGTACCGCAGCCAGAAGGTGCTTCAGATCGAAATCTTTCCGCCAGTCGAGGGCACCTGGCTGATTGAAGGCGAAGTGCAGGGCAGTCTGCGCCAGCCCTATGAAGTCTGGATCGACCTGACCTTGACACAGACCGGAGAAATCGCAGAGTGGGATAGTTCGTGTACTTGCCCGGTCGAGTACCAGTGCAAGCACGGGGTCGCCCTGACCCTCAAGGCAGCTTACCAGGGGCTGCATATTCTGAAGCGCGACCTGAACCCCGAAGCGCTCCGCAAGGCCTTGGTCAGCATGGCGCCCAACGAGGAGCAAATGGAGCTGGCACGCGCAGCGGCGCAGGCCCGGCGGGACGAAATGGCCCGAATGGAGGCCGAAACCCAGCTGCTGCAATGGTTGCACGAACTCGACCGCAGCAACGGTGGCAGTCCCGGAGCACCGGTCCACCCGGGCGCTGCGGTGCGCGAAGAGCACTTTTTGTATTTGCTCAAGATCACCGACGGCGGCGGCCCCAAACCTCTGTTGCAGCTGGAAGCCGTATTGTCCAGCCGCAAGAGCGATGGCACCTGGGCCAAACCCAAGTCGTTGCGCACACCGCCCCGTGCCGGCCAGGCCGCCTATGACCAGGCCAGCGCGACCGACCGCGAGGTGCTCGAACTGCTGCAGTCCATGCCCGACCGCAATACCTATTACTCGGCCTACAGCGCCAGCCCCAGTGCGGTACTCAGTGGCCAGGTCGGGCTGATTGCGTTGCAGCAGGCCGCCAGTACTGGGCGCCTATTTGCCAGCGGAGTGTCAAACCAGCCAGAAGTGGCCATGCGCTGGGGTCCACCGCGCGCGCTGGCATTGCAATGGAACGAAGTGCCAGCAGCCAACGGGACTGAGCCCGGTTGGACCCTGCGTGCCACTTTGGCTGGGGGCGATGGCGCACCTCAGAGTTTCCCTGCGCGCTTATGCCTCAATAGCCCGCCGCTGTACCTTGACCCAGAGCAGGGACTTTGCGGCGTAGCGCAAACCGAGGGCATCTCGGAGGCGCAGCTAGCGGTGTTGCTCAGGTCACCACCGCTGCGCCCGTCGGCCTTGCAAAAACACCAGCTTGAACTGATGCAGCGCCTGGGCAACGTGCCGCTGCCGCCGGTGCTTGAAAAAATCGACCAGCTGGACGGTGGCACCCCGGTGGCCCGTTTGCACCTCAGTCTCAACAGCAGCGAGGCGCAACGTTACCGTGGTCTGATTACCGCGCGCCTGCAATTTGATTACCAGGGCTATTTGGGCTGGTGGAGTGGCAAGGGGACATCGGTGTTGGCACAAGGTCCGCAGGGTCGGGTGCTGTTGCGCCGCGATCCGGAGGCCGAGTTCGACATGATTTCCCTGTTGCTGGAATTTGGGCTGGTGTCCACCGGTGACGGTGAATTTGGCATTCCGGGCAATGGGTCGCAACAGGCCTGGCTGCAGTGGGCCGACACCGACTACCAGCCCCTGCGCGCCATCGGGTTTGCGGTCACCACAGATGCCGCTCTGAGCGGCTGGGTGCGCCACGCCGACACCCTGAGCGTGGAGTTGCAGCCGCATGGCACGCAAGAGGGCGCACCCGATGTGGCAGCGTCGCCGTGGTTCGACCTGTCGCTGGGCATGGAAATCGACGGGGTTCGGCACAATATTTTGCCCTTGCTGCCGCAACTGATAGGTGCGGCAGCGTTGAGTTCAATCGATGCGGCCAGCGGTCTGCCCCAGCTTCCGCCTTTTGTCTATCTGACGGATCCTGGTGGCCAGGGCTTTGTTCGCCTGCCCACGGCACCGCTGCAGCCCTGGATAGTGGCGTTACTCGAACTGCTCGGCGACCGCAGCCACGATTTCAGGAAAGACGTCTTGAAGCTCTCGCGCATGGACGCCCTGCGCACCAGCGCGGCCCTGGGCGAGGGCGCGGTGTGGGATGGCGCGGCTGCCCTGCGCAGTACCGTGCAGCAGTTGCGTGGCCACGCCGAATTGCCCGAGGTCCCGCCGCCCGCGAACCTGCAAGCCAGCCTGCGACCTTACCAGCAACAGGGTGTGAACTGGTTGCAGTTTTTACGCCAGACGGGCCTGTCGGGCATCTTGGCCGACGACATGGGCCTGGGCAAAACCTTGCAGACCCTGACCCATGTGTTAATCGAAAAGGATGCCGGCCGATTGACCCGCCCGGTGCTTGTGGTAGCGCCGGTCAGCCTGATGGGCAACTGGCGACGCGAGGCGGAGCGCTTTACGCCTACGCTGCGCATCCTGGTGTTGCATGGCAAAGACCGCCACGACGCGGCCGCCGAGATGGCTAGCCATGACCTCATCATCGCGCCCTATTCGCTGCTGCAGCGCGACCGCGAGCGCTGGTTGCAGCAACAGTGGCACCTGGTGGTGCTCGACGAGGCGCAAAACATCAAGAACGCCAACTCCAATGCCGCGCAGGTGGTCAGTGAGCTCAACGCAGCGCATCGCTTGTGCCTGTCGGGTACACCGATGGAAAACCACCTGGGCGAACTCTGGAGCCTGTTCCACTTTTTGATGCCGGGTTTTCTGGGCAGCCAAAATCGGTTCAAGGAGTTGTTTCGCAACCCGATTGAAAAACAGGGCGATGCCGAACGTCTGGACCAGTTGCGCCGCCGCATCACCCCGTTCATGCTGCGCCGAACCAAGCGCGAAGTGGCGCCCGAATTACCCGACAAGATCGAGAGCATCTCCAGCATCGAGCTGCTGGGCAAACAAGCCGACCTGTACGAGACGGTGCGCCTTACCACCGAAAAGGCGGTGCGCGATGCGCTGGACAACAAGGGCCTGGCCAAGTCGCAAATCCATATTCTCGATGCGCTGCTCAAGCTGCGCCAGGTGTGTTGCGACCCGCGCCTGCTGGCGCTGGCTTCGGCCAAGAAGATCAAACAATCGGCCAAACTCGATTACTTGATGCAACTGCTGCCCGACCTGTTGGCCGAGGGCCGCCGGGTGCTGCTGTTTTCCCAGTTCACCAGCATGCTGTCGCTCATTGAAGACGAGCTCAAGGCGCGCGGCATGGCCTGGGTCAAACTCACTGGCCAGTCGCAAAACCGCGACAAGCTGATTGAGCGCTTTACCTCCGGTGCGGTACCGCTGTTTTTGATCAGCCTGAAGGCCGGCGGCGTGGGGCTCAATTTGCCGCAGGCCGACACCGTCATCCACTACGACCCCTGGTGGAACCCGGCCGCTGAGAACCAGGCGACCGACCGAGCGCACCGCATTGGCCAGCAAAACCAGGTGTTCGTTTACAAACTGGTGGCCCAGGGCACGATCGAAGAGCGCATTTTGGCCCTGCAAGACCGCAAAGCGGCGCTGGCCGACAGCATGTACAGCGGCTCACAAGGACGCAAACAACCCTTGTTTACCGAGAGCGATGTCTCTGAACTGCTTAAACCTCTAGGTTAAACATCGAAAATCAGGTCAACGATACAAGCTACCATGCACAAAGACCAGAAAACCCATCCCGCCTTTGCCTATCACGCGCTGGACGCCAACACCTTTCAGTCCACCGCCCTGACCCGTGGCCCCTGGCACCCGGACCATCAGCACGCCGGTCCACCGATTGCCCTGGTGTGCCGGGCATTTGAAGAAACTGGCGGCCTGCACGGCCTCACCCATTTGTCGCGCCTGACTGCCAATCTGTTACGCCCGGTACCCATCAGCAAGCTCACTATCCATGTCACCACCGACTATGTGGGGCGTAATGCCGGACATTTCTCGGCCCAATTGCTTGCGGGGGGCAAAGAAGTGGCGCGCTTTACCGCCCTGTTGCAGCGCGAATCCGCCCTGGAACTGCCAGCAGGTTTGCCGGGCCATCCGCTGGCTACGGTTACCGTGCGTGCCGAAGTCGCGCCGGTGGTTAAATTTCCGTTTGCCGGGCGGCATGTGGGCTACTCGGACCTGGTTGAGACCCGTGCCGCCAGTGGTCGAATTTTTGATGGCCCCTGCACCATCTGGTTTAGGTTGTGTCATCCGCTGGTGGAAGGCGAAGCGCCCAGCGCCTACCAGCGCGTGGCGGTGGCGGCCGACTCGGGCAACGGCATCAGCGCCATTCTGGACATCTCGAAATACAGTTTTGTTAACTCGGACCTCAGCATCAACCTGCTGCGCCGCCCGGTGGGCGAATGGATCGCTCTGGAAGCGCGCACCTATCTGGGCTCAAACGGCTGCGGACTGGCCGAGTCGGGCCTGTACGATCAGCAAGGACTGGTGGGTCGGGCGACGCAGAGCCTGGCCGTGCGCGCCGTCACCCCATCCCAATAGCAGGAGTCACGCCATGAAACCCAATGATGAACCGCCCTTGTGGCTGACCGTGCTCAAACTGGTCGTCGGTCTGCTGGTGATTGTCGGCAGCGTGGGGCTGGCCCTGTGGCTGGCGCTGGACCAGGACCAAAAAAATGCGCCTGCAGTGTCCCCAGAGAAGTCCTGGGGCATCGCCAATGACTCGCCGATCCGCCGCAAGTTGTGATTTGCGTTTACGCGACGACCTTGGTGGGGGCCATTTTTTCAAAAGCCGCAATCGTCTCTGCGGCGTACATCAGCGCGGGGCCGCCGCCCATGTACACACACACGGCCAACATTTCTTCGAGCTCGGCGCGGGTGCAACCCAGCCGGTGCAAGGCCTTGACATGAAAACCCACACAGCCCGAACAATGCTGGGTGATGCCAATCGCCAGGGCAATCAGCTCCTTGTGCTTGGCACTGACCACTCCTTCGGCCATGGCGGCCTTGGCCAACTGCCCAAAGCCGGCCATGGCTTCGGGTTGCGACTTGCGAAACGGCCCCAACCGCTCGTTGATATCGTGCACCAGACTGGTGTGGTCAAACGTACTCATTGCATTCCATCCTTTTGTCATACCGCGCCACCAGAGGGCCGGACTTGAAATCTCAACTCTTTGCCCTCGGTGCCATCGCCTTGTGGGCCACGCTGGCCACCCTGGGCGTGTCGCTGGCGCATGTACCGCCGTTCCTGTTGACCGGTATTGCGCTGCTGGTCGGTAGTGTGATCTCGTTACCCTTGTCCGGCTTTGATTTGCGTCAATGGCAAATACCCAAGGCCACTCTGGCGCTCGGTGTGTATGGGCTGTTTGGCTTTCACTTTTTGCTGTTCATGGCCTTGCAACACGCGCCGCCGGTCGAGGCCAACCTGGTCAATTACCTGTGGCCTTTGCTCATGGTCGTGATGGCGCCGCTGTTTCTCGTGGGTGTGCGCCTACGCCCTGTGCATATCTTCGCCGCCTTGCTTGGGTTTGCGGGGGCGGCCATTGCCATCGTCGGACGGCAAGGGGCTAGCCCTGATGCGGCAAGTGCCTTTGGGGGCTGGGCCTGGGGCTATCTGCCGGCGCTGGGGTCGGCGTTTATCTGGGCCAGCTATTCTCTGCTGTGCCAGCGGGTGCAAGCGTTTCCCACCGCCGCGATTGGTCTGTTTGGACTGGTGTCGGGCCTGTTGTCGCTGCTGTGCCACTGGCTGCTGGAGCCATCGGTTGCGTTGACCACCCACGACGGGCTGCTGCTGTGCGCCATGGGACTGGGCCCGCTGGGAGCGGCATTCTTTCTGTGGGACAAGGCGCTCAAACTCGGTGATGCGCGCCAGATCGGCATCCTGAGCTACCTCACCCCCTTGGCATCCACCTTGCTGCTACTCCTAACCAGCCAAAGTGCCCTCAGCTGGAACATTGGCCTAGCCGCCGTGCTCATCATCGGCGCCGCGCTGCTGGGTACGCGGGCATAGCATAGTGCTGAGGTACGAATGGGGCTTACAGGGGGCATTCAATGCGGCTGCCGCGCGTGCCAAAGCAAGATCAGCAGCACGCCTGGAACGGCGATTGCGGCGACCCAGGGGTTGGCAAAGATCAATGACAGCGACAGGACATTGAGCCCCAGGAACGCGACGCGCCCAATCGGCCGGGCAACAAAGCCGGTATAGGCTGCACCCAGACCCATGACCGCCACCACCGAGCAGACCGCAGCCAGCGTAAAGGCAGACCAGGTGAAATCGAGCAACAGCAAAGACGGCGAATAGACAAACGCAAACGGCACCAGCGCCTTGCCCATGGACAAGCGGAACGCGGTCATGCCGGTGCCCATGGGCTCACTGCGGGCAATGCCTGCTGCAGCAAAAGCGGCCAGCGCCACCGGCGGCGTCACGTCAGCCAGCACGCCGTAGTAAAAGACAAAGAAGTGGGTTGCCAACTGCGGCACGCCCAGTTCGGCCAGCGCGGGCGCAACAATGGCTGCCAGAATGATGTAAGTGGGTGTGGTAGGAACGCCCGAGCCCATCACGATGCAGGCGGCCGCAGTGAAAAACAAGCCAAACAAAATGGTGACCTGCTTGAGTTCCAATAAGCCGAACACATCAACCACCATAAACATCTGCGCCGCGACACTTGACACGTCGATGACCCAGGCAGAAAACTTGAAGCCCATGCCGGTCAGTGTCGTAATGCCCAACACAAAGCCGACACAGGCACAGGCCGCGCCAATGCCCAGGGCCGCCTTGGCCCCCATTTCAAAGCCCTGCACCAAAGCCCCGGGTCCAACCGCCAGACCGGTCATGTTTTTTCCCATGGGGCCAATCAGGCGTGGAATCCAGGAGCAGGCCACGGTCAGGGTAATGCCCCAGAACGCCGCCAGAAATGGCGTGTACTGCATGAGCAGCAGCGTCACCATGACGACCAGCGGCAAGAACAGATGCCAGGAACTGCGCATTACCCAGGCCAGCGAAGGAATATCGGCCGAATCCATGCCGCGCAACTTGAGTCGCTTGGCCTCCAGGTGCACCATATAGAGGATTGCAAAATAATGTAAAAGCGCCGGCACGATGGCCACCAGAATCAGCTGGTTGTAGGGAATACCCAGGGTTTCGGCCATGATGAAGGCTGCCGCACCCATGATGGGTGGTGTAATCTGCCCGCCACACGATGCCGAGGCCTCGACCGCCCCTGCAAAGCGCGGTGAAAACCCGACCTTTTTCATCATGGGAATGGTCATGACCCCGGTGGTCACGGTGTTGGCAATGGCCGAGCCGGAAATCATGCCGAACAAGCCCGACGACACCACGCTGACCTTGGCCGGTCCGCCCGAAAATCGCCCGGCCGCGATCGTGGCCAAATTGACAAACAGCTGACCCAGGCCGGTCAGTTGGGCCATGATGCCAAACAGCACAAAGTGAAACACAAAGGTCGCCACCACGCCAACCGGAATGCCGTAAATGCCTTCTGTCCCCTTGTACAAATGGGCCACGATGCGGGGCAGGCTATAACCCCGGTGCGACAGGCCACCCGGAAAATAGGGACCCAGCAAGCCATAGAAAATCGTTGCAATTGCCAGCAGCGGCAAGAAGATGCCCATGGTGCGCCGGGTGGCCTCGATCACCATCGCAATGGCAATCACGCCAAACATCAGGTCCAGCGGCGTGTGCTGACCCGGCCTGTCAATGTAGATGCTTTGGAAAAATACCAGCAAATACAGCGAAAAACTCGATGCGAGCGCAGCAAAGACCCAGTCGCGCCAGGGAATATGGTGGTGGCTGCCGTCATAGATCTTGAACGGCAAGGACAAACCTGCAAGCGCGATGAGCACGGCCAGAAACACAAATTTGACCGAACTGTCAATGGGCTCGGTAATGGTATTGAGCAGGCTAAAGCCCATGAAGAGATAAAACGCCACCAGTCCGAGCGATACCCCCCACTCCCACGGTCCCGGCAAACGTTTTTGCCGCGGAAACACCAAAAAGCACAAGCCCAGCACCACCGACAAATGGATGGCCCGGTGCGCGATTTCGTTTTGCAGGCCAAAGCCCGCGGTGTAGTAGTGCCAGGCCGACAGGCCCGCACACAAGACCATGACGATCTTGGCACTGAGCCCGGCGAGACGCCGAAAACTGGACTCGGGGTCAAACTGCTCGATCAGCCGATCAACTTCTTCTTGGGTAGCGCTCATGGGGTTTCCATTGGGGGTGGTACGGGGCAGTTTTCAGCCCGAAATTCAACAGAGGTGCGACTGATGCTGCCGAGCAAAACTTCGCGTTGGTCTGCCAGCACCACCCGCATAGCCTGCTCTGGCAAGGGCAACACCACCAGAGGATCCACCAGGCGCTTGAGTCGCAAACGCCAAAATGTGCCGCCGGCAAGGTTTTCGCGCGTCAGGGTTTCACCGGGTCCGGCAGAAGTTGCCAGGCCATAGCCTTCACCCTGAAACCGCTCTTCGACCAGATAGGCCCGCCAGCCCGACGGACCGTGCCGCCAGACATAACGGTCCAGTACCGGCGTGCCCAGCACCGAATGGGTAAAGGCAATATCTGCCGTCAATCGGTCCGGATCAAGTGCTACACGCTGCAGCAGCTTGCCGCTGCGGTGCTCGGTCAGGACCAGTTCGCAGCCCATGCCCACCAGCGGAGCGCACAGCGCCAACGCCACCAGGGCGAGGCGCCGTGCGGGTTTCACTTGGCGAGGCCTTTTTCCTTGTAGTAGCGCAGGGCGCCTGGATGCAAGGGCACGCTCGCCACCGCCATGGCCGAGGCCAGGGTAATATTTTTGCCCTGCACATGCACCTGCCCCATGATGGCGGTGTTTTCATAGAGGGCCTTGGTCACTTCGTAGGCCACGTTGTCTGGCACGCCGTCGTGGCTGGCCCAGATCGCCATCACCGCCAGCGTGGGTACGGCAGCGGTTTGCCCCTTGTAGCTGTTGGCGGGCAGTTGCACCTGGGTGTAATAGGGCTGCTCCTTGAGCAGTTCGGCCACTTCTGCCCCTGCCAGCGGAATGATTTTCAGGGCGTGGCTCTGGGCAAAATCGGTCACGGCGGCCACCGGCACGCCGCCGGTGATCAGGGTGGCGTGCAGGTTGCCGTCCTTGATCTTGTCCACCGCCTGGGTGAAGGACGAGCTGTCTTCACGCACGTCGGTGCGTGCCATGCCATTGACCTTGAGCAGGTCGGTCACCAATTGGTACTGTCCCGAGCCCGGCGCGCCCGAGGAAATGCTCTTGCCCTTGAGGTCTTTGACACTGTTGATGCCGGAGTCGGCGCGCGTGATCAACTGCACGGTCTCGGGGTAGAGCGCACCCAATGCCCGCAGATTTTTCAGCGGGGCATTGGCAAACTGGGCTTTGCCGTTGTAGGCAGCATCAAGAATGTCGGCCGCGACAAAGGCCGATTCGATGTCCTTGGTCCCGAGCAACTTGGCATTGCCCACCGAGGCACCCGCAGCCTCAGCGGTGGCGGTGATCTTTTTGCCGTCTACCGTGGCCTTGTTGGAGATCAACTGCGCCAGCATGCCGCCCAAGGGGTAATAGGTGCCACCGGTGCCACCGGTTGCCACACCAAAAAAGACCCGTTGTTGTGCCAACGCAGCGCCCGAGGCAACGGCCAGTGCAGCCACCATCGTCAGCGCAATTCTTCGATTCAGTTTCATGGAATGGTCCTTCGGTAAAAAAGAGCAATGGTAGCTGCTAAGTGGGACTCTGAAAACAGGGGCATTCCCTAGGAGCACACACCTTTGGCGTTAAGCTCCAGCTTCCAATAACCCGGCCGAAATGGAGTCTCTGGTGAACCACTTTGATGCAATTGTGATTGGCGCGGGCGTCATCGGCTGCTCGGTTGCCTGGAACCTGGCCGCACTAGGTGCCAAACGCGTACTGGTGCTGGAACGGGGCCAGATTGGCAGCGGTACGACGGCCCAGTCGAGCGGCATCTTGCGCACCCATTATTCGGTACCCGAGAACATTGTGCTGGCCCGCCAATCGTGGTCTGTTTTCGAGAACTTTGCCGGCCACTTGCAGGACGAAGACGCCAGCACCGGCCTGGTCCGCTGCGGCTACCTGATTGCCACACCCGAAGGCCCCAAGCTATCTCCCTTGCGCGCCGCACTGGCGGCCCAGCAGGCCTGCGGTATCACGGTGGAACTTTTGACACCTGCGGCCGCCACCGAGCTGCTGCCGATTTGCCGTTTTGACGACGCGGCGCTGATTGGTTTTGAGCCCGATGCCGGATTTGCCGACGCCTACCTGGTGACCACCAGCTATGCCAGGGCAGCCCGCCGCCTGGGTGTGAAGTTCATGGAAGGCGTCGGTGTCGAACAGCTACTCCTAGACCAGGGCCGGGTGACCGGGGTCGCGACCACGCAGGGGACGTTCCACGCACCGGTGGTGGTGAGCACCCAAAACATCTGGTCGCAAGAGCTCAGCCAATGGACCGGCATTGCCGTGCCGCTGGCACCCGAGCGGCACAAGGTGGTTTCGCTCGAAGGGCCGCAGGCCTATAGCTACCAGATGCCGGTGTACAAAGACCTCGGCTCAGCGGGCATGCTGTATTGCCGCAGCTACGGGGGCCGCCAAATGCTGGTCAGCGAGGGCACGGTGGGCGAGACCTTGCTGCAGCCCGACAACGAGCAAGGCGATATCAGCATGGACTATGTGGCCGAACTCGGTGAACAGGTGGCCGCGCGCTTCCCTTCGTTTGCCGAAGCAGGTTTGGCCTCTTCGTGGACCGGGGTCTATGACGTGACCCCGGACTGGAACCCGGTGCTGGGACCGATTCCTGAAGTTCCCGGGCTGGTCGTGGGCTTTGGCTTTTCGGGACATGGTTTCAAGCTGTCGCCCGCAGTGGGTCGCGTGCTGGCACAAAGCGCCCTGGGTCTGCCCACCGAAGTGCCCCTGACCCCCTATGCGCTGGAGCGTTTCCGTAGCGGCGCTTTGCTACAAGGCAGTTACGGCTCGGGTGCGGTGTCCTGAGGTGCCGCTCACCCTGGATGCCTTGCGCCGCTATGCCGTGGCGCGCACCCTGTTTGCACCCACCACCCTGGGTCGGGCCATCACTAAACTCGGTTTTGTGCAGGCCGACCCGATTCGCGCGCCGGCGCGTGCGCAAGACCTAACCCTGCGCCACCGGGTCAAGGGCTACCGCGCGGGTGACCTGGAGCGGCGCTATTCGGCCCTGAACATCGAAGAGGACTTCTTTGTCAACTACGGCTTCCTGCCGCGTGCCACCCAGGCGCTGATGCACCCGCGCACGTCCAGAACCGAGCTCACTGCGGCGCGGCGTACGCAGATGGATGCGGTGCTGTCCTACGTGCAGGAACGTGGTGTGGTGCACCCGCGCGAAGTGGATGCGCACTTTGCCCATGGCAAGTCGCGCAATTGGTTTGGCGGCTCCAGCAATGCCAGTACGCAGTTACTCGACGACATGCACTACCGAGGCCTGCTGCGCATTGCGGGGCGGGTGAGCGGTGTGCGCACCTATGCTGAGCAGGTCACACCTGAAGAATTGCCTGATCCACACAAGGCGATGGACCTGCTGGTGGATGTGATAGCGCACAAATACGCCCCTCTATCCGAGCGCAGTCTGGGCGAGCTCATCAGCCACCTGCGCGGTGGCGCACCACAGTGGGCACACCTGCGCCGCGAAGCCTTGGCACGTGCCAAAGTGCGGCTGGCCAGCGACCCGGTGGACGGCCAAACCTACTACTGGCCCGCTGGCGAAAACCCAGCGTCCAAGCGCTATGCGCCTACTGAGGCGGTGCGCTTGTTGGCCCCGTTTGACCCCCTGGTGTGGGACCGCCGCCGGTTCGAGCACCTGTGGGGCTGGGCCTATCGCTTTGAGGCCTACACGCCCGCGCCAAAGCGGGTGCGCGGCTACTATGCGCTACCGCTGTTATGGCGCGAGCAGGTCATTGGATGGGGCAACGCCACTGTGGTGGACGGCGCGCTGCAGGTCGACCTGGGTTACGTCGCGGGTAAGCCACCGCGTGAAACGGCGTACCAGACCGCCCTAGCCGATGAGCTCGACTGCCTGCGTGCTTTTTTGCAATCAGTGTGACCGTTGTCACTACACCCCCAGCGCCTTGAACACCGCATCCACCGGGTCTGCGTAAGCGCTGCTCTGGAGCTTCGCAAAGAGCTCGTCCGGCACGCCCGGAATATCGGTGACACTGGACAAAACCGAATTTCCACACTCACTTCGAATCGCACCCCACATGATTTGCAAAGACTTGACCCTAGATTCCTCAGTTGACCACTTGCTTTTGTTAGTAACCCCGCATGAAAACTCACTTTATTGACCTTGAAGGGTGTCACCTTTTGGGTGACAGCGCTACGTGGCCGATTGAGGAATCTAGGTTGACTGATTAGCGCTTAAGGTGTTGGTCTTGGCGCCGGGCCAGCGCCCGTTTTGCGGTGCTTGCGATCGGGGCGTAGGGTGGCAGAAGTCCGCGCAAGCACTTGGGGCTGGCGCGCGCACCGCTCGCCACAAAGTCTTCCAGCAATGCGGTGCGCACCGTCTCGCCGGTCTGCTCACGTACCGCAGTCAGGTACTGCCATAGGGAGTCGACCAGTTGTTCGGGTGTCAGTCCCTGGGTCTGGCGGGTCGATGACCACAAGTATTCGCTCCAGTCCCAAAAGGCGGCAAAGGCCGATGGCCCCAGCAACAGCAGGCGCAGTGTCCGGGTAAATCGGCCCGAATTGGCCACCAGGTCCCAGTAGCGCGCCAAGCGCGAGAAACGCAGCACTGTGTCAGCATCGATGGTACTGGATTGCACCAGCGCATAGGGCGGCTCGGGGTCGTACACCATGTCAAAGGCCAGTGTATGGCGGGCAATCGGTGTGCCGCGCAGGCGTTTGAGCAGCCCTAGCTGAATTTCGTCCGGCTGCAAGGCATGCAGGCGGTCAAACCCTGCCGCAAAACTCTGCAGCGTCTCGCCTGGCAGGCCAAAGATCAGGTCGGCATGCAGGTGGGCATGGCTATGCTGCGCCAGCCAGCGCAGGTTGGACTCGGTGCGCTCGTTGTTCTGTTTGCGTGCGATGCGTTGTTGCACCTCGGTGTTAAAGGTCTGCACGCCGACCTCCAGCTGCAGGGTTCCTGCTGGAAACTGCACAAGCAAGGCCTTGAGCCGGTCGGGCAAATGGTCGGGGATGACTTCAAAATGCAGTAACAGATCGGGGCTGAGCCGATCCAGAAAAAATTGCAGTATGCGCACCGCGTGCTCGATTTTGAGGTTGAAGGTGCGGTCAACAAACTTGAAATTGCGCGCACCGCGCTGGTACAGGCTGTCCATCGCGCCAAGAAAGCGCGTGGTGTCAAATGCCCAGGCGGTGGCATCCAGCGAGCTCAGGCAAAACTCGCACTTGAACGGGCATCCGCGCGATGCCTCCACATAGATCAAGCGGTGCGCCAGGTCTGCGTCCGAATAATGGCCATACGGCAGGGCGATCTGGTCCAGGCTGGGTTGCGCACCCACAATCACTTTCATGAGCAGCTGCGGCCCAAACAGCAGCGCCCGGCATAGCTTGGGAAAGCTCACATCGCCCCAGCCGGTAATGACGTGGTCGGCCATGGCGCAGATGGATTGTTGGTCCGATTCGTGGCTAACTTCGGGGCCGCCCAGCACGATGCGCACCCCAGGGTTGCGGGCTTTGAGCTGACGTACCAGCTCGGTACTGGCGCGCACGTTCCAGATATAGACCCCAAGCCCGATGATGGCGGGCGCTAACGCCAACAACTCGTCTGCCATTTCCTGCGGATCGCGCGCCAGGGTGTACTCGCGCAACACGGTCCGGTCGCTCAAGTCGCCCATATTGGCCAGCAAATAGCGCAAACCCAGCGCGGCGTGGATGTATTTGGCATTGAGGGTGCACAGCACGATACAGCCGGGCTTGCCAGCGCCGGGTTGGGTGGAGTGTGCGGGCCAGGGCATGGTCGCATGCTACCAGCCCCGGTCAAACCGCCACCCCGCGGCCAGTGACATGCGCGCGGATGGATAAACTGTGGCTATTGCGCGCATCGACGCATTCCCACTATTTTCTAAGGACCTTGACATGACCCCCTATTCCCACCTGCTGGCTCCGCTCGATCTAGGCTTTACCACGCTCAAAAATCGCGTGCTCATGGGCTCCATGCATGTCGGCTTGGAGGAGGCCAAAGACGGCTTCGCCCGTATGGCGGCGTTTTATGCCGAACGGGCACGCGGCGGCGTGGGCCTGATAGTGACCGGCGGCATAGCGCCCAATGACCGCGCCCGCCCGATGCCCGGCGGCGCGCGCATGACCACGCAGCAGGAAGCCGACAAGCACAAGGTGGTGACCCAGGCGGTACATGCGGCGGGCGGCAAGATTGCCATGCAGATACTGCACTTTGGCCGTTACGCCTACCACCCCGAGCTGGTGGCGCCCAGTGCCCTGAAGGCCCCGATCAACCCGTTTCGGCCGCACGCGCTCACGGCGGATGAAGTCGAGCAGACGATAGAAGACTATGCCAACGCGGCAGGTTTAGCCCAGAGCGCGGGCTACGACGGCGTCGAAATCATGGGCTCCGAGGGCTACCTCATCAATGAGTTCATTGCGCAGCAGACCAACCAGCGCGACGACGCCTGGGGCGGTAGCTACACCAACCGGATACGGTTTCCGCTGGAGATCGTGCGGCGCACCCGGGCGCGGGTGGGAGCCAATTTCATCATCATCTTCCGCTTGTCCATGCTCGATCTGGTCGAAGGCGGCTCCACCTTGGAAGAAGTGGTGCAACTGGCGCAGGAACTTGAAAAAGCCGGAGTCAGCATTCTGAACACCGGAATCGGCTGGCACGAGGCGCGCATTCCCACCATTGCAACCAAGGTGCCGCGCGCGGCCTATGCCTGGGTCACGCAGCAGCTCAAGGGCAAGGTGGGCATTCCGCTGGTGGCCACCAACCGCATCAACACGCCCGAAGTCGCCGAGCAAGTCCTGGCCGACGGTATGGCCGACATGGTGTCGATGGCGCGCCCGTTTCTGGCCGACGCCGAGTTTGTCAACAAGGCCGCAGCGGGCAAGGCTGACCAGATCAATACCTGCATCGGTTGCAATCAGGCCTGCCTGGACCACACCTTTGGCGGCAAAATTACCTCGTGCCTGGTGAACCCGCGCGCCTGCCACGAGACGTTGATGGTCGAAACCCCGGCACCGTCC
>JAIPCE010000026.1 GCA_021738345.1 Rhodoferax sp. | reverse complement strand
CGTAGATTAACTCCTTGGTCAGGGGGTCAAGGGCACCATTGCCCATGACCTGCTTGATGTTGTTCCAGATGCGTTACGCCCCGTCGATCGGTGAAAACAGCAGGTAATGGGCTTCCGTCAGCACTGCATTGCCAGCACTGGCACCCGCTAACACGCTGTACCAAGTTCTCGTCCGCTCAACACGAGCTTGGGATGTCATGCCAGAGCTCAACTGATATCCTCGGTCTTTTCGAATGGCATTAGCTAAAGCAAGCACGATAGGAACCGCCCAAATGAAAAAATTTATCCGCGACAACCCGACCATTGCTTTCGGGCTGGGCCTGCCACTGGTGCTGGTCGTGCTGTTCCTGGCCATCTCCGGCATTCCCGCCCTGCTGGTCGCGCCGGCGCAGTACGACGTGCTCTACGCCACCAACTACAACTATTACAACAATGCCCAAAACACGCTCCAGATTGCCGTGGTGGGCGACCGGGTTCAGGTCAATTACATCGGCAGCACGCAGCCCTACCAGCAACCGCGGCTGTGGCGGTTCAACCCGAAGACCGGCGCGGTCAAGGAGATTGCACTGCTCTTGCCACCGGGCCTGACGCCAAACAACGCCAACACCGGGCGGGCAGCCGACGCGCCGAAAGAACCCACGGTGACGACGATCGAAGTTCCTGACCTCGCAGCACTCAAAGTTGATTCGTCGAGTCTGGCCCCCGACGGCTATCAATTCACCAGCGGCGGCAACGGCTACTCGGGACGCCCCTTCACAGGTCTGTTCTATTCCTCGCGCTATGGACATCTGGCCGAACTGGTCAAGAACGGGCGCAGCATCCGCCTGCCCAACACCGACGGCGCCTACTACGGCAACACCGTCCGCTTCATCGGCTGGGTGGTGGCGCCATGAGTGCAGTCATCCTGCTCGTCGTGCTGGCCATTGTCATCGGCGGCGGCTGGTGGGGCTGGCCGCTGGCGGCCGCCCTGTTCGGTGTCAAAAACGTGAGCGACAAGGCCGGCGCGCTGAGCAAGATCACCGAGCTGATGCGCACCTACGACATTACGCCGGCCGAAGTGGCAGCAGTATTGCGCGATCCATCGCTGATCGAAACGCCCCCAGCCAAACGTAGCAGCGGCGAGGTCGCCAAGACGTTGTTCACCTATCTCGGCGCAATTTTCATTCTGGCCGGCATCAGCACCTACATAGGCATGTTCTGGAACCGCATGGGCAGCGTCATGCGGATCGTCGTCACGCTCGGCGTCGGCTACACGCTTTTGATCGTGCTCGTCTCGGCGCTGCACGAAAAGAAGTTTCCGAAACTGATCCTGCCGCTTTGCCTCGCCACCGTGATGATGCTCACCGGTGGCTGGTTCGTCTTCATTCACGAAATGTTTCCGCACGGCGACAACTGGCGGCTCGCAGTGCTCAGCGTCTTTGGCCTGATGGCGCTGCATCAGGGCATGCTGTTCCGCAAATACGATTTAACCGTGCTGGCCTTTACCGCACTGCTGTTCGTCTATGGCTTCCTGCAGGTCGGCCTCGACTTGCTCGACGTGCCGCCCGGCTTCAGCGCCATCATCCTCGGCGCCTCGCTGTTTCTGGTCGCTACCGAACTGGAGAAATCACCGCACCGCAGCCTCACCGAGTTTGCTTACCTGATCGGCCTCTGCTGGCTCAACGCCGGCCTGTTCGACCGCGTCGCGATTGCCGCGGCAGCCAACTGGGCGGCGCTGCTCACCGGCGTCTGCGCCATCTCGGCAGCCTACGGCCTGCAGAAAGACGGCCGGCAACCTCGACTCTCTGGTCTCGGCTACCTGATCGGCTCGGCTCTGGCCTATACGGGGCTGTTCGATCTGCTGCACAAGACCTCGGTCGAACTGTTGTACTTCGCCGTCACCGCGTCGATGCTCTACGCCTGCGTCCTCCTGCAAAGCCGCGCCCTCTTGCTGACCACGGTAATTGCCATGCTGAGCTACATCGGCTACTTCACCGCGCAGCACTTCGTCGATTCCCTCGGCTGGCCGATCTCACTGGTGCTGATGGGCGTCGCCTTCATGGGCGTCAGCGTGCTGGCGATGCGGGTGAAGCGGCAGATGTGAGGAATCTTATCTGACTGAAATCGCCCATCAGATGCCGCTCCGGTACCATGGCGCGCTGATCCGCGCAAGCCACACTGCACTCAGGGCGCCTAGCACTGCATCCCGCCAGCACCACCAAAAAACGGTACATCAGCTATTTCCGCACCCCTTAGTCATCTATGAGTTTCTGCTTGATAGCAAATAGGGTGACTTCGGCGGCGCTGTGCAAATCAAGTTTTCGCATCAACTCACGACGGTGACTGATGGCGGTCCCGGTAGCGATGGAGAGGCGCTTGGCGATCTGTTCTGACGACATGCCACGCGCGATCATTTCAAGGATCTGCCGCTGCCGTCGGCTCAGGGTTTGGAGTGCATTCGCGTCCTGACTCTCGACTTGTTGATACCGTCCGGACCGTAAATTTGATACTTCCAGCATCAATCCCTCGAAGCGTTTCAGGAGATGTACACCTTCGTCGGAAAGTCGATGAAATGGACTGACGTCCTTCAGCGTGCCAACCAATCGCACCGGATTGTTGGCACTGTCGCGTTCAACAACCGTCCCGCTGCACAATACTAGCCGCCGTAGTTTCGGGATCAAGTCGAAAAAGTCTGTAAAAACCCATCGACCAGAACATGCGATTGGTCGAAATGTCCCAACTCCTAGTCCCGGCACGTGCACAACGCTCCGCGAGTTCGAGTAACTCAAGGGCCTGCCTTGGATTGTCTGGCACCGACTCTTGGTCCTGTTTGTGAGCTTGGCTGCGGATTTCCATTCAGTGATCCCCCATCAAACTAATGGTTCGATGGTATTCCAAAGATTACCATGTATATGGTATAAAAATACCATAAAGGTGAGATTCACATCTTTCAGCCGTTTTGCTCTAATCGGTGAAAGATTCGGACATCGCAAGTAGATTAAAGCGAGTTTTTCGCTTGCCCACCGAGTTCTGCAAAGCACCTAAATCACCCATTGTCGCGCCACATAGACGTGGCAAGACCTGAGGACACGTTGTTCGATATGAATTTGAATCCCTTTCGGTTGCGCTCGCTTACAACAAGGGGGACCCTCCTCACCTTGCTGATATTTGTCATCAGTACGTGGTCCACGGCGCTTTACTCGAGCCGCATGCAGCGCGAAGATATGCAGACCCTGGTGGGACAACAGCAGTTCTCTACGGTGACAGGAATCGCCCATGATATAGACGGCCGCCTGCGGGACCGTATGCAGGCGCTCGAAACAATTTCCAAGGAAGTTACGCCAAGAATCATGGGCAATAACGAGGCCTTGCAAAGCCTGCTCGAACAACGCCCCTTGCTGCGACTCCTGTTCAATGGCGGCGTCTTCATCACCCGAACCGATGGCACGGCCATAGCGGACGTCCCAGTTTCAAGCGGCCGAATCGGCACCAATTACATAGACCGGGAATCTGTCTCAATTCCGCTGCGAGAGGGGCGCACGGTGATAGGACGCCCCGCAATGGGAAAGAAGCTAAGGGCACCAATCTTTAGCATCGTCTCCCCCATATTTGACTCCAAAGGGCAAGTCAGCGGTGTCGTCGTCGGCACGATTAATCTGGGTAAACCTAGTTTTCTGGACCAGATTGCTCAAACGCCTTACGGCCAGAGTGGTGGCTATTTGCTGATTGCACCGCAACATCAACTCATTGTCACGGCATCCGACAAAACCCGTGTCATGCAGCCTGCACCGACGCGAGGGCTCAACGCCATGCACGACCGCTATATGGACGGCTATGAGGGATTTGGTACCGCTGTCAGTTCTCGGGGCATCGAGGAACTGTCTGCGGCCAAGAGTATTTCATCGGCTGGTTGGTTCATTGCTGTCACGTTGCCTGTCAAGGAAGCTTTTGCACCAATCGACCGCATGCTGCAGCGTTTGTTTTTCAGCGCCTTACTCTTTACGCTGGTGGCTGGCACATTGACCTGGTGGTTGATAAATCGCGTGTTGCGCCAGCAGTTCGCGCCCATACATGCGGCCAGCCAGGCTATTGCACTGCGCGCGAACGCCGATCATCCGATGCAGGTTTTGCCGATAGTCCGCGATGACGAAATCGGTCAACTCATTGGCGACTTCAACATTTTGCTGAAGAACTATTCTCATAGGGAAGAATTGCTTAGAGCAAGCGAGTCCTTCAAGGACGTCGTTCTAAATTCAATGAATGCCGAAATCGCGGTTGTGGATCACAGCGGTGTGATTCGGGCGGTCAATGAACGCTGGACTCAGTTTTCTGCGGAAAATAGTGCGGAACCGGGCAAGCCGGCTCATCGCACAGGTGTTGGTACCAATTACCTTTCCGTTTGTGGTGTCGCCTCCGACGATGCCGGTGCTCTCGCCGCGTACGAAGGTCTTCAATCCGTGCTCGACGGGCGGTCGCCGAGCTTTGACCTCGAATACCGTTGTGAGGCACCACAGCAGCAGCGCTGGTTTTCCATGATGGTCACGCCTTTGGGGCAAGGCGTGAGCCCAGGTGCCGTCATCACGCATACAGATATCACTGACCGTAAGCTCGCTGAGGCCAAGCTAGAACTCGCGGCCAGCGTCTTTGATCATTCCCGTGAAGCCATCATGATCGTTAACACCGATGGCACCATCGTCGACATCAATGCAGCTTTTACACGCATCACCGGATTCAGTCGTGAAGAAGCGATGGGTCAAAACCCGCGCATCTTGAGCTCGGGTCGCCAGGGCTCTGCCTTTTATGGAGCGATGTGGGGTGCGCTGATCGAGCAGGGTCACTGGATCGGAGAAATCTGGAATCGGCGAAAGAATGGGGAGGTTTATGCCGAGCTACTGACCATCAGCGCGGTATGCGATAGTCAAGGCAGCGCACGGCAGTATGTGGCACTGTTTTCCGACATCACCGCGATCAAGGAGCATCAAAGGCAACTGGAGCACATCGCCCACTTTGACGCCTTGACCAACTTGCCAAACCGTCTATTGTTGGCGGACCGATTGCAACAGGCCATAGCACAGGCACAAAGACGGGGGCAGCATGTGGCGGTGGCCTACCTTGACCTCGATGGATTCAAGAGCATCAACGACCGATATGGTCATTCAGCCGGCGATCAACTGCTCATTCATCTGGCGACCACCATGAAGGACACCCTTCGCGAAGGCGACACCTTGGCTCGGCTCGGTGGTGACGAGTTCGTCGCCGTGCTGATCGACCTCGATGGCATAGATAGTTATATTCCTATGCTGACGCGGCTTCTGGGCGCCGCATCTGCACCGGTGCAATTGGGTGACGTAGTGCTGCAGGTGTCCGCCAGCATTGGAGTGACCGTCTATCCGCAGGAGCACGAGATTGAGGCGGATCAACTTTTGCGCCAAGCCGACCAGGCCATGTACCAGGCCAAGCTCGCCGGGAAAAACAATTTCCATGTTTTCGATGCTGCTCAAGACGTCACTGCACGGGTCCATCGTGAGACGCTGGAGCGCATTCGATTGGCCCTGGCCCGCCATGAGTTCGTGCTGCACTACCAACCCAAAGTTAACCTTCACAGTGGAAAGGTAATTGGAGCTGAGGCGCTGATACGCTGGCTGCATCCCGAAAAGGGACTCCTGTCCCCGGCCGCATTTCTGCCGATCATCGAGGATCATCCACTGTCAGTCGAAGTGGGAGAGTGGGTGATTGACACTGCGTTGGCCCAGATCGAGGCGTGGCATGCGGCGGGTCTTGACCTGCCGGTCAGTGTAAACATTGGAGCACGCCAGTTGCAGCAATCCAATTTTGTTGAGCGGCTGCTTGCATTGTTGGCAAATCACCGAGAAGTCAACCCGGTTAGCCTAGAGCTTGAAGTGCTTGAGACCAGTGCACTTGCCGACATGGCGCAGGTGTCACAAGTGATCGAGGACTGCGCCAGGATTGGCGTGAAGTTTGCGCTGGACGATTTTGGCACGGGATACTCGTCACTCACTTACCTCAAGCGCCTGCGTGTGTCGATGCTCAAGATCGACCAAAGCTTCGTCCGCGACATGCTCGAAGACCCAGACGATCTGACGATTCTCGAGGGCATCATTGGACTCGCCGCCGCCTTCAAGCGCGATGTGATTGCGGAGGGAGTCGAAACGGTGGCGCACGGAACGGCTCTACTGCATCTCGGCTGTGAATTGGCGCAAGGTTATGGCATCGCTCGTCCCATGCCAGCGGAGCAGTTGCCCGCCTGGGTTGCGTCTTGGCAACCGGATGTTGCATGGACTGAGTTGCCGTGGCTGGGAGGCAATGCTCAATCTCTCGACGAATAAACAGCTGCCTCGTATTCCATTTAGCCAATTGTTTAAGAACTGTGCGGGCTCTCAATTCATGAATATCGCTCACCAGGAAGCAGACTGTCGTGCCAGACGGCAAGGTGCCCATTGCGGGAGCTCTCACGCGCGTAAACCGGACGTTCGGTTCTCGGCACCTGCAGTTCCAAGCTAATTGAGGGCAGCGCCCTGCCTTAAGCGCTCAATTGCCAAGTCCAAGAATGCGCGAACCCGCTGCGGCGCTTGTCTGCCTTCTCTGTGCACGACATGCACGGGCAAGGCATTCGGTTCAAAGTCCGGCAATACGGTTTTCAACTTGCCAGCGCGCAAGTATTCAGCTACCTGGTACGAAAGCAAGCGAGTCACCCCAAACCCACCCACTGCCGCTGCCAGCGCAGAATCGTTGGTCGTCGTAATCATCCGGGCCTGAAGCCGAATGCTTCTGGGCACACCGTTTTCTACCAACTTCCACTCCGGATTGGGTGTCACTCTGCTGGCTGAAATAATGGTGTGAGCTTGTAAATCATCGGGCGAGATTGGTATGCCATGCTCGGCAAGATATTGCGGAGATGCGCAGATCACACGTCTGACCTGTCCCACGCGAATCGCCTGCATGGTTGAATCCGGCAACTCCCCAATGCGCACAGCAACATCCGCTCCTTCATCCAATAGATTGACGACGCGGTCCAGGAACAGGCAGGACGCACTCACCTCAGGGTAGCGGTTCAGGTATTCTGTGACGATGGGCGTGACATACATCCCTCCAAACAGCACCGGAGCCGTGATGGTCAACCGTCCCCGGGGGGATGAGTGCATGCCACTGACGGACTCATCCGCTTCGAGCATCTCCGCCAGGATGCGCTTGCAATCCTGCACGTAGCGCTCCCCAGCATCGGTGACACGAACGGTGCGGGTTGTCCGGGTCAGCAATCGAAGCCCCAGATGGGTTTCAAGTTCATTGATGGCTCGGGTCACGGCGGGTGGCGACATGTTCAGCTTGCGCGCAGCCCCTGCAAACCCATGGGTGTCCACCACAGCGACAAACACATTGATCAGGTGAAATCTATCCATAGTATTCCGATAAATGGAATGGTGAATTGATTTTATAGGTGATTCTCCATTTACAACGAATTAAATACAGTTCACCTGTTCGCTGAGAACGTAGCGAAGACCAATCCCAAACCACCGTAACCATTGAAGGAGATCACCATGTCCCGTTTCAGCATAGCTATCGACTTCCCCGTCGTCCAGGCCAAGTTGGCTGCCTAAAGCATACGTGCCGTCGGACCTCCGGTGGCCTTCCTTGATAACAAGATGGAGTCCTTATGAATCTCGACAACGCCGTTCAAACGCACGCCCTGTGGAAAACCAAACTTCGCTCGGCTATTTCCAAACACGAACAGATGGATCTGATCACACTGTCCCGCGACGACCGCTGTGAGCTGGGTCAGTGGCTACATGGGGAAGGCAAGTCGAGCTACGGCGGGCTGGCATCCCACGCGGACTGCATTCACAAGCACTTGGCATTCCACAGAGAAGTGACCAAAGTCGCCAGGGCGGTGAACGCCCAGCAATTTGACACCGCCGAAGGCATGCTCAATGCGAGCACACCCTATGCCCAGGCTTCCAGTGCATTGAGCATTTCATTCCTCCAGTTGCGCAAAGAAGCAGGCATCTGACCCACCCAGACGGGGAAAACTTCTTGACAGCCCCATGCCGATATACAAGTGACGTTGCCTTCACGCCGGCAGTCAAGGCAATACAAACCTGCAAGGGAGGGTGCGATTCAAAGCGATGTGGCAATTCGGTTTTGCCCCCTCGCCCCGGCGGGGAGAGGGCTGGGGTGAGGGGCTGGCACAGGTTCCAGACTTCCCTCAAGAATGCAAGACATCCACCCCTCACCCTAACCCTCTCCCCGCTGGGGCGAGGGAATATGAGTCCACATCAGTTTGAATCGCACCCCGCAAGGGATCCCGACTTGCACGACTTCGGCAAGATTGAGTGGACCAGCGGTACGGGTCATGCGCGACCTATTGAGATCGCCAGCGTCCGCACATGCATCTAGATTCAACTCGGCCTGGATACAGTTTGCACGACAATACCTCTACCAATGTATTGTTTGCACAAATCTAATGTTTTGACTCTTTTCACACCGATCCATTGGCGTGGGTACATTTTCGTTTGGCTAATGCGATGCCTCGTTTCGTGCGTATGCATCGCCCTCACAGCATGCAGTGCATTCCACGATCCGCATCACCTTTACGCTCGCGACCGACCTCCAGAGCTGCCGGTAGCCCTGACTGCGCAGGTACGCGTGCAGGTCATCGACACTATGCTAGATCTGCTAGCCACGCACTATGTGGATGCTCGTCGGATGGACACATTGACCCTGGCAGAGTGGCGTGCAACGCTTCTTGCGGAGACCGTAGCGCTTGAAGATGAGGATTTTTGGCATCGGCTTGATAAGCAGCTTGGGTTGCTAGCAGATTCGCATACGCGTCTGATGTCGCCCGCTCAAGTGCGGATTCGAGCGACCCTCTGGTCGCCCGGATTGGGCGGCGAACTGGAAATCTCTGACAAAGAAGGTGGTAGCACTGAGCTTGGCTTACGTATTACCAGGGTACAGGCAGGCTCGGCAGCCTCGAACCGGGGTGTTCAAGTCGGTTGGCGGTTACGGCGGCTGAATGGCGAAGATTTTGGCACTGCGTGGGCGCGTGCGCTGAATGCAAAGCGTACAGAGTCGACAGAGCGTGCCGCTCACGAGCGTACGCTTCAACGTGTGTGGCTAACCAATGGCCCTCCCTGGTCGATGGTTTTTGTTAGCCCTGAGGGGCAGACGCATACTGTGGACCTTGCCGCAACCGCCATTTCCGCTCAGGCGATCCGAAATGCCGATGGGATACTCCAGGTGAGCCTGCCATTGATCGAAGTCGCAGGCTTTGAAACCCTCGAACGAGCACTGCGCGAGCCGGTCAGCGGACTCGTCTTGGATCTTCGCGGAAGCCGTGGCGGTTCTGGCGATGTGGCGCTGAGAATCTTGGGGTTGTTTGTCAAAGATGCCCCGTTAATTGCACGACTACAAACGCGCAGTGGTGGCGCGATAACGCAAGGCATGACCACCGTCGTTCCGGTTAATTTGCATGCCGCAGCACACTCGGATGCCCACACGTATTTTGACGGGCCGATAACCGTACTGATCGATAGTGGAACGGCAAGTTCCGCCGAACTGCTGGCCGCCGGCTTGCAAATGTTGAAACGCGCGCGTATCAGCGGTAGCACCAGCTGTGGCTGTATGAATCCCTCGTTAGGATGGTTTAATCTGCCAGCGGGCGCGCAGCTTCTCATTACAGAAGCGCGAGCACCTCTGGCCGATGGCTACATGGTTGAGGGGCATGGCGTTCGGCCCGACGAAAATCCCGTTCAAGAGCCGCTCGTCAAATTCGGTGTCTTGCCCATTGCCGACGACCACAACCAGTGAAAGCGGCACTCCAACTGAGTCTGTCAAACTGGGTGCGATTCAAAGCGATGTGGCAATTCGGTTTTGCACCCTCGCCCCAGCGGGGAGAGGGCTGGGGTGAGGGGACGCCACAAGTTCCAGATTTCTTTCAATCATGTAAAACATGCACCCCTCACCCTAACCCTTTCCCCGCTGGGGCGAGGGAACAAGAATCCACATCACCTTGAGTCGCATCCTGTCAAACTCAAGAAGTTGACGTCACAACCTAAGGGATGCGGAGATAGCTGATGGTCCGTTTTATGGCGGCGCTGGCGGCATGCAGTGCGAGGCGCTCTGAGTGCAGTGTGGCTTGCCACATAAGGGAAGGGTAACGACGCAATGCGCTCGTCAGTGCCGCCAGAAACGGTACATTGGCTGTTTCCGCATCCCTAAATAAGTGGACATGGCAAAATATCAGGCTAAAGTTGATCGTTATGAAAAGGAAAAAACCAACATCATGGTCATCGCCGTCAAGCTGGAGGCCGACGCAAAGGAATGGTTTCACACAAGCGACCGGCAAATGCATCCACACTACTGCAGGGCACGATCCACCACAGGTCTGCATTGCACTGGTCGCCATCGCACAGTTGACCAAAAGGCGGAGGCTGGAGTACGCCAAGTTTTCGGCCGGCGCTGCAGGCCTGCCAGTCGGCGTCCTGGCGGTTTTTTATATCTGAATCGGCGCCAAGCCCTGAACTAAAGCCCGACCATGGACGCATTCGATGAAACTGGCTTCAGCAGCGCAACGTACAAGGTGCTTTACCAGATCGCCGAGGGTGCCACACGAGATGAGTCATTGTTTGAATTCGGTTGCAGTTTGCACCGTCTGCTGGGCGAGTTGATACCCGCCAAAAACCTCTATCTTTGCCTGCTGAGCAACCAGCCCGGGCGTTTGAACTTTCCCTACTACGTAGATGAGCGTGACGGTGACTCCATGCAGGAGATGGATGTGCCCATGCGCAAAGGACTCACCGAGTTCGTGTTGCGCAGCGGCGTGACCGAACTGATTAGCCAGGAACGTTATCTGGCGCTACAGCGTAGTGGCGACATCACTGAGGCCACTGGCGATCTGAGCTTCAACAGCTGGCTAGGCGTACCACTGCATATCGATGGGCGAGTCGGCGGTGTGCTGACCGTGCAAAGCTACGAGAGTGACGTGGAGTATCAGCCTTCGGACGCACACCTTTTATCCTTTGTAGCGCGTCATGTAAGCACAGTCATCGAGCGTAAACAGTCCTTTGACGTGCTGCGCGCCGCACACATTGAGCTCGAGCGCGAAACAAAGCAACGCCGCCAGAGCGAAACCCTGTACCGAGTGTTTTACCAGTTGGCGGTGCAGGCCGCGCAGGGCGATTCTTTGCATCACTTCTGCGCCAAGGTGCACGAGCTGCTGGGCCAATTGGTGCTGGCACCGAATTGCTACATCAGCCTGTGCGATGTGGTCAAGGGCGTCAAACACTTCCCATACTACGTGGATGAGCGCGATGGCGAGACTCTGCAAAAGACCGATGTGCCACTGCGCAATGGACTGACCGAATATGTTCTGAGCACCGACCGACCGCAACGCATTGACCAGGTGCGGCTGGCACAGCTGCAGGCTGATGGCTCCATTACCCAAGCACAGGGTGACCTGAGCTTTACCGCCTGGCTGGGCGTGCCTCTGCACATTCGGGGCAGCGCCGATGGGGTAATGGCGGTGCAAAGCTACTCATATGGCGCCAGCTACACCGAAGGGGACGCAGAGGTATTGGCCCACGTGGCCCACCACGTCAGCGGTGCCATTGCGCGCATGCAGGCCTTCGAGGCCGTGCACCGCTCGGAGCTGGCTCTGCGCCGCACCACATATGAGCGGGAAGCCATGCTGAACACGGCCCTGGTGGGTATCAGCTTCAACGTCAAGGAAAGGATCGTCTGGGTCAACGAGAAATGCGCCGAGATAGCGGGATTCCAGCGTGAGGAGTTGATGGGCCAGTCGCCCCGAATTTTTTACGAGTCAGACGAAATCTATCTGGCCGAAAAAGCCAAATCAGAAGCCAGCCTGCGCAATTGCGGAACTTACAGCGGAGAGCGCTACACCAGGCGCCAGAATGGCGAAAGAATCTGGGTGCTGCTGGCCGGACGCTGTGTGGAAAACAACGACCCGGATGCCGGCGTGATCTGGACGCTGCTTGATGTAACCACCCGTCGACAGGCGGAAGACGATATCCGGCAAGCATTGGAGCGTCAGCGAGAACTCAATGTCTTGCGCTCCCGTTTCGTCGCCATGACCAGCCACGAGTTCCGCACACCGCTGGCATCCATTTTGTCGTCCGCCGAGTTGCTGCGTTATTACAGTGATCGCGTTTCCGCGACTGAGCGCGATAGCCTGCTGCAATCCATAGAGACAGGAGTGCAGCGCATGACCCTGATGTTGGACCGCATCCTATTGATCGGCAAGGCCGAAGCGGATATGCTGGAGTTTAGCCCCAAGCCACTAGACCTCAGGGCCTTGTGTGAACTGCTGATCCAGGAAGCCGCTTTACAACATGCTGAAATCAAGAACCGCATTGTGCTGGACTGGCAGGCCAACCCTGGCCTGCAGGGTTTTGACGAAAAGTTGTGCCGTCACATCTTCAGCAACCTGCTGTCCAACGCGCTCAAGTATTCGCCGGCGGGGGGTGCTGTTCAGTTCAGGATTTACAGCGCTGGCGGGCATACCGTCTTTGAGGTGCAGGACCAAGGTATAGGCATACCGGCGGATGAACTACACCACCTCTTTGATTCGTTTCACCGGGCCACCAATGTAGGTGCAATTGCCGGAACGGGTCTGGGCCTGTCGATTGTTAAGAAGTCGGTTGAATTGCATGGTGGAACCATCACGGTGCGCAGCAAAATCGGCGAAGGAAGCTGCTTTACCGTCACCCTGTAGCCGCAAAAAACCGAGACCTCAGCCAACATGCCAAACCGCCCGACGGAGCCAACACCCAGCGTGCAAAGCCTGCAGCAAGCCATCGAGCGCTTGCAAGCGCGTGAAAGCCATTTGCTCAACCTCCTGAGTCTGGCGCGTGACGCTGTGGTTGCAATGGATACCCAGGGCCGGGTAACCGACTGGAACCCGGCCGCCGAAAAGTTGCTTGGTTTCAGCCGCGCTGAGGCCGTAGGCGCCAAGCTCGCCGACCTTATTGTTCCCGTGGCACAGCGGGCAGCGCTTGAGGCGGGCTTGCAACGCTCTTTGGCGACACGTCAGCCTACAATTTTGAACCAGTTGATAGAAGTAGAGGCGCAACACCGCGATGGCACCCTGATTGCAGTGGAGTTGGCAATTTGGTCCGCTCTTTCAGGTCAAAACCTGAGTTTTGGCGCTTTTATACGGGACATTTCGGATCGAAGGGCAGCGCAAGAAGCTATCAGGCTGTCAGAAGACTTCAACCGCGTAGTGGTGGAGCACTTGGGTGAAGGAATGTCCATTAACCAGAATGGAGTGGTGCTGTACGTCAACCGCATGGCGCTCCAAATACTCAAACGGCCCATGGAGTCAGTGGTAGGGCATAGCGTGCTGAACTGGGTGCACCCGGATGACCACGCCTATGTCATCGAGCTGCGCCGACAGAGCCAGCAGGGCGAAGGTATTCCTGAGCGATTCGAAATACGCTGCCTTCAGCACGATGGAAGCGTACGTTGGCTGGAAGCCCATGCATCTACCATTCCCTGGAAAGGGCAGTCAGCGACGATGACGTTCTTCTCGGACATCACTGAGCGCAAGAAGATAATCGACACGCTGCACCGATCGGAAGAGCGCTATCGGCTGGTTATCGAAAACGTGGGTGAGGGAATGATTGTTTTGCAGGGCGATCACATTGTGTTTGCAAACGCCCGTGCCTCGGAAATTGCCCGAATCTCGCCAGATGAGTTTTTGGCGCTTGGTTTTTTGCACCGTGTACACCCGGATGACCATGCCATCATTCAGGAGCGCCGACGCCGACGTCTTGCAGGCGAAGATGTCATCAACCAATACCAGATAAGGCTTTTGCAACCCGATGGAGAAATCCAGTGGCTGGAAATTGGAGTGACCGTGGTTCCTTGGGAAGGGCAACCCGCGACACTCACTTTTTACTCCGATATCACCGACCGCAAGCTGCTGGAGCAAGAGCTGCACCGGACCTCATCGGAGCGTGAGGCCATACTCAATAGCGCGCTGGTGGGCATCGTGCTGTCTCGCAACCGTGAACACGAATGGGTCAATGAAAAATTTGCCGAGATGGTCGGCTACAGTCGGGACGAACTGATAGGTCAATCGTCAAGATTGGTGCATGCCAGCGAGGCGGAGTGGCAAGCCGCTGCCGCGCCTACGCGTGCAGCCCTTTCGACTATTGGTACGTTTACAGCAGAACGTCAGCTCCGGCGAAAGAATGGCGACCTGTTTTGGGCCCACCTCGCCGGGCGTTGCGTGCGCCCATTGGACCCGGACTCTGGCGTGATCTGGACCTTTCTGGATATCACGGAGCGTAAGCAAGCCGAGCAGGAAATACGCGACGCGCTAGAGCGTCAGAAAGAACTTAACGAACTACGTTCTCGTTTTGTGGCTATGACAAGCCACGAATTCCGAACGCCACTGGCCACCATTTTGTCATCGGCCGAACTGCTCAAGTACTACGGCGACCGCTTGCCTGCACAGGAGAAGAATGAGGTCATACAAAGCATTGAGAGCAGTGTGCAACGCATGACGCGCATGCTGGACCGTGTGTTGCTGATCGGCAAGGTGGAAGCCCATATGCTGGAGTTCAAACCGACAACCATCGACCTCGTGGCGCTTTGTGTTGGCGTGGTTGCCGAAACGCGATCCCAGTTGCCAGACTCCACCTGCACGGTGCGTACTCACATCGAAGATGGCATAAGCGGTGGTGTCTATGACGAAAAGCTACTCGGGCACATTCTTGGCAACCTGATTTCGAACGCTATCAAGTACTCTCCCAATGGAGGAGAAGTAGGCTTCAAAGTCTACCGGCAGGCCGAAGACTTGGTGTTCGAAGTATCAGATCAGGGTATAGGTATTCCTGGCGACGAGATCGCCCATTTGTTCGAATCCTTCCACCGATCCAGCAACGTTGGGAACATCCAGGGCACCGGTTTAGGTCTGGCAATTGTTAAGAATTCAGTGGATTTGCATGGCGGACGCATCGAGGTACGCAGCGAACTAGGCAAAGGCACCTGCTTCACGGTCCGCCTGGAAAGTAAAGCGGCATGACAGTGGACACCCCGTTTGGGGACGGCGTAATTCACACCCAGCGGGTGCCGGTGAGTTATGCGCTGGCCGCAGCAGCGGGTTTTTTTGTGCTGCTGGCTAGCAAGAATCTTTACGACCATGACTATGTAACCGGCGGCCTGTGCATGATCGCCACGCAGGTGGCGCTGACATACGCCCAGGCCATTTACCGCGCCCGCCCGCGACCCATGTCGGACCCGGTGCTTACCGCTATCGCCATTTGTGTGCTGACCGTGACTATCGACCGACGCGGGCTGGTAGGGGTGTTATGGACGCCGCCGTTGATGTTGATGCTGCATCTGGTCACCAACAGGCGGGCGTCCGCCACATTTGACTTTTGCGCTGTGCTTATCGCAGTGGGGATGACGTACTACCAGTTCGATGGTGTTACGGCCTTTCGGGTGGGTGCCATACTTTGCATCAGCAGTGCCTTTGCGCATATTTATGCACGCATCATGGCGTCCCATCAGGCGCGGCAGGAAGAACAACGCCAGCACCTCGATCTGATGGTGCGCTGCGCTAACGTGGGAGGTCTGGAGTGGGACGCAGGCTCACGCAGCATGCAAGCGTCTCAGCGCCTGCTGGACATGCTGGGACGGCCACCCAACGCCAATCAACCGGGTTGGGAGATACTGGAGTGGGTGCATCCGGACGACCGCCAGCGCATGGTGAGTGACTTTTTTAGCCTGTTACACAGCCGCGCACAGCCGGGAGAAGTACGCAAGACCCAGGCGCACAGTTTTCGTCTCCTTACCGTACAGGGGCAGAACCTTTGGGTCCATGCGGAGGCCATTGCTGTCGGTGCGCAAGACGGCAGCACCCAGAAATTCATCGCAACGTTTATGGATGTTTCGCAATTGCGGGCAGCTCAGGCGGACACTCTGGCCGCACTGCAACGGCAAAAGGAACTCAACGAGTTGCGTGCACGTTTTGTCGCCATGGCCAGCCATGAGTTCCGCACGCCACTGGCAACCATTCTGTCATCAGCCCAGCTGATCAGGCAATACAAAGACCGACTCGACGCCAACGAGCGCGAGGATTTGCTGCAAAGCGTGGAAACCGGCGTGTTACGCATGACTGCGATGCTCGATCGCATTTTGCTGATCAACAAGGCAGATGCACAAATGCTGGAGTTTCGTCCCGAGCGACTGAATGCCATTGCACTGTGCCAGTCCATTGTGGATGAAGTGGAGCAACAATTCGTCACGCCGCATAGCAGCATCGACACGCAATACGAACTTCCCGAGGCCGTAGGCGACTATGACCCTAAATTGCTGCGCCACATCCTAGGCAACCTATTATCCAATGCCATCAAATATTCTGCCAACAGTGGCCCGGTTGTATTCAAGGTACACCGCCAAGGCGGCAACACCGTATTTGAGGTGCAGGACCAAGGCATAGGCATTCCGCCCAGTGACCTGCCGGAGTTATTTGAGCCATTTCACCGGGGCAGCAATGTGTTGGACATCAAAGGCACCGGACTGGGTTTGACCATAGTGAAAAAATCGGTAGAAATGCATGGTGGCGATATTGCCGTGCAAAGCGAACTTGGGCGCGGGACTTGCTTTCGTGTCACACTGGCGAACGCTACTCCATCCACTGTTTGAGGCTGCACATGGCACGCATACTGGTCATAGACGACGAAGCCCCGATTCGGGAGAATCTGGCGAGATTTTTGATCCTGGAAGGGCACCAGGTGTTACAGGCCGCAGATGGACGTTTGGGCCTAGAAGCGATTCGCACGCACAAACCCGACTTCATTTTTTGCGATGTCATGATGCCGCACCTGGACGGCTTTGAGGTGCTGACAGCAACCCATGCAGATCCGGAGTTGCGCGGAATACCCTTTGTCTTCTTGTCTGCCAGCGCCGAGCCAGAAAAGCTCGCGGCAGCATTGCAGCAAGGCGCCACCGGATATGTGACCAAACCCTTTAACCTAGCCAACCTGCGCCAATTGCTGGAAACCCAGTTAGCCCACCTTGCCCAACACCCCCCTGTCGTATGAGCCATCGCATTGTTATTGCCGAAGATGAAGCCGATATTCGCGCCAATTTGACCCGCCTGCTGACGCTGGAGGATTATGAAGTCTGGGCCGCGCCCAATGGCCGTGAGGCCTTTCAACTGGTGCGCCAACACCTGCCCGACCTTGTGCTCAGTGATGTGATGATGCCAGAGATGACAGGCCACCAACTGGTGCAGGCTCTGCGCGCCGACCCGCTTACCGCTCATATCCCCACGGTGCTGCTCACTGCCAAGGCCGACCGCGGTGATGTGCGCGAAGGCATGAACCTGGGCGCAGACGACTACCTGACAAAACCGTTCCATCGTGACGAATTGCTGGCCTGCATACGCGCACAGATGGAAAAAGCTGCCACGCTGCAACTTGCGGCGCGCAAGCTGGCGAGCCAGGCCCACCAGATGGCACATTTTGACGCCGTCACCAGCCTGCCCAACCGAAGCCATCTGTTGTTGTTGCTGGACCAGGCACTGAAGGAGCAAAAAGGGCATGGACCGGCCATGTGGGTCATCGGCCTGGACAGTTTGCCGCAAATGGCACAAATCATGGGGGTGGGGCAGCTAGACGGCGTGGTGCGCCAGATGGCACAGCGCCTTAGCATGCTGGCTAGCACCTCCGAACACTTGGTCGAATGTCGCTACACGGTTGGTCGCCTGGGCGAAGACCGCTTGGTCCTGCTGGTACCCAATTGGTCAGCGGAACAGCCGCTGGACCCTCTGGCGCTGGTTTTGTTGGACACCATGTCCGCGGCAATCAGTCTGGAAGGTCAGGAACAATTTCCGGTAGTCTCTGTCGGTGCCTGTGCACAGGCCATCCAGGGCGAGCGGTCGGACGCCATGCTGGCACGGCTGGATATTGCATTGACCGCAGCGCGGGCGCGGTCGGCCCAGCGTATGGTAGTGCACCAGCCATCGTCGACTTCCGACCTGTCAGCGACGTTCCGCCTGCACAACGACCTGCATCGATGCATCGAGCGCAAGGAATTACAGGCATTTTTCCAACCGCAGGTGATGGCGCAAAACAGTAGCCTGATAGGCTTCGAGGCACTCATGCGCTGGCGCCACCCAGAGCTCGGCCTGATCTCACCGGTGCGATTCATCCCCATTGCAGAAGACAACGGACAAATCGTTCCAATGGGCGCCTGGGTGCTTCAAGAAGCCTGCAAGCAAGCAATGCTGTGGCAGGCCCACATGCCCGCCGGTGCGGTGCCGTTGCGGGTGGCGGTGAACCTTTCACTGCGCCAGTTCAGTGACCCCCGCTTGCTGCACCATGTGCGTTGCACTCTGGAAAGCACAGGTTTGAACGCCACCCAACTGGAACTGGAAATCACCGAAAGTACCGCCATGCTGGACCTGCAGCATACACTGGAAGTGCTCAGGCAGCTCAAGGCAATGGGGCTTAAGCTGGCCATTGACGACTTTGGCACCGGCTATTCCAGCCTGTCCTACCTTAAGCGTTTTCCGCTGGATGTTCTGAAGGTAGACCAGTCTTTCGTGCGCCAGCTCTGCAACAACCGGGAGGACCAGGCTATTGCCGGTGCGGTCATCAACCTTGCCCACAGCCTGGGGCTGGACGTGATCGCCGAGGGTGTGGAAACCGAGGACCAGCATCGCCTTCTGCGCGACATGGGCTGCGACCAAATCCAGGGCTACCTGCACGGAAAACCCATGCCGGGAGACGATGTAGCGTTGTGGCTGCAAAATCGCGACCACGGTACCAGCATTTCGTAAAGCGCAATGATGGGACATGCCTGGATCAAAGCATGCCATGGCACTAAGGGATGGGCTAACAAGCGTTGCAGGACGCTTCACTTGCATCCAAGAACGTTTACCCCGTCGGTCGGCATGAACGGTTATGCCGAGATGCGCGGCAGTGTCACCGTAAAGACGGTTCCCTGGCCCAGCGCGCTGCGCACTTCCATGCTGCCACCGTGCAAGTCAACAGAGCGTTTGACAATGGCCAGTCCCAGGCCCGTGCCCACAATAGTACCGACGTTGGCAGCTCGGTGAAAAGTCTCAAACAGCTGCGGCAAATCGGTCTCAGGGATCCCGATTCCCTGATCACGAACCTGGAAGGTAAATACCTGTTCGCCTGCGTGCACATCAAAACCCACAGTACCGCCGTTGGGTGAGTATTTGATGGCGTTGGACAACAAATTGCCAAAAATATGGCGCAACAGTTTCTCATCAAAACTTGCGTGAAGAGCGTCGCCTTGGATGCTCAGTTCGAGCCTATGCTTTAGTGGCCCCGTGCCATGAAGTTCAGAAAGTTGCTCCTGCACCATGGACTGGCAAAATGCGTCCAGTGCCATGGGCAGAGGCTTGAATTCGATGCGATCTTCTTCATCCTTGCCTATGACCAAAATATCTTCCAGCATCTTTGTCATGCGTTTGACAGCGAGCGAAATGGCGCCAAACAGCTCGGTTCGCTCGTGCTCTGGGAGCCGAGCATAGTAGTGGGCCAGCAGATCGGTGGACGAAAGAATGGTCGCCAGGGGCGTTCGGAATTCATGGGATGCCATGGATACAAAGCGCGACTTCAGTTGGTTGAGTTCCCGTTGCCTCTCCAGCGAGGTGCGGATCTCTTCCTCCGCCTGCCTGCGCTGGGTGATGTCGCGAATAAACGCACAGAACTCGAATTTCTGAGGGTCTATCAGTGAGACACGGGTAATGGCAAGCTCGATTGGGAACTCGCGGCCACTTTCGTGTAGCGCGGTAATTTCAATGCGACGGTCAATCACAGTAGAAGCACCGCCAAGAATGTAGCGGGCCATGCCGCGAAGATGTGCCTCGCGATGCTGTTTAGGAATGATAGTGTGATGCAGTGCCCGCCCGATGGCCTGCTGCGGGGTCCAGCCAAAGATCAAGTGTGCCTGTAAGTTCCAGCCCACGATGGTACCGGACGCATCTACCCGGACCACAGCATCCAGCGCCGTATCGACAATGCCCTGCAGTTTCTGCTGACTTTCAGCCAGCATCTCAAGGGTGGCACGCATCTCGTGGGTGCGCACGGCAATTCGGACCTCCAGGTCATTGTTCAAAGCCTGTAGCTCGCGATCGATGCGCTCACGCTCAGCGATGTCCTTCACCAATTGCGCCTGCGTTTGCAGCAATTCGGCATTGGCCCGGTCGGCGCGCTGTTGCGCGGCAGCGGCAGCGGCATAGGCCGATGCATTGTCCAGCGCGATTGCACCATATGCGCAAAGCGTATGGAAGATAGAGCGCTCGCGCTCACCATAGACCTGTGCATTGGGTGACTGTATGGTCATCACACCCAACAGACGCTCGCCTACCATCAATGGGGCGTAGAGCAGGCTTCGGGTGGGAAGTGTGCCCGGAATCCAGCTGCTGGTGACTTTGCCCGGCGGGACCTCCACCAGCACTTCCTTGCGCTCACGGGCGCAGCGCGCCGACACGGCTGTGGCGCTGTCCGTCGGCACGCGGGACAGCGGCAGCGGCGCGCCCGCCTCTATACCGAAGGCCATCTTGAGAAAGGACCCATCGCCTTCCATCAGGTAGATCGCAAAGGCTGTGGCGTCCAGCAATTGGTGCACGTGGCGATGCAGTGCTTCAAAGACAGCTGCTGCGTCCAGGCTCGCGGTGATTTCGCGCCCTATGGTACCCAGGGTCTCCAGTGTGGCTGCCGTGTCCTTCAACGTTGAGGCGAGCTTGCGGTGATGCTCTGCATCAGCCCTTGCCTGCTCAACCTGTTGGCGCACCTGAAGCGCCAGGGCGCGTTTTTGAGCCTCCAGGTGCCGGGTCCGGTTTCGCGCCGCATTGGCAGCTAACATATGTTTATAAGCCGCATCGTAATCGCCAGCCGCCGCATGAGCCGATGCAACTTGCTCCATCAAGTCGGGCGAAACGTCATAACCACCGATGGACCCTGCAATGCTCAGCGCCTGATCTAGGTAATGCAGTGCCATTCGGGAGGCGGATACACCGTTCAAAGCATCTAGGTTGTGCTCCAGATGCATTTGGGCAAATATTCGCAAGATCTGAATCTGTCCCTCGGCATTGCCCTGCTGCCGAGCAAGGGCAAGGGCGGCTTCTGCCTTGCTCTGAGCCTCTTGTACGCGTCCCAGCCTAAACAGCGCGTTAGCCTGCCCGCGCCAGGCCTTGATGGCTAGGTCTGGTTCGATCTGCGTGCTGCCGTGGACTTCAAGCTTGGTGAACCACTCCAGTCCGGCAGCATAGTCCCCGACATCCAATGCCAGTTGGCCCAAGTTCCCCAATCCCAGCTCGTAATTACGTGAACCAGCTTGGGCGCCCATCAGCACCAAGGCCTCTTGCAGGTAGTGGCGGGACTCGTCGTGACGGCCCAGCAAGCGCATTGCATCGCCGAGTTGCATCAGGCAAAAGCCGATGCTTGCCGGCCAAGTGATCTTGCGTGCCAGCGACAGGGCCTGCTCGCTCCACTCCAAAGCCGCGTCGAGATCGCCTAATGTTGCAAAAGACTCGGCCGCATTGGTCACTGACACCAGCGCCTGGCGAACCTGACCACTGTCAAGCGCGGAATGGTAGGCCACCAGATCATGCTTGATCGAGCCACCCGGGTCGTTTGTCAGACCGGCTACATTGGCTCGCGCAGCCGAGACCCAGGCCAGCACAGCCGCCGCAAGTTTCTGCTTCAGTGGAAACTGGCGTTGAAGTTCTGCCGCAGTAGCCACCGGCTCACGAAAAGAGGCATTAACCAACAAGCGCGCTGCAGTTGCCGCCCGTCGCAACGGGTCGCCGGCCGATTGGTAGGCGACGGCCGCCTGCTTCAGGCATTCGGCAACCTGCAGACTGTTGCCGCGATCCACATATATGGAGGCCTGCAGCCAATGGCCGTCACCTGTGCCCAATGCGTCCTGCAGGTGGGTGAATTCTGCAGTAGCCGCCACGGCCATTTCATGGGCAAGCTCGCCATCTCCAAACAGGAGTTTGATTTCCGCCCGTACCAACTGAAGACGTGCAAGGTGACAGGACCGGGTCTGCGTGGTCAAGCCCGACTTTGCTAAAAGGTCTTCAGCTTGCAAGGCAAGGGCCAATGCACGCTGGCAGTCGCGCTGGCGAAGATGCCAGGCGCAGACTATAGACAGGTCCAGGCTGGCGTCGCCCTGCGCTGCCGCCAACGCTTGCTCCAGCACGGCCAGGTCCTCGTTAACTATGAATAGTTCCATCGCCAATGATTGATTAAACAGGCTTTGAATCATACAGACGACATCAGAATTTGCAGAGGTCAGTTTCACCATCAAGACCAGGTGCATAGTGTGTAAGCACGACTGACCTCAGGTTTGCTGTCTGAGTGACCTTGCCCTTGTCACCAATTAATTGAATTGCGATAACGGGGCGGTCGGCAAACCGGCAATGCAGCGGCAGCCGAAAGTGATCCAAACCGACTCTCTAAAACTGAAGCTCACGTATTGGTTGACGGGGACGTCAATTGCTCCTTGCCATCACTGGAATCAATGGCGAGTCGATTTCTCCCCCCACGTTTAGCAAGGTACAGCATGGCATCAGCACGAGCAAGGAGGACCTCTAATGTGTTGTCACCATCGCCAGGACGCAAGCATGCCAGGCCAAAGCTGGCAGTGACATGAAGTACCTGTTGGTCAAGGTTTATCACCAAGTCTTCTATTCGCATCCTCAACTTTTCACCGAGAACCGAGGCATCTTCAAGCGACGTTTCTGGAAAAACTATCAAAAACTCCTCGCCACCAAACCGAGCAACCCAATCCGACCCGTGGCGCAAGTTGTCGCGCAGCGCTGCACTGACCAGACGCAGCACTTCGTCGCCTGCCGGGTGCCCCCACGTATCATTCACCCGCTTGAAATGGTCAATGTCGCACATGAGAATTGAAAGCGCGCGTCCATAACGCTTGGAGCGCTCAATCTCCCTGGCTAGTTGCTCATTCATGTGGTGCCGGTTAAAGCATCCTGTAAGAGCGTCAGTGATGGAGAGTTGCTTGATCTCCAGAACCGCTTTTTCCAGCTCTGCGGTACGTTGGGCCACCCTATGTTCCAGTTCGTCCGTATGCAAACGAATCGTCCGAGCCATGTTGTTAAACGTCTTGGCCAACTGCGACACCTCGTCGGTACCAATTGCTTGCGCTTCTACCGAATAGTCACCAGCGCTGAGCAAACGGGTTTTTTGAAGTAACTCGTTGAGCGGTCGCACCACAAAGCGTATCAGGTAAAAAGATGCCAATAGGGTAAACAGAATCACCAAAACGATCATCGGTGCCACTGCGGAAAACCTTTGCTTGCCCCGGCTTTCGATCACCGAAAGCGGTGACGTTACGCCAACTACCCACGCGTTGGCCTGCAAACCTGTCAATGCTGCAACTTTACGGTCGCCTCCAAAGTTGTACTCCTGTGACATCAAGGTTTCACCTGGTCGCGAATGCCCGATATCTTGACGCAAGGACTTTAGCCCCAGAGATTTCTGTGGCAAGTCGGCGAACTGACGGGTCTGCCTGATCCAGTCGCTTTCTTTTGCCGACAAGTCATCTAGCGTGGCGTACCTAAGAGTAGGGTCGTAGTGGGCGAGCAAGACACCCTCTCGATTGACCAGAAATGTCTGAACGCCCAGACCCTGGCTTCTTAAGATAATGGCATCAATCGGCGCTAGATTGAGTTTGATGACGATGATGCCGCCGATTGTGCTGTTGCTCACCTTGATCGGTGATGAAGGATATACGCCGGCCTTGCGTGATGTGATGCCGATGGTCCAGTCACTGACATGGTCTAGCCCTCGAATAGCATCCTGAAAATAGGGTCGCAGTGAATAGTCCTTACCCACAAACGACGCGTCTGTTGCAGCAACGCAGTTGCCTTTGAGGTCCAGCACAAATACCTCGCCGATGTGATCGGATATCTTTGACCAGTACGTCAGCCAAGCATTGAACTCCAACATCGTCCCCGGATCACCCTGCTTTCGCAAAAATCCTCGCAACTCCTGGCTGACGGCACCATACCGAGCAATGTCTCTCTGCCCGAGCAGAAACGAGTCGATTTCGTTGGCGACATTCTTGGAGTAGCTCTGGATGTGACGCATCTCCACATCTATGGCCGCAGCTCTATCCCGTTCGTACCAATAGATCGTCAGGAGAGTCGATGGCAACAGGATCAGAAAAACTACCGCAAAGGCGAGCTTAGCGACCAGTGACGAGCGAATTGTTGTCATAGGCTATTTTGACCCTCTCACCTCAGTAGTGTCAATGAGCGGAGTTGGCCTGGAACGGATCAGGCTAGAGATCAATACCGTAGGCGCATTGATCGGACCTTGTTGCGAGTGGTCACCAATTGCCGACAGCGACAAATAGAAACCGCCGCCACGGACTATGCGATGTGCCGCCAGCTCACGAACCGACTATGCACTTTAGGGATGATTGATGGCATCCAGTCGCGCCACCGTGCCAATATCGGCCCAGCGGCCGGTGTAGAGCTCGGCGCTGACACGGCGCTGGTCCATCGCGGTCCGCAACAACGGGGCCAGTGCGGCACGGACGCCCGTCGGATTGCCCGCCGGTATATCGGACCAAGGCGCTTCAAACAGGGCCTTGCGGTACAAACCAATGGTGCTATAGGTCCAGCGCGGACCCGGTACAGCGTCACTCAGATTCAGCGCCAGCCCCTGGCTTGACCCAAAACCAGGGTCTGCCGCCAGACCAAAATCACCGCGTGGATGGTGCTCCGGGTTGGGGACCAGCCACAGATGGGCCAGCATGTCGCTGGACTGGAATCGGTCGACTGCGGCCTGGGTAAATGCAAAGTCTGGTGCGAAAACGTCGCCTGCGACAACCCAGAATACGTCCGAGACATGTGGTGCGGCGGCCTCGGGGCACAGCAGCGGCAGCGCGCGGACAACCCCACCGGCGGTTTCCAGGGCGGCACCAAAATCGCGGCCTTCACGGGAGTAGGCAATCGACATGGGCAAGAGACCCGCACCGGTCGCCCTGCTCGTTTGCACCGCGTCCGACGCTTGCTGCGAATGACCAGAATCTGCCACAGACCCATGCGGGGCCGCATGGGCGTCGCCTTGTGGCACGAAAGCAGGGCCAAATCGCGCTTCGATGTGTTCCCCAAGCCAGGCAGTATTTACCACCACACGGTCAAAACCACCGCGCGCCAAGGCCTCCAGTGGCCACTGCATCAGCGGCTTGCCCCGCACCATCAGCAGCGGTTTGGGCGTGGCGTCGGTAAGCGGGCGCATACGCTCCCCGCGCCCCGCGGCCAACAGCATTACTGCGATTGCCATTAACTCACTCTCCCTGAAAAGGGGCTTGCTGGCCTGGCATTGCTCGACTGCTGGCGGTAGCCATAGGGCATCGATAAGGCGGCGCTGTCATCGGGATCGGCAGGGTACATGGGCGAGAGCATAGCGGCAAAAGAGCCTTCTTGCGCCGGTACAGGAGAGCGGCGCTAACATCGCAGACATTGCAACCTGCCGGAAATTACACCGTGAAAAACCGACTAGCCCGTGCCGACGTTCCCGTCGAACTGACCTGGAACCTCAATGACCTGTTTGCTTCCCACACCGACTGGGAGGCCGGGTTCAATGCTCTGGACGCGGCGCGGTCTGAGCTGGACCGATTCCGCGGGCGGCTGGGTGATGGCCCCCAGTATTTGCTGGACTGCCTCAACACGGTAGAGGCCCTGCAGCAGCGCGCGGTACGGGTGTCTACCTATGCCTATCTGCGCAACGCCGAAGACGGCACCAATCCCCAGCACCAGGCCACCGCCGCCCGCGTGGCAGCGCTGGGTGCGCGCCTGCATGCCAGTACCGCGTTTGTCGAGTCCGAAATTCTTGACCTGCCAGACGGAGTGCTGGCGCAGTATCTGGCGACCGAGGCGGGGCTGGCAAGCTACCAAGTGTATCTGCAGGACCTGCTCGAGACCAAGCCGCACCGCCTCAGTCCCGAGGCAGAGCGGGTACTGGCCGAACTGGGCGAGGTTTTGGGTGCGCCGGGCATGGTCTACAACCGCTCCAAAGCCAGTGACATGCGGTTTGCACCGTTTACCAACGCGGCAGGTGAGGAACTGGCCAATTCCTTCAATGCATTTGAATCCACCTACGAGGGCCATGAAGATGCCACCGTGCGGCGCAATGCGTGGGTCTCGTTCAGCGCCGGACTCAAGGCCTACAACAACACCTATGCTGCCACCTTTGCGACTGAAGTCAAGAAAAACGTGGCGCTGGCACGGATGCGAAGTTACCCCAGCACCGAGCCCTATCTGCTGCAACCGCACAAAATCCCCATCGACCTGTACCGCAACATCCTGCAGATCATCCGGACCGAGCTCGCGCCCCACATGCAACGCTATGCGCGCCTGCGCCGCCGGGTGCTGGGCCTGGACAAACTGCTGTATTGCGACATCAAGACCCCGCTCGACCCCGAGTTCAACCCGCGCGTGAGTTACGAGGAAGCCTGTGCCCTGATCCTTGACGCACTGGCAGTCATGGGGCCGGAGTACGGTCAATTCCTGCGGACTGCCTTGTTTGAGCGCTGGGTCGACCGCTCGGACAATGTTGGCAAGTCGTCGGGCGCGTTTTGCGCGTCGCCGTTTGGCATCCATCCGTATATTTTGGTGACTTGGGCCGACACCATGCGCAACGTCTTTACGCTGGCGCATGAACTGGGGCACGGCGGACACTTCAGCCTGGCCATGCGCCATCAGCGCATCACCAACGCCCGCCCCGCGATGCCGTTTGTCGAGGCGCCGTCGATCATGAACGAGATGTTGCTGGCGCGGCACATTCTGGCCCAGAACACCGACCCGCGCATGCGCCGCTCGGTCATCATGCAGGTGCTGGGCACCTACCACCACAACTTTGTCACCCACCTGCTCGAAGCCGAGTTGCAGCACCAGGTCTATGCCATGGCCGAGGCCGGACAGTCAATCACGGCATCGGTGTTGAACCAGTGCAAGGGCGACATCCTGGCGTCCTTCTGGGGCGACTCGGTGGAGATCGATGACGGCGCCCGCATGACCTGGATGCGCCAGCCCCACTACTATATGGGGCTCTACCCTTACACCTACTCAGTGGGCCTGGTGGCCTCCACGGCCATGTCGCAACAGGTCCAGACCGAAGGCGAGCCCGCTGTGCAGCGCTGGCTCGAGGTGCTCAAGGCCGGCGGAACGTTACGCCCCGTGGAGCTGATGCAGGCCGCCGGCATCGACCTGCGCACACCCGCACCCATCCATGCCGCAGTCGCCTATGTGGGGACGCTGATTGATGAGCTGGAACAGGCTTTTGCGGGCTGACCCGCCTGTCTGCTGCGGTATGTTCCTGAACTGGCGCAGCCCCTGCTCTGACGCAATAGCCAGCGGCAAGAATGACGGTTTCGTTCGATGCTTGATGGACCTCGCTAGCCAGCGCGCCGCGAGTTGATGCACGTAGAATGCAATTCATCGGCTGGGGGACAAGGTGAAAAACTTCTTTTGTTACACAGGCGGACGTGCGACGAAAAATTTAAAGATGTATCTTGGAGGCTGCGGCCAAGTATTTTGAGGCAGAGAAAATATTTCGCTCTCGAAAAAATGCGCCAACGAAAATAATTTGATGACCACCATCGCAATAACTAACGAACTGTTTTCGTCAGTCTTTCCTGAGTCTTCTGAAGTCTTGCAGGCGTTTGGTCTCAAGTTTTCTGCCGGTGGTGCCCATATCAGCCGCACCATCATGCTGGCCGAGCTGGAGTGCGTGCTTACGGCAGTTCCCGTCGGTTCAGACGCCGCAGATTACCGGGATACCGTTCTTCAGCGCAATGTGCTTGGCAAGAACACGGTCAGTACCCGCCAGAAATCGCTGCGCCACCTGCGCGAACTCTATGCGCTAGATGAGGCAACTCTCATTTTTGGCCTCTTACGTAAGCTTCACTCCACAGATGTCACAAGTTTGCCGCAGTTGGCGCTTCAAGTGGCATGGGCGCGCGACCCACTTCTTAGGGCCACAACATCAGCCATCATGAGCGCATCTGAAGGAGACCTTGTGGTGCCAGCGAACCTGGCGCTGGCGCTTGAAGTTACGTTTCCCAATCAGTACTCCGAATTGAACCGTAACAAAATCGGCCGCAATGCCGCATCCTCCTGGACCCAGTCCGGCCATCTCGCTGGTCGCGCGCACAAGATTCGCCAGCAGGTCAAACCGACCGCCGTCGCTGTTACCATGGCCTTGTTTCTCGGCACCGTGGCCGGCTACTATGGCTCGGCGGTCTTCTCCAACCCGTGGTGTTGCTTACTCGATTTGACTGCCGATCGCGCCAAAACATTGGGCCAGGAAGCTCATCGCGCCGGGCTGCTCAACCTGCGCGCTGTTGGCGAAGTGGTCGATTTGAGCTTTCCCCTGCTCGCCCAATTTCAAGGCCCCACCCAATGAGCAACATCGACCGCCTGCTTACCAACTACTGCCGCCAGGTTCGCCTGCCGTGGTCAGCTCACACATCCGGCAAGCAGCGCATCTGGTTTGCGGTGTATCCGCCGGCCGAAGAGCGCCGGGTGCGGGCACGCATCCCTCAGTTTGAAGCGGCCACGCTGGAAGCCAACCACGGCTGGACCAGCGTTAACCTCACCAACCTGCTTCCGCAGTGGATTGCCAGCCACGAATACCGCGAAGGCATCTTTGCCGAACCAGAGCATTTCAGTGCCAACAGCGAGCTTGAAGACCTGGCTGTTGAGCGGGTGCGCCAGGCCTGCACCGCAGCAGACGCCGACGCTGACGCCGTTGTGGCCCTCACCGGTCTGGCTACGCTGTTTGACTTCATGCGAGTGTCGAGCCTGATCGAGCGCGTTGAAGACAGCGTTCGTGGTCGCTTACTGGTTCTTTTTCCGGGTGAATACGCGGGCAACGTCTATCGCTTCATGGACGCGCGCGACGGCTTCAACTACATGGCCGTCCCCATCACATCAACAGAGAGTTTCATCCAACCATGACCAACCGCGACCTCTATTTTCGTGACCCCACCACGCTTGAGCTGCTCAACAACGGGGTCTCCAAGGTATCTGAAATTGGCCATGACGACGGCCAGATCAAGACGCTGCGTTTCGAGCTGCAAAACTTTGTCTGCGACGGCGAGTACGCGCGTGGCATGGAGCGCATTCTCAAGGCCTACCTGGCAGGTCTGGGCAAGCCCGAGCAAAACGCGGTGTGGGTCAGCGGCTTCTTTGGTAGCGGCAAGTCGCACTTGGTCAAAGTGCTGCGCTACCTGTGGGAAGACTACCATTTTGCCGATGGCGCCACCGCCCGCTCGCTGGTCACGCTGCCCTCGGAAATTACCGATTTGCTCATGGAATTGACCAATCGCAGCAAGCCGCTGGGTGGACTGCGCGCCGCTGCGGGCACGCTGGGCGCGGGTTCCATGGACAACGTTCGCCTGGCTTTTATTCAACTGGTGCTGCGCGCCGCCGGCCTGCCCGAAAACCTGGCCCAGGCTAAATTCATCCTCTGGTTGCGCTCATCTGGGCTGGAAGCCAAGGTAGAGGCCGCGCTCCAGCAGCAAAAACGCCACCTGACGCGTGAAGTGCTTAGTTTGAAGCTTTCCATGCCATTGGCCGAGGCGCTGGTCAGCGCCGAGCCCAAGTACGCCACGCCGGCTAACGCCCAAGCCGCCATCCGAGAACAGTTCAAAGACAACAACTCTCCCACCATCGACGACGCACTCGACATGGTGAAGCAAATTTTCGGGCATGACGGCAAGCTGCCCTGCACGCTGCTGGTGGTGGACGAAATCCAGCAATTCATCGGTGAGAAAATCCAGCGTGCCAACGACGTGCAGGAAATTGCCGAACACATCTGCACAGACCTGGGAAGCCGCCTGCTCATCATTGGCACCGGTCAGTCTGCCTTGCACACGGCCACGCCCGCCCTGCAGCGCTTGCAAGCCCGCTTCGCGGTCAAGGTGCAACTCTCCGACACTGATGTCGAAAGCGTCATCCGCAAGACCGTGCTGCGCAAAAAACCAGAGCAAGAAGCCAGCATTGCCAAGTGCCGGGATGCCAACCAGGGTGAGCTGGCGCGCCATCTGCAAAACACCCGCCTTGCTGCCACCCACGACGACGATCCGTTTTTTGTCGCTGACTACCCGCTGCTCCCCACCCGGCGCCGGTTTTGGGAAAAGGTGTTGCGCAATACCGACCACTCCGGCACCAAGGCCCAGTTGCGGTCCCAGTTGCAAATCGTTTTTGAGGCCACGCGGCAAAGTGCAGCGGCTGCCGTTGGCACCGTGGTGCCGGCCGACTTCATTTACGACCAGATTTCCACCGACCTGCTGAACTCTGGTGAACTGGAACGTGAATACGACGAGATCATCCGCAAGCAGCGCGACGGCTCAGCCGATGGCGACTTGCGCTCCAGCCTGTGCGCGCTGATTTTCCTGATCGGCAAGCTCCCGCGCACGCCGGGTGCCGACGACGGTGTGCGCGCCAATGCCGAAACCCTGGTGGACCTGCTGGTCTGCGACCTCAAAGCCGACCGACCCAGGCTGGAGCAAAACGTGCCCAAACTGCTCAAGCTTCTGGTCGAGTCCGGCCAGCTTATGGCGGTGGACACCGAGTTCCGCCTGCAGACCCGCGAGGGCGCCGTCTGGACGCACGACTTCAACCGCCGCCGCACGGCAGCACTCAACGACGATCAGCGCATCAATGCCAAGCGGGTGGAGCTGTTGCAGGGCGCCGCCAAGCAGGCGCTCAAGCCCGTGTCGCTGCAGCAGGGCAACTCGGGCACGGCGCGCAAGCTCAGCTTTGAGCTGTCTTCCAACC